>JBDTCF010000101.1:0-40273 GCA_039923715.1 Vulcanimicrobiaceae bacterium
CTGCATTGGCGCGGTGCGACGCGGCCCGACGATCCCCGCGCGGTGATGCGCCGCGACGCGTTCTTACGCGGCGTCGTCGTCGATGGGGTTGTCATCGTCTCGCTCGCAGTCGCCGGTTTCGGAGCATATCTGAAACGTGGGGGTGGTTGGCACGACATCGCCATCCTAGCGTTCGCCTGTGTGCCGTACATCGCCGTCCTGCTCGGAAGCATCGTCACGCCGAGTGGGTTGCGCCGGGCCCTCGGACTTCAGGGTGCGGTGCTCGCCGCACTGGTATTCACGCTTGTCGGTTTCACCGCCCCAGGCCGGCCTGCGCCTGACGCGTGGGCGTATTGGAGCATGAATTCGGTACGTGCCGAGGCGAACAAGGTCTGCGCCAGCAACGTGCCGACCCTCGTCACGATGTTTCCAAGTCTGTTTTTTGGATGCAAGAACGTGACGTACGGCCTCGTGATCTCGTGGGGTGAAGTGCGCAACTCGTTCCCGGACCCGCGCGACATGCCAACGGTGCTCGATTCCGATCCGAAAACACCGCAGATCGTCTGGCTGCAATACGTCCCATTGATGCCGGTTCCGTATCATCCGTGGCTGGCCGAGCACTATCACCTCATCGCCAGCGTCCCCGCGGCTTTCGGGTATGCGTGCGAGTGCTACGCCGCCGACGCAACGCTGCAGGTCTATCGCCGCAACGGTTCTTAGGAGTTTGTCGGGCTCGGGCCGTTTCTGAGAGGGGAATGATGTCGAGCCCAACAGGCTCTTTTTAGAGAGGGCCGGTCGGTCCCATCGCTTCGAGGCGGCGCTTTAGATCGACGAGAAACCCGCTGGCAATCGAACCGTCGACGACGCGGTGATCGAGCGAGAGGCAGACGTTCATCATCGAACGGATCACGATTGCGTCGTCGTCGCGCACGACGGGGCGGCGCACGGCGGCTTCCATCGTGACGATCGCCGTCTGGCCGACCGGGATAATCGGCGCCGAGAGGATCGAGCCGTTCGCGCCCGTGTTGTTGACGGTGAACGTTCCGCCGGCGAGATCGTCCGGACCGAGTTTCCCGCGCCGCGCGCGATCGATCAGCGCCCCGGCAGCCAGCGCGATGCCTTTGATCGAGAGCTGATCGGCGTTGCGCACGACCGGCAAAATGAGGTTGCCGTCGAGCGCGACCGCGATCGAGAGGTTGACCGAAGCGCTAACCGCGATACCCTCCTCGGTGAATTTCGCGTTCATCAGCGGGTACTGCGCGAGCGACTCGACGACGGCGCGCATGAAGAACGGCAGGAGCGTTAGTTTAACGCCGCTGTCGCGTTCGAACGCATCCTTCTCGCGCACCCGCCACTTCCAGACGTTGGTGACGTCGACTTCGACCATCGTCCAAGCATGCGGGATCGTCCGCTTGGATTCGGCCATGCGCTGGGCGATGATGCGGCGCGCCTGCGTGAAGGGAATCGTCTCACCCGGAATCGGCGCGACGTAGGTCGCGCGTACGGGTTGCGGAGCGCGCTGCGTCGGCGCGGGTGGCGCGACGGGCGCTTCGAGAATCGCCGCACCGACGACGGAAGCGGGGCCTTGGCTGGCCGCGGCGAGCACGTCGTTCGCGGTGATGCGACCGCCGGTGCCGCTGCCGCGAACGGCAGTCAGATCGATGGCGTGCTCGCGCGCGAGCCGGCGGACCGCCGGCGAGACGCGGCGCAGGAGTTCGGGCGCGTTGGTTGCCGCCCCGTTACGCGCGCCGTTGGCGTGCGCAGCGGCCGGAGGTGAAGGGACCGCAGTCGAGGCGGTGTGGCCAACCGCGACCTGCTCGCTCGGTGCAGTGGCCGCGCCGACTTCGTCGATGATGGCGATCGGCGCGCCCGTTGGCACGGTCTCGCCTTCTTTGACGATCAACTCGCGGATCACGCCCGTGACCGGCGAGGGAACTTCGGCATTGACCTTGTCGGTCGAGACCTCGACGAACGCTTCGTACTTCTCCACCGCGTCGCCGGGCTGCTTGAGCCACTGCGCAACGGTACCTTCGGTGACCGTTTCACCGAGCTGCGGCATGGTAATCGTGGTCGCCATCGTCTAGAACTCCACGAGTTCGCGCATCGTCTGCGCCATGCGGTCGGTCGAAACCATGAACTCGTCTTCGAGCGGATGCGCGTAGCCCATGGCGGGCACGTCGGGCCCGCAGAGCCGCCGAATCGGCGCATCGAGATCGAACAACGCTTCCTCGGCGACCATGGCGGCGATCTCGGCGCCGACGCCTCCGAACTTGTTGTCTTCATGGACGATCAAGAGCTTGCGCGTCTTTACGACGCTGGCCAGGATCGTTTGGCGGTCCATCGGACGAATCGAGCGCAGGTCGATCACTTCGATCGATATCCCGTCGGCCTCGAGGCGATTCGCGGCGTCGAGCGCCTGATGCATGTTGTAGCCGTACGAGACGACGGTCGCGTGCGAGCCGGTTTTCTTGACGTCGGCTTTACCGATCGGCAGAACGTAGTGGCCGTCGGGGACTTCGCCCTTGATCGAACGGTATGTCTTCTTGTGTTCGAGGAAGAGGACCGGGTCGGGATCCTCGATCGCCGCAGTCAACAAGCCCTTGATGTCTGCAGGCGTCGAAGGGGCGAGAATCTTGAGGCCCGGCACGTGGTAGAACAGCGCTTCGATCGAGACGGAGTGCGAGAGCGCGCCGCGGACGCCGCCGCCGTACGGCGTGCGAATCACGAGCGGACAGGTGTAGTCGCCGTTCGAGCGATAGCGCGTCTTGGCCGCTTCGCCGACGATCTGGTTAAACGCCGGATAGATGAAGTCGGCGAATTGGATCTCTGCGATCGGGCGCAGGCCTTCCATCGCCATGCCGACCGCCACCCCGACGATCGAGGCCTCGGCCAGGGGCGTGTCGAGAATACGTTCGGGCCCAAACTCTTCGAGAAACCCTTTCGTGATCAGAAAGACGTTGCCGCGCGCACCCACGTCTTCGCCCATAATCAACGTGCGCTCGTCGGCCAGCAGCGCGTCGTGCAGGGTCGCGCGGACGGCATCGACGTTGTTCATCACAGCCACGGTTCGTAGGCCCCTTCGTAGACGTTCGTGTAGAGATCGCTTGCATTCGGATACGGCGCCGCCTCGGCGGTGTCGGTCGCTTCGTTGGTCTCGCGCAGCACGTCCGCTTTAAGCTGACCCAGGGTCGCCTCGTCGACCAGTCCCTCGGCCAGCATCAGGCGTTCGAAGCGCGGAACCGGATCGTTCTTGCGCGCCTCTTCGATGGCGGCCCGATCGCGATACGTGCGGTCGTCGTCGTCGGTCGAGTGCGCGAGGTACCGAAACACCTTGGCCTCGACGAGCGACGGTCCGCCGCCAGCCCGCGCGCGATCCATCGCGCCCTTAACGGCGGCGTAGGTAGCGAGCGGGTCATACCCATCGCAGACGATGCCGGGGATGCCGTAGCCCGGGGCACGGTCGGCGACGTTCTCGACCGCCATCTGCATGCGCTGCGGGGTCGAGATCGCGAACTCGTTGTTCTCGACGAAGAATACGACCGGCAGCTGGTGAACGGCCGCGAAGTTGACCGATTCGTGCCATTCGCCTTCGCTGGTGGCACCCTCGCCGGTCGTGCACAGGACGGCGCGATCGTTCTCCTTGCGAAACTTGAAGGCGTATGCGACGCCGACCGCGTGCGGACAGTGTCCTGCGATGATCGAACTGATCGAGAGGAGCCCCCGGTCGCGATTCGTGTAGTGGTTGGGGAACTGGCGCCCCCCCGAGCGGTCGGTCGCCCGCGCGAACATCGAGTTCAGCATCTCGAGTGGGGTGTAGCCGATCCCGAGCACGAGCCCGAGGTCGCGATAGTACGGAGCGAGGACGTCTTTTCCGCGCACGAAGGCCATCGCCGCACCGGCTTGGGCCGCCTCGTGGCCTTCGCTTCCGAGCGCGAACGGGATCTTGCCCTGGCGGTTCAGTTGGAAGCCCCGGTTATCGAGTTGACGCTGTAGGAGCATGTTGCGCAGAATCGCACGGAGCTGATCGTCGCGCAGGCCATGGCGTTCGAGCGTCGAGCTCGACGCGCTTTCGGCGGGCACGGTCTTTGCCATGGACATCATCCTCCGGACTCGGCGCAAAACGCCCGAGATTAGAACTCTGAGGTTGCGATGTCCTCGTGCGGTCGCCTGCTATCGCCGAACGCCGGCCCGTTCCAACGAGGCGGCGCCAGCGACCGGTCGGGCGAGGAGCGGCCCGAACGGGGCCTGAAGGGCGGCGGCATGATAGCCTCCGAGCCCGTTCCGACCGAGGACCTCATTCGCGTCCGGCGTTTCCTGCACGAGCATCCCGAACTCTCGATGCTGGAGTACGAGACGGCGGCGTTCGTAGCCGCCGAACTGCGCGCGCTCGAACTCGATGCCGTGCGGACCGGCGTGGGCCGGACGGGAGTGATGGGGACGCTCGTGGGCGGCCGTCCTGGCCCGGTCACGCTGCTGCGCGCCGACCTCGACGCTTTGCCGATCTTGGAACTCGGCGAGTCGACGTACCGCTCGAAGCGCGACGGTGTGATGCATGCGTGCGGGCACGACGGGCACGTCGCGATCTTGCTGGCCGCTGCGCGGACGCTCGCCGAGAGGCGGGCGGAGGTATCCGGCACGCTCGTGTTCTGTTTCCAGCCGGGAGAAGAGGGTTCGGCCGGCAACCGCTTGATGATCGAGGATGGTGCGCTCGAAAACCCGCACGTCGACCGCACCTTTGCGCTGCACCTCTACACGTCGCTCGACGTCGGCAAGATTGGGGTCCGCGACGGGCCGTTCTTCGCATCGTCCGATCGCTTCCGGCTGGCGGTTCGCGGGAAAGGCGGCCACGGTGCGATGCCGGACGGCGCGATCGACCCGGTCGTCGCCGCGGCCTATCTGGTGACGATGCTGCAAACCATCGTGAGCCGCGAGGTCGCGCCCAAGGAGCCGGCCGTCGTGACCGTCGGTAAGTTCGCCGCCGGGACGACGTTCAATGTCATTCCCGACGAAGCCGAGTTACTGGGCACGGTGCGCACGTTCGACGCACAGCTCCGGGCGCGCGTCCCGGAGCGGATGCAGACGATGATCGAGAGTCTAGGCGTGGCGTTCCGCGTCGAGTGTGACTTCGAATATCTCTGGTCGTACCCGGCGACCGTGAACGATCGCGGCGCCAACGACGTCGTGCGGCGCGTCGGACGCGCCACCCTCGGCGACGAAGCGGTGATCGATCCGCACGATGTCGTGATGTGGGGCGAGGACATGTCGTTCATGCAGGAAGTGCGACCCGGCGCCTACTTCATCGTCGGTGCGCGCGGCGGTCCGGGCTCGGCATTTCCACACCACAACGCGCGCTTCGACGTCGACGAGCGCGCGCTGGAAGTCGGCTACAGGATGATGCTCGGCTTGGGACTCGCCGGCTGAGCCTGCCGGCGCCCTTTACGCGCCGGGCTTCTTGCCGGTCGGCCCGGGATCCGCGCCGTCGGGCTTCTTGCCGAGTGCGGCCGTCGCGGCTTCGACGACCTTGCGCGACTGTTCGGCGAGTTGTTGCGCGGCGCTGCGCGCCTGTTCGGCGCTTTCCGCCGCCGTCTTCGAAGCGAGCTTAATGTAGTCCTGAACCTGCGCGAGGGCGTTCTGCGATTGTTCTTGGGCGATTTGTCCCGTCTCGCTGGCGTGCTTGGTAAGGGTCGTCTGCAGCTCTTGCGCCTGCTTGACGCTCTCCTTAATCAGCGGCTGCATGTGCTCGTGCGCCTTCCCGACGGCGTCGCCGACGGTTCGCTGGAGTTCGCGCGCCTGCGCGAGTGCGCGCTCGATCGTTTCGTTGAAATTCATCGTTCCGTCCTTGTTGGTTTGAGCGGTAAGATTACGAGCGACGGTCCTCGACGGTCATCGCCCAACGGACCGCGCGTGCGAACTGGTCGAGTTCTCGAATCGAGCGCTCGAGGCGAGCGAACGGACGGTCGTAGGCGGTTCGCTTCCCGCGGCGTTCCTCGAGGACCCGCAAGTAGCGCCGCGTTCCTTCGAGCTGCAGCTCGATCGCGTCCCAGCGGTCGCGCGCACCACCTTCGGATGGGTCGGTAAGTCGTTCGAGAACGGGGGGCGCCGGTAAGCGAGGATGGTGCAACGCGAACTCGAGGCGCACGAGGGTGTAGCTATCGGCGGCTTCGGCGAATGACGAAAGGAGTTGCGCGAGCGGAACGGCCACTGTAGGGACGTGAGTTCTCTAGGCCCCGCCGCCCTTCCGCCTCGCCGGTTCCGGGGGGCGTCGCCCCGATAGATGGCGAGTGACGTCCGCCGCTACGTGATCGTTGGGAACGGGTTTGCCGGTACGACGTGCGCCGAACAGCTCCGCAAGGGCGACGCCTCGGCGACGATCGATCTGTTCACCGACGAGCCGTACACGCTATACAATCGCATCGCGTTGCCGCCGTTGCTGCGTAAGCAGGTGACGGCCGCGAAGGTGATCATGCGGGACGTCGCGTGGCACGAGAAGTTAGCGATCGGGCTTCACACCGGAACCCGCGTCGACCGCATCGACGTCGACGCGCGCCAGGCATACGCGGGCGCGGTCGCCTATCCGTACGATGCGCTCCTCGTCGCAACCGGCGGGCGGCCGAATCCTTCGGTGGTTGAAGGGGCCACCGGAGCGGTGAACGTCCTCAACTTCCAGTATCTCGACGAGACGCTGGCGATTTCGGAGTGTCTGGAAAACGCGAAAGTTGCAGTTGCCGTCGGCGGCTCGTTCATTGCGTACGAACTGACCGAAGCGTTCGCCTCGCGTGGCGTCGAGACGCACTGGCTGATTCGTGGCCCGCGTTTCTTGCGGCGCATGCTCGACGAGATCGCCGGCGAGATGGTCGACCAGGCCGCCCGCGGCGACGGCGTCCACGTCCACTACGAAGAAGAAGCCGCCCGTTTCGTCCGTTCGAACGGTGTCGTGACGAAGGTCATCACCAAGGGCGGCCTCGAGATTCCCGCCGACTGCGTAGGCATCGGCCTGGGCCTGACGATGAACTGCGAATTGCTCGAAGGAACCGGCGTTGAGATTCGCACGGGAATCGTGACGGACGACCGGCTTGAAACGAACGTCAAGGGGATCTTCGCCGCCGGCGACGTCGCCGAGTTCTACGATCCCACCGCCGAGATGCACTATCGGATGGGTACGTGGAACAACGCGGGCGCGCACGGAAAGGTCGTCGCGACCAACATGGCCGGCGGTGACGCGCGCTACCACGACGTCCCTGAGTACTCGAGTTTGCTCTTCTCCGGCCAGACGATCACGCAGTTTGGTCTTTCCCCCGAGTACCGCACCGATTTGGAGACCGTCCGCAAGATCGATCGCGAGAAGGGCCACTACCGCGCGCTGTTCTTTCACGAAGGCCGGCTCGTCGGCGGGGTCTTCCTTGGGAAGGGCAATCGCGCGGGAAAACGGCGCTACGTCGAGGCCATCAAGTCGAAGGTCGCGTTCCCGGCCTCGGAGTGGGAAGCGATGCTCGACTGGACCGCCGGCTGACGCGAGGCGTGATGCACCGAAGCTCCGGCGCGCGAACGACGCGCCGGAGTTCGAGTGCACTCGTCCGGTGACGCCCGGTTAGCGGATGAAGGCCGAGAGCGCTTGGCCGTCGGCCGAGCCGATGCCGGTTACCTCGTCGTAGCCGGGACCAGCGTTGTACAAGCCGTTGCTTCCCGTGGTGATGTCGTGGTACGGCGGGTAGCCGTGTAGCTTCGCGGCGCGATAGAGTTGTCCGTGGATGTGGCCGGCCCGTCGCTTCGCGATCTGATCCAATTCGGTTTGAAGCGCACAGTAGATCGGCGACGACCAGGAGGTTCCGTCGACGGCGCCCCACCCGCCGCCGTCGTAAACGGCCACGTTCGTCGACGCGAACGCGATGTCGGGTGTGTTGCGGCCGTTCGGAAGCGGCCCGCTGACGAGCTTCTGGTACTTTGGCTCTTTGAAAACGCCCGAGTAGCCGCCGGTACTTCCGTTCCAGGCGGTCTCGCTCAGGTAGTTCCCGTTCGCGTCGACGCTGAGCTGCGTGCCGCCGACGGCAACGAATTGGATGCCGCTGGCCGGCGCCGACGCGCCATTTCCACTTCCGCAAATAAAGGAGCCGGAGTCACCGCTCGAGGCCGAAAACGTAATTCCCTTAACGGATCCCTGCGCGGCGATCTTATTCGTTGCGGTGGCGAAGGTCGGGTCATCCGCTTCGCAGCCGCCAAAGCTCGAATTCAGCACGTCGACCTTGTTGTCGCTCACGACTTGATTGTAGAGGTCCTCGATGTGCTGGTCGCTGAGGTCCGGGATAAGGTATTCGGTGAAGGCCGTTCCAGGCGCGTTTCCGACGATGGTTTGGACGTCGAGCGACGACTCGAGCGAGCAGTTCCCCGGATCGTGTCCCGGCGGGAAGTACGGCGCGCCGCCGTCGACGGCGACGCGCACGGTCGCCGGACCGCCGCGGACGATGCCGAATTGCGCGATGAACGTTGCGAGGTCGGTATCTTGGAAATCGCCGCAGATCGCGTTGCCGGTCGACCGCTGCGAACCGTCCTTGCCGTGCTCGACGGGCAGGTCGTAGCCGATCGAGGTCGCGAGCGGCCCAAATCCGCCGCCGGGCCCGCGCAGCACGATGTTCGGTTGCGCCATTTCCGGCTGGGACGCCCCGTGGTGCGGCCGCACCATCGTGCGCACGATCAGCAGGTTGTTGAAGCCGTCGACCGTCTCGACGATGCCGCGCAGTTCTGCAGGTAATAGTGCCGGCCGCACGTTCGCATAGCGCAGTCCGGCGCCGGCTTGCGCAACGCGATGAATCTCGGTCGAGAAGACGCGCTCGACCACGGCCCGCGGCGCCGAAATGTCGAGCAGCGTTCGATTCGGGAACGTCTGCGTCACGCGGAAACCGTCGTGTCGCAGGGTCGCGATCGCCTGGGCGTACGCGGCGCTCGACGGTGCGAAGTAGGCGTCGAACTGCCCGTTGGACAGAAAGCGCCCAAAGAGCGGGGACGAGCGATCGCCTTGGGACTCGATCAGCCGGTCCAGCTGGCTGGCGTTTCGATAGGGCAGCGAGACGGCTAAGTTGACGGTTAGCGTAGCCGGCGCGCGACCGAGGTCGCGGACGTCGGTGCGTGTTGGAACCGTCGCGGCGAGGCCGGCGCCGGGAGCCTGCGCGGCGGCGCCGGCGGCGCAGGTGGCGGCCAAAGCGGCCAGAGCCCCGAGCCCGGCGATGCGAGCGGAAATGGTCACGAAGACCTCCTGGTTCGAGCGGAACGAGCGGATGATGTCATTGTGTCAGACGAACCGGCGCGCGTCCCGCCCTTAGTGCCGCCCTCGGTGCCGCGGATAATGCTATTCCGGTCGTCGGACGTAGACGGCCTCGCCCAAGTTCAACCACGATGCCAAGGCCGCGAGTTCTTCGTCGAGTTCATCGATCACGGCCGCGCGGTCCACGTCCGGTTCGAAGTGAACGTTCTGCACGAGCAGGGTCGCTTTCGCCCGGTCCGCCTTCAGGTCGACGCGCGCGACCAGCCGGTCGCCGAGCAAAAACGGTAGGACGTAGTAGCCGTGGATCCGCTTGTGAGCCGGCGTGTAGATCTCGAGGCGGTAGTGAAAGTCGAACAGCGCGTGCGTCCGTGAGCGTTCCCACACCAGCGAATCGAACGGCGAAAGCAACGCCCGCGCGTCGATTCGGCGGGGGATCCGAACGTTGCCGGTCAGATAAGCACTCTGGCGCCAACCTTCCACTCGAACGGGTAGCAGCCGCCCCGCTTCGATGAGTTCGGCGACGCGCGTTCGAGCGTCCGCGGCCGGAATGCGGAAGTAGTCGCGCAGATCGCGCTCGGTGCCGACGCCGAGCGCGCCGGCGGCGATCATCAGGAGTTCGCGCTGCGCGGCATCCTCGGGTGGCGTCGGCAGGGCCAACACGGCGGCGGGCAACGTCCGCTCGACGAGATCGTACACGCGCTCGAAGCTACGACGGTACGCCGTCGTGACGAAACCCGCCCAGAAAAGATATTCGAGCACCGCCTTCGTCTTGCTCCAGCCCCACCAACCCGATCGACCGTTACGTTCCAGATCGCCCGCACCAAGCGGACCGCGTTCGCGTACCGCCGCCAGCGTCGCTTGCACGAATTCGGGATGCTCGGCAGCGACGCGCGCGATCCCGCCCCACATCTCGCGGCCGTCGCGCGCCCGCGCCATCCGCCAGCGCAGCAGCGGCTGCATCGCCAACGGAAGGAGCGATGCTTCGTGTCCCCAGTACTCGAAGAGTTCGCGCCGCTTCGGATCGTAGGCCGCCCGTTCGAGCAGTTCGCGCCGATACGGCCCGAGTCGCGAGAAGAGTGGGAGGTAGTGCGAACGGACGAGCACGTTCACCGAGTCGATCTGTACGACGTTCAAGCGCGCGAAGAGCGCGCGCACGTGGCGGCCGTTCGGAACCGAGGACGGACGCGCCGTGCCGAAGCCTTGTGCGGCCAACGCGATCCGTCGCGCCTGCGATCCTGAGAGCGATTCGATGGGTCGTGGCACCCGCGCCCATTCGCGTCGCAGGCGACCGGCATCCTGGGTCGTACCGAGCTGCGTGCAGAACGAACGCGGTCGGGATGGCTACCGATTGCGAACGACCGCCGTATGCGGCGCTGGAAGCGGCTTGGAATGAACTCGCGCGCACCCGCGGCTTGCGCCCGAGCCGCGTCGCCGTCGAAGGCGGCGGGCGACCCTTGCTGCAACTCGAGGTCGCACGCGGACTTGAAGCGCCATGGGTCGCGCTTTCGGCCGGCGTGCACGGCGACGAGCCGGCCGCGCCGTGGGCACTGCTCTCGATCGTCCGCGACGGGCTGCTCGACGAGGCTTTTGCTTACCGCATCTGGTGCTGCACGAACCCGAGCGGCTACGAGCGGGGAACGCGCGCGAACGCCGCCGGCGACGATATCAATCGCAGCTTTTCGCAAGCTGGACGAACCCCTGAAGCGCGCGCGATCGTGGCCGCCAACGAGGGGCGACGCTTCGCGCTGTCGCTCGATCTCCACGAAGATTTCGAGGCGCGCGGATTCTACTGCTACGAGCCCGTGGTAGGTGGACGAGCACCCTACGGACCACCGCTCGTGCAAGCAATCGAGGACGCCGGGTTTGGCGTGCAGGAGCTGTCCGGAGCGTTCGATCTCGGCTACCCGCCAGAAGCGAACGCTCTGCGCGTTCTCGAGCGCGGACGTTGCCTGCCCAACGTCGCGGCGGAACTCCGTTATTTCGACGGCTTGCCGTACAGCATGTACATGATCTCGCGGCATGCCGAGCGGACGTTGACGCTCGAGTCGCCGCGGCACTTGCCGTGGGAGGACCGGATCGCGATCCATCGGACGGCCGTGGTCGCGTTGCTCGCCCAACTCCGCACGATCGCACGCTAGCCGTCGCCCGCTCGCCGACGGGGGCGGCCGGGTTTGCGGCCGAAGGCCGATGACATGCCGGATCGCGATCAACTCGACGTCGACGTCCTCATCGTCGGAGGTGGCCCCGCTGGCCTGGCCGCCGCGATTCGCTTGCGTCAACTCGCTGCAGAGCGGGACCGCGAGCTTTCGGTCATGCTCATAGAAAAGGCCGCCGAGATCGGGAACCACGGGCTGTCCGGCGCCGTGCTCGATCCGCGGGCGCTCGACGAATTGCTTCCGGACTGGAAGGCGACGGCGCCCGTCGAGTCCCCGGTTACCAGCGACGCACTATGGTTCCTTACCGGCAACGGGAAGATCGTGGCGCCGGTCGTTCCCCCGATGTTGAAGAACTCCGGCAAGTACGTCGCATCGCTGCAGAAACTGACCAAATGGCTCGGCGGCGTCGCCGAGGGTTTGGGCGCCGACATCTTCCCCGCGTTTGCGGGTCAAGAGCTGCTGTGGGAGGGCGAGCGGGTCATCGGCGTTCGGGTCGGCGACAAAGGCGTGGATCGCGACGGCAAGCCGAAAGCAAACTACGAACCCGGCCCGGACCTGCGCGCCAAAGTCGTAATCGTGGCCGAAGGTCCGCGCGGGACCCTTGCTAAGCAGGCGCTGGCGAAGCTCGCGCTCGATCGCGATCGCGATCCGCAAGTCTACGCGGTCGGCGTCAAAGAACTGTGGCAGTGCGCGCCAGGGTCCGTCCGCGCGGGCAGTGTCATCCATACGCTTGGTGCGCCGCTCGACGTAGCGACCTTCGGCGGTGGGTTCATCTACGGCATGAACGGCGACGTGCTCGACGTCGGGCTCGTAACCGGGCTCGATTATCACGATGCGACGACCGATCCGCACGATTTATTTCAGCGTTTTAAGGCGCACCCCGCAATTCGGCCGATGCTCGAAGGTGCGAAGTTGCTGCGTTACGGTGCGAAGGCGATTCCTGAAGGCGGACTTTTCGCGATGCCGCGTCCGTACGCCGACGGCTTGTTGCTGACCGGCGACTCGGCGGGTTTTTTGAACGGCATGCGACTGAAGGGTATCCACCTCGCGCTGAAGTCCGGCATGCTTGCCGCGGAGACGGCCTTCGACGCGCTGCAGCTCGAACGGACGGACGAACAAACGTTGGCTGCCGTCGAGGAGCGCTTCCGCGGGTCGTGGGCGTATGCCGAGATGCGTTCGGCGCGGAACTTTCACGCCGGCTTTAAGGGTGGCATGTGGGCCGGGATGCTGAACGTCGGCCTGGGGATGTTTACCGGTGGGCGGGGTTTCGGCGTGCGCGAGCGGCTTCCGAACGTTGAGGGGTACGCGCAGATGAAGAAGCTTTCCGAACTGCCGCCGCGCGAAAGCGCAACCCGCGCTAAGATCGACAACGTGGTGACGTTCGACAAGCTAACCGACGTCTTCAACAGCGGAACGATGCACGATGAGAACCAGCCCGGACACTTGCATGTCTCGGACACGAACATCTGCCGGGACCTCTGCACGACCGCGTACGGAAACCCGTGCCAGTTTTTCTGCCCCGCGAAGGTCTATGAGCCCCTGTACGCGCCGAACGCGGACGGCACGCCGCCTGAGAACCGTCTGCAGATCAACTTCACGAATTGCGTCCACTGCAAGACCTGCGACATCATGGACCCATACCAAATCATTACCTGGGTCCCGCCGCAGGGTGGCGAGGGTCCCGTCTATACCGGCATGTAGCGCGCTCGCGAGCGTCGACCTTCCGTTGCTGCTCGACCTGGGATGATCGTCATCATCGGCGCCGGCCTTATTGGCCTCGGGATCGCCTACGAACTTGCGCGGCGCGGCGCGGTGGTGCGCGTCGTTGAGGCGCGCGCGCCGGCCGCGGCGGCCTCGTGGGCCGGCGCCGGCATGCTCGCACCCTACACGGAAGCGCTTTCGTCGCCGGCGCTCGAGACGCTGTGCGCCCAGTCGCTGGTGGCGTATCCCGCGTTCGTCGAGGGTTTGCGTGCGAACAGTACCGTCGACTCGCACCTGCGGCTCGACGGCGTGCTCCAGGTCGCCTACGACGGATTGGAAGAAGCGCGTCTAGGGGCGCACGTTGCACGACTCGCCGCGCGTGGCGTCGCGGCCCGCTGGCTGTCGCGGGCCGAGGCACTCGAAGCGGAGCCGGCGCTGAGCGCGCGTACGCGTGGCGCCGCGCTGCTCGAGGGTGAAGGGCAGGTCGATAACCGGAGGCTCGGCCGAGCGTTGACGGCGGCATGCGCGGCGCTGGGTGTGGAGGTTGCGGCAGGCGTCGGCGAGGTCGCCATCGAGGCGAACGCGCGCCGGGTCCTGGGGATTCGAACCGCGGACGGCTTTTTCGCCGCGCGGGCGGTAGTTAATGCGGCGGGTGCGTGGGCTGGGGCGCTGGCGGGTGTTCCGGCGAACGTGCGCGTTCCGGTGGTTCCCGTCAAGGGGCAGATGCTCGCGCTGGCGGCGCCCCGCGCGCTGGTTCGCCGGGTCGTTTGGGCGCCGGGAATCTACCTCGTGCCGCGCACGGACGGTCGGCTGCTTCTTGGGGCGACGGTTGAAGACGCCGGATTCGATGTCCGCGTCACCGCGCGCGCCCTGCGCGATCTGCTGGCGGCCGGTCTAGCCGCCATGCCGGCCCTAAGCGATCTCGCGATTGGGGAAACCTGGGCCGGACTGCGACCCGGCTCACCCGACGGCTTGCCGTTTCTCGGTGCGACCACGCTCGAAGGCTACTTCCTCGCGACGGGGCACTACCGCAACGGCATTCTGCTGGCTCCTGCGACGGCGCGCATCCTCGCCGACGCGCTCGAAGGCAAGGCGCCCGCGCCCGGGGACGGCGCGTTCGCGCCGACGCGAACGCTCGAAGAGGGCGGCGGCCCGGCGGAGAACGGTCCGCAACGATGAAGACGACCGTAAATGGCGAGGAACGCGCGCTCGCCGAGGGGGCGACCGTGGCGAGTCTTCTGCGCGAGAGTGGGCTTGCCTCAGAGGTGGTCGCGATCGCGGTCAATCGCTCCGTGGTTCCTCGCGCAACCTTCGAGGAACGCGCGCTCGCCGAGGGTGATGCGATCGAGATCATTCGCGCTGTCGCCGGCGGCTAGGAGACGGGTTCCTACGCTCCTGGCGGCGGAACCCGAGAGCCATCCGCGAAGGCTTGGAGCATGGATAGCCCGCTAAAAATCGGTGCGCTCGAACTCCGCTCGCGCCTGATCGTCGGCACTGGAAAGTACCCGTCGCTCGAGGTAATGCAACGCGCGCACGCCGCGAGCGGAACCCAACTCGTCACGGTGGCGATTCGCCGGATCAACCTCGACGATCGCAGCGGCAAAACGTTGCTCGACTACCTCGATCGCACGCAGTATGCGGTTCTTCCGAACACGGCAGGCTGCACTACGGCGAAAGACGCGGTGCTTACCGCACAGCTGGCGCGCGAACTACTCGGCACCAACTTGATCAAGCTTGAAGTCATCGGCGATGCGCAAACGTTGTATCCCGACACGACCGAAACGATCGCCGCCGCGAGCGAACTCGTTCGCGACGGTTTTATCGTCCTGCCATACATCGTCGACGATCCCATCGCTTGCGCGCGGCTCGAAGATGCGGGCTGCGCAGCGGTGATGCCGCTGGGCGCACCGATCGGCAGCGGTCTAGGTCTGTGCAATCCCTACTCAATCGCGATCATCAAGGAGCGGGCCAACGTGCCGGTCATCGTCGATGCGGGGGTTGGAACGGCCTCCGACGCGGCGATCGCTATGGAACTCGGGGTCGATGCCGTGTTGATGAACACCGGCATCGCGCTGGCGCGCGATCCGGTGCTGATGGCCGACGCGATGCGCAAAGCGGTCGAGGCGGGTCGCGCGGCGTATCTGGCGGGTCGTATGCAGAAACGCCCGTACGCAAGCGCCTCGAGCCCGACGACCGGATTGATCGCACCGGCGGTGCGCGCGTGATCGCGGAAATTTCCGTTGAGGAACTGCGCGAGCGATGGGCTCGCGGCGACGACTTCGTCTTGCTCGATGTTCGCGAGCCCGACGAACTTCAGACGGCCGCGCTCCCCGGCGCGCTCGCAATCCCGATGAGCGAGATCCCGGCGCGGCTTGGCGAAGTCCGCCGCGATTGTGACGTCGTCGTGATGTGCCACTCCGGGCGCCGCAGCGAACGCGTAACGGCCTTTCTCAACGCCAACGGCGTCCCGCGCGCGGTCAATCTCGCCGGCGGGATCGATGCCTGGTCGGTGACGATCGATCCCGCCGTCGCCCGGTACTAATTACCACCTCCCGCAGCCGCTAGGGCGCGCGAACGCCTACGTTTCCGAGTCGATCGCGCGTTGTTCGGAATGCGGGTTGCGGTTACGGTAATACGAGGCTGGATAGTTGTTCGTGCTCACCGGGCGGTAGGCGCTCGCGGACGCGCTGAAGTTGAAGTCGGAGAAGAGGTCGTCGGTCAACGTCTCGAGCGAAGCGGGCTCGTTGGGCAGCGTCGGCAACGGTCCGGTGCCGTACACGTCTTCGATGAAGTGAACGATCGCCGTAAAGTCGCGGGGTGTATGGTCGACCAGGCCGGCCTTTGCGTACGGTGAGATGAGCAGCATCGGGACGCGGAAGCCGTACTCGTACGGGTCGTTCGCGAAGACGGGACGGAGCGGCGATTTATAGTGATCGAACCAGCCGCCCCAGTCGTCCCAAACGACGACGATGGCGGTAGTTTTCCAGTACGGGCTAGCGCCTACCGCGTTCGCGATCGTTCCCACCCAGCCGGGACCGGCCAGCGTAGTCAAACGCGCGTGGTCCGATTCCGAGGGCGCCGGAACGACGTAGCTGACCGCGGCCAGCTTTCCTTGCTGGATGTCCGTGAGTATCTGCGTTTCGGGGGTGACGACGTTGGTCTTGAACTCGGCCGAGCCCGACAGGTGTTTGACCATGTTCGGGGCGTCCCACAGATTGTGGACTTCGGGGGTGTAGTACTTCCACGAGACGTGCTTGGCGTCGAGCAGATCGAAGATCGTCGTAAAATCCGTGCACGGGAACTGATTTTGCGACTCGTCACCCGGAAAGGGCGTGGTGAGGTTGATGAGCGCGACGGTCGTCCCCGGCTTAGAGTCGCATCCGCCCTTCGGATCGGGTTCGGTCGGGTTCTCCGCCTGTACGTATGGGCTACGCGGACCCGAGGTCGCGCCGATCAGATACTCATGCGCCTCATAACTGGGCCCCTGATTGGTTTGCATGACGTGATCGGCGAAGACGAACTGCTGCGCGAGCTGCCAATACGGCAGCACTTCTTGCTTGGGGACGTACGCGAAGGCGGTGGTGTTCGCGGGACACCCGGTCTTCGAGCAGCCGAAGCCTTCCTTGTCCCAACCGTTCTGCGCGCCGCCGTTGAACTCGTTGACGAAACCGGTCTTGTGCGTGTGATCGGGATCGAAGCCGTTCACCAGCGAGACCGGCGCAAGTGCGTGCGTTTTCCCGGTGGAGTCGACGCCGGAGTTCACCGTATCCGCTCCCGGGTATCCTTGCATGAGATTGTCGACCGTGCGGTTCTCTTGCACGACCACGATGATGTGCTGCGGCAGGTTTTTGGGGGGTGGTGGCGGGGGCGGGAGTGTCGTGGAAGATCCGCTTGACCCGCCGCAGGCCGTCAAGGAAACGGCTGCGAGCAACATGCCGCAGAGCGCCGCGCGTCGCGCGTCGAAGACCAAGGAAGCGCTGAACATGGACGATACCTCGAGACCGGAGTGGAGACCGACGCTCCGGAGGTGGTTCGGCCGGCGCGGCGCGCCGGTCCCGGCGGGGCAAGCGAAATCTAAGGCGCGGTTCATCAATCGACGTCGCCACCGCGTTCGACGTGCGCCGCCACAAACCAATGAACGCGTTGGCCGGGGGGCGCGGCCGCGTGGGCCCAACGGCCGACCATCGCGCCCACCTCGCGCTCGCGCAGGAGTTCGAGCGTGAAGTGGGCCTGGAGCATCGCCCTGAGCGCCGAGCGCGTAAAGTATGCATGCGCGACCCCGGCTTCCGGGCCGTCGCGTTCGGCCCAAGCGCCGCCCGCCGTCCGGTCGCCCCGTCCGTAGCGCGGGTCTGCACAGGAGCCGAAGGTTGCGTAGAGCAGACCCCCGTCCACCAGCGTCGACCCGAGGGCTTCAAGGCGAGCGGCTACGGTTGCCGGTTCGCCGTGGAGCAGGGCGTGGGTAGTCAGCACGGCGTCGAACCCTCCCGGCGGAAGCCGGCCGATATCGGCGTCGGCGTCACGGGCGTCCACCGCGGCGCCGGCCCGCAACAGCGGCGCCAGGTTCCGTCCCCGGCCGGCGCCCAGAAGCAGCACGCGGGGGGGAACCGGGCTCGCGCGCCGTCCCAACCGCCGCGCCAGCGCGCGGGCGAGCGGATGGGCCGGCTCGGACCGCGAGCGCACAAAGGACGAACCCGACGTGGGCGTCGCAATCAGACGTTCTTATCCTCCGGACCGTCATTTTGAAGGGAGACCAGGTTGCTCGAACGAGGTGCGAAAATGCCCGACGTTGCCGTCGCGGACGATACGGGCACGATGATACGGACGAGCGACCTGCTCGGTGACACGTTGGTGCTGTACTTCTACCCGAAAGACGACACGCCCGGCTGTACGAGCGAAGCCAAGCAGTTCGCCGAAGCGTACGACCGCTTCAAAGCAGCCG
The DNA here is from genome assembly GCA_039923715.1 of Vulcanimicrobiaceae bacterium. Taxonomy (GTDB): domain Bacteria; phylum Vulcanimicrobiota; class Vulcanimicrobiia; order Vulcanimicrobiales; family Vulcanimicrobiaceae; genus JBDTCF01. The sequence continues at coordinate 18,032 of JBDTCF010000101.1, forward strand.
GCGCTGAAATCGTCGGGGTTAGCCGGGACTCGTCGGATTCGCACGAGAGTTTCAAAGAGAAGTACGACATTCCGTACCGTCTGCTGGCGGATGTCGACGAGCGGGTCTGCAATGCGTTCGGGACGATCGTCGAAAAGAATATGTACGGAAAGAAGTCGCTCGGCGTGCAACGCTCGACGTTCCTGGTCGACACCACCGGAACGATCGTGTACGTTTGGCCGAAAGTGTCCGTCGAAGGTCACGCCGCGGACGTGCTTGCTCGAATCGAATCGCGGTAGCGGCCCGGTCGTTTGAATTTGGGCGAGCGCTCGCTAACGGTCCTTGGATCGAGTTCGTCGATTCCGCGGCCCGGCCGAGCTTGTAGCTCGTATCTCATCGAGGCCGACGGTTTTGCCCTCGCACTCGATTTTGGAACGGGTTCGTTCGCGAACCTCCGGAGCGCGATTTCGTTCGAACGGCTCGACGCGGTGGTCGTCACCCACATGCACCCCGACCACTTTCTCGATCTCATCCCGCTTCGGTACGCGCTCCGCTACGGTCGGCCGCCCAGCGCACGCCGCCTACGCGTTTTCGTCCCGCCCGGGGGCGCACCGATCCTGCGCGGATTGGCGGCGGCCTTCGCGCGCGAAACGACCGACGCGTACTTCGATGCCGTCTACAAACTCGAGAGTTACGATCCGGCGCGGCCGCTCGCGCTGGGTCCGTTCGTCTTGCATTTCGCACCAACGACGCACTTCATTCCGACCTTCGCGGTGCGGTGCGAGACCGCTGGGGCAAGCCTCGGGTATTCGGCGGATACCGCGCCCTCGCAGACCGTGGTCCGGCTCGCGCGTGAAGCGGACGTTTTCCTGTGCGAGGCGACGCTCGGCCCCGACGCCGAAGAACCCGCGCCGCGCGGGCACCTCTCGGCCCGCGAGGCCGGCGAGTTGGCGCGTGACGCGCGCGTTCGAAGGCTGGCGTTAACGCACTACCCGGGCGACGTGGATGCGCGCGCGCTCGTCGCCGCCGCGGCACGCTCGTACGACGGCGAAATCATCGTCGTCGACGACCGCGCGCGCATCCCGTTCTAGCGACGGACCTCTAGTTCTGGCGCTTCGCCTCGCCGCGCGGCAAGGAGAATTGCACCAGCGACTTGATCGGCGCGAGCCCTCGGTTGATCACGGCGTACACGCTCACTTCGAGGTCCATCTCTTCGAGCCGCGACTTTGCCAGCAGCGCTTCGCGCCCGCTGGTAACGACGTCTTCCAAGAGGAGAACGCGTTGGCCGGCGGCGTGGGGTCCCTCGACGAAATCGTTGGCAAATGCACCGTACGCTTTGGACTCCTTGCGAACCACGATCATCGGCAGGCTGGTCATCTGCGAGACCGCCGTCGCCAGGATCACGCCGCCAAGTTCCGTACCGCCGATGATATCGGGTGCGAGTTCGGCAACGATCGGTGAGAACATCCGCGCGATGCGGCGCAGGACGAGGGGATCGGAGAAGAGGCGAAACTTGTCGATGTAGTAGTCGCTGCGGACGCCGCCTGCCAGAACGTAGTCGCCTTTCGTAAGCGCTCGTTCCATGATCGTGGCCAGCAGCCAGCGTATCTCCGAGACTCGCCCGACGCGCGAGTGTTCCGGGTTCAGATGTCCCACTGATAGGCGTTCCAGGTCGCCGTAACCGGATTCGGTTCGAACCCCTTGAAATCGGGGTTAACCGGCTGGATTTGGCGCGGCCACCACAGGGGAATGAGCGGGACGTCGTGCGTGAGCAGCGCTTCGATTTGCGCGTACGCCGCCTTGCGGATGGGCTGCGCGAAGTTGGTAAGCGCTGTCTGCTGCAAGGCGTCCATGCGCGCGTTGCAGTAGAAGGTCGTGTTGTTTCCGTTCGGCGGCCGCGCGCGACACAGGAACAGCGACGATTGGTCGGGATCGATGCCGGCAACCCAGCCGGACCAGGCTAAGTCGTACTTGCCCGACTGCAGAATTCCGCCCAGGCCGAGCGGCGCGAACAGCAGTGTCGCGATATACGGCTTCACGGAGGTATCGACGCCCAACTGCTGGAGCATCGCCTGCACCTCGACGACGCCGCGGCGTCGGGTCGCGTTCGAGGTGTTGTACGTGACCTCAAGACTCAGGCGGCGGCCGTTCTTGCGCAGAACGCCGTCCGGCCCGGGCGTCCAGCCGGCCTGGGCCATCAGCGCTTTGGCGCGGACGAGGTCGTGCGGGTAGCGCGTGATGTTCTGCGCGTGCGCCCACATGAATGGCGGCAGATCCTGGTCGGCGGGGGTTGCCGAGCCGTAGGTCAGGTCGTCGGTGAGTTTTTTGGTATCGATCGCGTACGCCAACGACTGCCGTACCCGCACGTCGTCGAGTGGAGGCCGGCGATTGTTGATCTCCAGGCGCTCGTACTCGTTGCGATCCTGCAGGACGATGTTGAGGTCCGAGACGCCCTTAAGTTGGGCGTACTCCTGGGGCGAGGCTTCGAACTGCCAGTCAATCTCGTGCGTCTTCAGTTGGTTCAGTTCGGTGTTTTCGTCCGGAATGACCTTGACGATAATCTCTTTGAGCTTGGGAGCGCCCAAGAAGTAATGTGGGTTGGCGACGAAATCCATATGATCGCCGCGTGCCCAATCCTTGAGAATGAACGGACCCGTTCCGATCGGCTTCGAGTTGTACGGAACGCGGTTGATGTTGGCGTCTTTCGCCAGCAGGTGCGCGGGGACGATCCCATACGGGCTGTCGCTCTCGGCGAACAGGGTGTTGACGGCCGGCGCGAACCGTTGCTTCATTCGAAAAACGACGGTGTGATCGTCGGGAGTATCGACCGCGCGAACGAGGTCGTAACCTTGCCGCGAGATGACGTTATTGGCGGAATTCATGATCGCCTGATAGGTGAACTTGACGTCGGCGCTCGTGAACGGCACGCCGTCCTGCCACAGGACGCCGCGCCGGAGGTGGTACGTCAGCGTCAGGCCGTCTTTGCTGATGCCGCCGTTCTCGAGCGTCGGGATTTCGGCCGCGAGCATGGGAACGGGTCTGCCGTGCCCGTCGACCGTGACGAGACCGTCATTTGTCAATCGTGTGAGCATGGCTTCGGTCGTGTTCGAAGATATCAGCGTGTTCATCGTGTTCGCATCGGCTTGGATGCCGATCCGCAAGACGTGCGGCTTCGTCCACGGATGGCGTCCGCCGGATCCACCGGGACTTTGCGGGTCGGATTGGGTGCCGACTTTCGTGCAGCCGGCTACGAGCAGCGCGAGGGCGCATGCGAGAAAGCGATGCATTGAGCGTTTACCTTTCAGTGGGCCGGTACCGTTTCCCGCATGGTCTGTGCCAGTTTCGGGGGTGCGGGCTCGAACCGTTCGTGCCGCCACGCATACGTCCCAAGTCCCTGCGTTGCCGTGCGAAGTTCGGTGATGTAGTTCACCAACTCGTTTTGGGGGGCCACGGCGCTGACGCGATGATAGCCGCGCGTCTCGGTTGGTTCGAACGAAAGCACGTGACCGCGCTTTGCCGTTAGGCTAGCCAGGATTGCCGAAGCGCTCTCTTCGGGGACGATTGCGTCGACATGGACGAGCGGTTCGAGTAAAACCGGCCCGCACTTGGGGAGGGCGTCGCGCATCGCCATGGCGGCTGCCGTTTTGAAGGCCGCTTCGCTGGAGTCGACGTCGTGAAACGCACCGTCGACGAGCGTTACGTGAATGTCGACGACGGGAAAGCGCGCGATCGGTCCGTGCAGCAGCGCCTCGCGCACACCCTTTTCGACCGCCGGGAAGAAGACGCGTGGGACGACCCCGCCAACGATTTTTTCTTCGAACGAAACGCCCGCCCCGCGCTCGCGGGGCTCGATGCGCAGGACGACATCGGCGAACTGACCGTGGCCGCCCGTTTGATGTTTGTAGCGCGAGTGCTGGTCGATCGCCGTCGTGATCGTTTCCCGGTATGCGATTTGCGGTGGAGAGGTCTCGAGCGCGAGGTGATACTTCCGGCTAAGCCGCTGGGTGGAGGTCGCGACGTGCACTTCCCCCGCGCCGATTAGTTGCAGCTCGCTGGTGAACTCGGCTCGCGCGACCGCGAGCGTCGGGTCTTCCTCGACCAGCTTGGCGAGCATCTGCGAAAGCTTCGCTTCGTCGAGCCGTTCTTTGGGCCGGATGGCGACCGCGAACAGCGGGGTTGCAACCAACGGTACGTCGCAGACCGTCGCGTCGCCATTCGCCGTCAGCGTATCGCCCGTCAGCACCCCGTCGAGCCGGCCGATCGCGACGATCTCACCCGGCCCCGCACTGGTAATCGGTTCCTGTTTTTTCCCTTGCAGCCGGTAGAGCCCGCCGATGCGCACCCTGAGGTTGCGCGTGGTGTCGTTGAGTGCCACGTCCGCCGTCAACGTGCCGTTCCAAATGCGCGCGATCGAGAGTTTGCCGGATTGCGGGTGGATCGTCGTCTTGCAGACCTGCGCGACGAGCGACGCCTGCGGGTCACCCTGCGGGGCGGGGAACAGCGTGGCGATCGCGTCGAGGAGTGCGGCCACGCCGATGTCTGCGGTTCCGGAACCGACCAGGACGGGCACGATTTGGTCGTGCGAGGTCTCCTCGCGTAAGTCGCCACGGACCTCGTCGAGCGGCGGCTCGATTCCCTCGAGCAGTTCCTCGAGAAGGTGGTCGTCGAAGTCGCCGAGCGCTTCCAATAACTTCGTGCGGGCTTCGGTAACCGTTCCGTCGAGCTCGTCCGCGATCGGGATTTCGGTCGTAACGCCCGCCTCGATGACGTAGGCATGCCGTTCGGCCAAGTCGATGTAACCGCGAAACGTCTCGGCCTCGCCGAGCGGCAGATGTTCGGCGACGACGCGCGTGCCGAAGGTGGTCGAGAGCGCTTCAAGCGTTCCGCGAAAGTCGCTACCGGGCCGATCGAGTTTGTTCACGAAGAAGCAATGCGGCATCTTGCGCGCGTCAAGAAATTCTACGAGCGCGCGGGTCTGTCGAACGCGCGCGGGATCCGCTTCGACGACGACGACCGCGGCGTCCGCGGCGAGCAGGGCGAGCTTCGTCTCCTCCTGGAAGTCGACGAATCCCGGGCAATCGATTAACGTGAGATCGAGAGCGGCGGTCGTTGCGTGCGCAAAGCCGACGCACGTCGACTGCGCGCGGTCGATGCACTCGGGCTCGTAGTCGGTCGTCGTGGTACCGTCGGCGACGGTTCCGCGTCGCGGAATTGCCTTCGTATAGGCCAGCAATGCCTCGACGAGCGTGGTCTTACCCGAGTGGTGGGGACCGACGAAGGCGACATTCCGAATCCGAGCGATGTCCGGCATTCCGTTCTCCCGTGAGGTGCGAAGTGCTCCACGCCGCCGTTAGGCTGCGGGGTCAAGCGCTTCGCGACGGCCCGAGAAAACTTTCTTGCTCGCGCCTAACGGCGCTTGCGGGCCGGCTTCTTCTTTGCCGGCGCTTTCTTCGCGGTGGCCTTGCGCGCCGTCGCGGCCTGCTTGCGAACGGGATGTTTTGAGGCTGCGGCCACTTTTTTCTTGGCCGGCGGCGCGGCTTTGCGCGCCGGATGCGCGGGTTTGCGGGCGGCCGGCGCGGCCTTCTTCGCCGTGCGCGCCGGCTTGAGCGCCACCTTGGCGACGCGCGCCGCCGGGAGCTTGGGCGCGGCCGCCTTAGCGGCAGGTCGCTTTGCCGGCGCAGGTTTCGCGGGTGCTGGTTTGGCCGCAGCCCTGGCGGGAGCCGCCTTGGGTGGCGGCGCTTTGGTGCTCGTCACCTTGCGCGCGACCGGCTTAGCGGGCACCGGCTTAGCGGGCATCGGCTTAGCAGGCACCGGCTTAGCGGGCGCCGCTTTGCGGGACGCCGCCTTGACGGTTGCCGCTTTTTTCACGGGCTCGGCTTTGGGGGGCGCTGCTTTTTTGGCGAGCGTCGCTTTGGCCGGGGCGGCTTCGAGCGCTCGGCTAGGGCGCTTGGCATCGCGCGCCGCGCGGCCGGGCGGAGCGGCGCGTTTGGTTTTCGCGGCGCCTTTCTCGGCTTCGGTTTCAGGCAAGGTCGCGACCGGCTCCGGCGGCGGCGGCGGCTCTTCGCGCGGCGCGCGCAACGCAACGCGCGCAATGCGTCCGCCGATTGGGAAGGCCAGCTCGTTGATCTCGACTTCGTCCAGCAGGGCAAGGGCGATCTCGAAAAGGGCGCCCTGGTCCTTCGGGCTATGCGCGTCGGAGGCGACGGCTACCGGTACTCCGCGCAGTTTGGCCTTCCGCAGGAGACGGCGGTACGCGTCGAGGTAGCGGCTGCGGCCCTCGGCGTCGGCGGGATTGTTGTAGAGGTAGCGGGTGTTCAACTCGATCGCCATACCGCGCTCGGCACATGCGGCGAGCAGCTTGTCCTCGAACGCCTCGAGTACCGCGGGCTCGGGCCAGTGCCCGAACTTCGCCGGGACGTAGACGTGCCCGACGATGTGGCCCGGCTGCTTTTCGACGGCCTCGAGGAGCGCCGCCTCATACAGTTCCCAAACGCGGGCCGTTCCGAGGGCCTCGTAGACCCCGACGAACTCGGGGTTGTCGAGCGGCCACTGCCAGGCCGCGCCGTGCTCCGGGTGGTCGATCGTCAAAAAGTGCACGGAGCGAACCAAACCGTCGGGTTTCATCGCGTCGACGATGTTCTGCGCGTCGGGCCGACTGCGCGGGTCGTTGTCGAGTTCGGCGCCGATGACGAAGCGCATGCCCTGACGGAGCCCTTCGGAGACGACGGACGCGTGTCCGACTTCGACCCCCGCCGATTCGGCCGCGCCGTAGAGGTCGCCGGCGGCCGCCAATTTCAGCGCGCGCCGCACGAGATTGACGGCGGCGGGATCCTCGAACGTCAGAAAGTTCACGTGGTCCGCAACCATCATGAAGCGCGGCGCTCCGCGCCGGGCGGCGTGATAGAACCACAGAAATAACATGCGCGCCGTGTATGGGATCGGACGTTCCTCGGCAAAGGGCTTGTGCTCACCCTTCGCGTGACCGTGCACGTCCGGCATGGCGGCAATACGCGGATCGTCCCGGTCCACGTTCGGACTCATATCGAAGCAGCGACGGGCGATAAAGCCGGGCCCGTTTCCGTAACGCGCGATGACACGCTCGAGAGTGTTGGTCGTGAGTGGGGCCGGCCCCTTGCCGCGACCGGAGGCTTATTCGGCAAAAAAAAGCCGGCCCGCGGCCGGCGAAGGGGACTTTCTGCGTCGGGCGCCGGCCTAGGCCGGCGCACCTCCGATCATCGTATGGTCTGGTCGATCGTTATTACAGTCCGATTGAACGATGATCACCTCCCTCGTTCCGCCCGCTCCTCCGTTCATCTTTGCTCTGGAGGCGCTGCGGATGCCGTTCACTTCGAGGCGTTTGCGGCGCCGGCACGACCTCCCTGCACGGTACGCCGCGCAGGCGGCACGCGGCCGCGATAACCTTCCATCGAGAGTATCCGCGCTTTCACTTCCACGCCGTACCCGTACTGGTGGAGCGCTCCGCTCGCGTCGACGACGCGATGGCACGGCAACAGCAGCGCGACCGGGTTGCGGGCCATGACTTGCCCGACCGCGCGCGCTGCGTGGGGGTGCCCGATTTCGCGTGCGATCCAACTGTACGAGCGGACCTCGCCCGCGGGAATTTGAGCGGCCTTGTGCAGCGCGGCCTGCTCGAACTCGGTCAGGTCGGTGATGTCGATGCGTTCGGCGCCGGTCGACCACGTTTGGAAGTAGTGTCCGAGCGCTGCCCGCACCCAGTCCGGAACCTCCGCGGAACGCACCGGCCGCCGTAAGCGCCGTTCGATTCGCTGCCGAACGTCCTCAAACGGGTCGCCGACATCGATCGCGACGTAGGTGATGCCCGATGGGCGGAACGCGACGAAAAGCGAACCGAGCGGCGAGTCGTAGCGGACGAGGGTGTCGGGATCGGTCGGGCGCCCGCGGACGGTTCGGATGTGATCGAGAATCTTGGGAACTAGGCCCGCCGGCGGCTCGACGATCGGCAGACACGACAGGCAGTATGCGACCCCTTCGAACGCCCGGTACAACTCTTGGCAGGTAGTGCAGCGCCGCAGGTGCGCGAGCACCCCCTCGCGTTGCGCCTCGTCGCAGTCACGCATGTCGTCCCAGAGGGCCTCGACGTCACAGCACCGCATGCGCAGTTTCCTCCTCGGTTGTAGTGAGCCGTCCGACTTGCGGCCCGAGGATGCGCCGTAGAATCCGGACCGCGCGGTGCACGTGCGACTTGACCGTCCCGATCGGCTGGTCGAGAATCTCCGCGATCTCCGGATGGCTGCGACCTTCGATGAAGCGCAACGTGGCGGCGGCGCGTAGGTGCATCGGGAGCGCCAGCAAGGCCTGCTCGACGAGCTGCATGTCGGCGCCGCGTTCGACGATCGCTTCGGGCCTGTCGGGTCCTTCGCCGGTTCCGCTCAGCAGCGCGTCCGGATCGGCCAACGCGTCCAGTGCGACGTTCGTCGGACGTTTGGAACGCAGGCGATTGCGCGTCACATTCAGCGTTATCGTGTAGAGCCAGGGCTGCAGGCGTAACTCGCCACGCTGCTCGAGCGTCATCTTTCCGAGGGCGCGAAAAGCTCGCACGAAAGCGTCCTGCACGATCTCTTCGGCGTCTTCGCGATTCCCCGTCATCCGCAGCGCGAAGCCGTAAAGGCGGCGCTGATAGTCGTCGACGATCCCCTCGAAACGTTCGGTCGACGGGATCGCTTTGGCGGCGAGAGGCGTGGGCGCAGAAGAAGAACGCGTACGCGCGCGGGTCGTCGTCCCGGACGGTGGGACCAAGCGATACTCCTGGAATTGGAGCGATGCTAGCGCGCTCATGCTGCGAGCAACGACCGCTCCTGCGAGGGAAAAAGTTTCGTTGAGGTTCTGCGGAGTAGTCCTCGTTCCCGATTCGCAGAGCGAATCCCGGGCGCCGAGGCGGCGCGGAGCCGGGGTTTATTTGCCGCCGGCGAGCTTGGGCGGCCGAGCGTTGGCGGCTCGGATGAAGCGCTTGTAGACGATCCGAACCGGGTCGCTGCGTTCGGGGTCGGCGAGGTTTCCGGAGATCGTCAAGGTCGCGTCGAGGGCTAAGAGCAGCGCATCTTCGGCCCGATAATAGGCCGAACCACGCATGCGAATCCTCCCGGTCAACTCCAAGTGCGGGCGGTCCGGCAGCGATCCACGCATCGGACCGCCGGCATCGAACGAGACGCCCAGCGCGCGCTCGCCGTCCACGCGGCCCTCCGCAATGCGCCGCAAGCGTCCGTGCAGCGACGAACCCGTGATCGGCGAGGGAAACGAAAAAGGTACGTCGGTCCGTAGGTGCGCCAGATCGCGTAAGGTCGCGGCGTCGAGCTGAACCGAGAATGGCTGGTTGAGGACGGTCAAGTAGTCGGGGTCGCGGTCGCGAACGTCGCGTTGCTCGCCGTTCGGGAGGAAAAGAGCGGTAAAAGAGGCTTTCGCAGCCCCCTTCGCCCCTTGGTCGACGCGCGTGTACTTGACGCGCGCCAGGTAGAGGAGGCTATGACCCTTACGCTCGATGTGGAGTGTCTCGGTCCCGGCGTATGATATCTCCGAACGAACGTTTCCGGTCCCGATCGCGAACGTGTCGCTGCCGCGAACGGCGTAACGTTGGTCCGCCTGGGCCGGGGCGACAAGGGAAAAAATCGCCGCGCCGAGGGTTATCGCGGCGAGCGAAAGCGCTCCGTGCAAGGGTCGAACGTGCGTCAACAACAGATAGGTTATCTCCCCGGGCAGCCTGTGTGAGAAACGTTCGGCAAGGGTTTTGGTTCCGCGTGCCGATAGGTTCTACGGGAATGAAGCGACTGCGCGCTCTCGCGCCCTATGCGATGGCGCTGATCATCGTGGCCGTCGTGCGGACGGCGACGTTCGGAGCGGAGACGACGGCGCTCTCGAGCAAGCTCGAAAGCCTCTATTTGACGGCCTACGACGAGGCGATCAACCGTCACGCCACCCTGACCCGCGACGGGACGACCTATGTTTCGACCGGCGACATTCAGGCCGAATGGCTTCGCGACGCCAGCGCGGTGGTCGAGCCGTACGTCGCGCTCGCCTCGAGCGACGAGCACATCGGGCAGACCCTGCGTGGGGTGCTGGCCCGTGAGGCGCGCTACATTCTGATCGACCCGTACGCCAACGCCTTCTCGCGCAACTATCGTACCGTCGAGCGGAAGTTTGAGGTCGACTCGCTCCTCTATCCGATTTGGTTCGCCGACCGCTATTGGCGCCAAACCGGCGATCGCTCGATTTTTACGCCGGAGGTCAATCGCGCGTTCGAGCGGGTCCTCAAGGTCCTCCGCGACGAGCAACATCACAACCAGCGCTCGCACTATCGCAACGCCCAGCTCGCCGATGGGGGTCGCGGCAGCCGGGTCCGATACACGGGAATGGTCTGGACGGGCTTTCGCCCTTCGGACGACCCGTGTCGCTATCAGTACAACGTCCCGGTCAACATGTTCGCGGTCGTCGCGCTTCGCTACCTGACGGACATCGAGCGCGACGTCTATCGCAACCGCAAGGACGCCGATAACGCGTGGGGGCTGTCGGTCCAGATTCGACGCGGGGTCGAAAAGTACGGAACCGTCTACATTCCGCCGTTCGGGCGGATCTACGCGTACGAGGTCGACGGCTTCGGCCATGCCAACGTGATGGACGACGCCAACATTCCCTCGCTGCTGTCCATTCCGTACTTCGGCTATCTCGGCTCGAGCGACCCGCAGTACCGGGCGACGCGCAAGTTCGTTCTTTCGGCGCGCAACCCGTACTTTTTCAGCGGCAAGTACGCCAGCGGCGTCGGGAGTCCGCATACGCCGCGGGGCTACGTGTGGCCGCTCGCGCTGGTCGTACAGGCCCTGACGTCGAGGGATCCCGCTGAGATCCAGCGCGTGATGAAATATATCGCCGCCGCCGACGTCGGCGACCATCGCTTGCACGAGTCGTTCAACGCGAATTGGCCCGAAGCGTACACCCGCGACGACTTTGCGTGGCCGAACGCGCTGTACGGCGAGTTGATCCGGCGTGGCGGGGTCGCAGCCGCTTTCGTCGGCAGCGAGAAGACGCGCTAGCGCCCCGACCCGCTTAGCGCGCCGCGCCGCGCTCGTGACGAGTGCGGCGCGCGAAGAAGCGCAAGGTCGCCGTCCCGGCGCAGACGACGACGTCTTCGGCTCGCTCGAAACGGCGCCCGTCGACGTCGACGACGAACTCGCCGGCGCGCAAACCCGCCAGCGTCGAGCGTAGGACGCGCTCGCGCTTGTCCTGCGGAGCGCGGGTGCCGAGCGCCTCGCCGACGGCCAGCAGGATGAGGTACTCGACGCGCAGCGGCGTCGCAAAGGCGAACGCCCCGCACGCGCTCGTGACGATGGTCGCGACATCGATCGGTACCGGAACCCGAATCACGCGGGTCCGCTTCGCGGACGTGGGGGCCGCATCCCTCGCGAGGCCGAGAGCGTTGCGCGCGCGAAGTTCGTTGCGAATGTCCCTCCGCCGCAGCCCGCCTCCTCGACGCCGTCCGCCCGGCGGCTCGACGTTTCCGATACTTCCGATCGTCATCGCCGTCATTGCCGTCGGCTTTGCGATTGGGGCTGCAATTCCGGCGCTGCGTGCGACGCGAAGCGGCGGCGCGCGCGTCGCCCTCGCCACGCACGGACCGAGCGCCGCGCTCAGCGCGACCGAGCCACCGACGCGGGTGCCGGCGACGGCCGCGCCGCGAACGCCCGCACCCTCGCCCTCGCCCGCACCCTCGCCCTCGCCCGCACCCTCGCTCGCGCCCGCGCCATCGGCTTCGCCGAAACCCTCACCCACTATCGGGTTCAAGCCGTCGCGCGCGCCGGCGACGCCGAGTGCGGCGGCGGCCACGGCCCGCTCAACGGTGCGGCCGGCGCCAAGTGTACGCCCGCTTCCGCTCCAGCGCAACGCGACCCGGCCGGTTTCGCCGAAGCCGGCGGCCACGCCGCTGGCGAAGCCGACGCTTCGAGCTACGCCGACGGCAAGCGGGGGCGGAGCCGCGAGCGATCTTGAGGGTCTGGCAGATGCAGCCGTGCGACGCTACCTCGAGGCGCTGATCGCCGGCAACGAGGGCGCCGCTCGCGCACTCCTCGACGCTCCCAACGGTTCCCCCGACGCACGGCCCGGTGAAGAGACTTTCATCGACCGGGCCACCCAGATCGTCGAGGTCCGTCCGCATGCGACGACGGCAGACGATGCCATCGTCGAGGTCGACCTGCGGACGTCGAAAGGCGCATACTTCGACCGCTTCCACGTGCGGCGCAATCAGAACGGCGTCGTGATCGTCGAACACAGTTTCATCAAACCGTAGGCGCCCTCGCGGCCCCCTCGGAGAGAAACGCGTGAGAGAGGCGGGAAGGCGGAAGGCAATCGGACGACGCGGGCCATAGACGAAGCCTCACGATGCACCAGCGTCCGACTCGTTCGCTTTCTACCGCTCTGATGGTCTGCGCGTTGGTCGCCGCGCTGGCCGTGCCGGCTCTCGCCGCCGTCGCCCTCAACAGCGTCGCCATCAGCACCGAAGGAAACGGCGGGGTGCGCGTCACCCTTGCATTTGCGGGTGCGCCTCCGAAATATCAGGTGACCGGTGCCGGATCGACCGAAGTTTCGATCCTGATGCAGGACGCAACCATCGCTACCACGGTTCCACCGACGATTGCCGGCTCGGGCGCGATCCGGGCGATCTCGGTCACGCAGAATGGAGGCTCGGCCGCCGTTTCGCTGCATCTTACGACGGCCGCTCCGCTGCGCGTCCAACCGGTCGGCCAGTTCATCATCGTCGAGATCCGTTCGAGCGGCGGAGCGCTGGGCGGCCGGCGCGGTCCGGCGGTTGCAGCGCAGCCTCCGCCCGCGACCGGCCTCGGGCAAGTCACGGAAGTCGTTCCCTTGAAGTACGCCGACGTTAGCGAAGTCGCGGGCATTCTGGTACAAGGCGCCAACGTCGCCTCGAACGATACGTTTACGCCGCAAACGTCGAACTTCGGTACGCAGTCGTTCGGCGGCAGTTTCGGCAACAACGGCAACACCTTTCAACCGCCCCAGAACTTCGGCCAGAACAATCAGTTCGGCAACAATTTCGGCGGGCAAAGTCAGGGCCTGGCGCAACGCCTCAGTGACAACATCGCGATCGACCGCCGGCTCAACGCCGTCATCCTGACCGGCCCTCCGGACGTCGTCTCCTCCCTGCGCGCGGTGATCGACAAGATCGACGTTCCGCTCGATTCGGTCTTGCTCGAGACGCAGATCATCGAGCTTGACGAACAGGGCGCCAAGGACGTCGGACTCGATTTCAACGCCGGGACCACGACCGCGGCTCAGGCTTCGATCTCCCTGGAGAACACGACGTTTCCCACCTCCAAGGCGACGTTGCAAGCCAACCTTTACGCGCTGATTTCTCAGGGGCAGGGCCGCATTCTCGCGAAGCCGCGGATTCTGGCTCAGAACGGCGAGGAAGCCTCGATCCTGACCGGCGACGCACTGCCCATCGTCACGCAGGTCGTGGTGGCCGGGTCGGCCGCAATCTCCGGCTCGCAGGTCAACTACATCAACGTCGGCGTCAACTTGCAGATCCAGCCGCGCATTTCCGCCGACGGATACGTGACCTCGCATATCTACGCCGAAGTCTCGAGCGTCACGGGGCAAGTCCAAAGCGTTCCCGAGATCAGCCAGCGGCAAGCCGTGACGTCGGCCACCGTTAAAGACGGCGAGTCGTTCGTCATCGGCGGGTTGTTGCAAGACAACGAAATCAAGACCGTCTACAAGATCCCGGGTCTGGGTGACATCCCATTGATCGGTGGCCTATTCCGCCGTCTCAGCTCGACGATGCAGCACACCAACCTCTACATCATCGTCACCCCGCACATCATCCCGCGCCACTCCTCGCCGTAGCATGCGGCCGGCGCTATGGTTTGGGTTACCCGCCTTCGCCGTGGCGCTGGCGGCGTGCTCGTCCGCCGCGCGCGCACCGATCCTGAGTACGCCGACGCGATTCGACTCGGCCTGCGGCTCGCGGCAGGTTCGCTACACCGGTTTGATGAGCGTGATCACCTCAACCGACGATAAAGCGATTGCCGGCGTCGATCCGACCGACACCGAGGTTCACGCCGAGGTTCACGCGCGCGGCGGCGCGATTGCGTACTGGAACGACGAGCGGCTGGCGCTGCCGCGCGTCGCCGGACAGCTGGGAGAGACCGACGGCTACGTCCGCTTGCGGGCGGCGGCGGTCCCAACCGCCGCGCCGAATTCGCCTACGCGCCGCATCGAACTCCTGCTACGCGACCACCGGCGCTTTCGCTGGGTCGCGCTGAGGGCGTTCGACCGGCAAGATGTCTGCGTCGAAGGCCGTCGCGAGATGTAGCGATCGTCGCCGCTTCGCGTTAGCGGCGCGAACGGCCGCCCAGCCGGACGAAGCCGCCGCGTATCTCGCTGCCGATCAGGTACTCGAGTACGAGCGCAACCAAGAACGCGAAGATCTCGATCGGGACGAACTCCGAAAAGACGTCGTCCAGCGTTCCGAACAGCAACACCGTGCTGGCCGCGACGAACACAAGACCGACGAGCAGGCTGAGCGAACCCGCCACGATCGCACGCGGGCGCCCCAGTGCGGCCCGCAGGTCGCGCAGCGCCTCCAAGGGCGCTCGCGTGCCGACGTTCCAGACGATCAGCGCGAGCGTGTCGAGCGCGATCGCGCCCGCGAGCCGCGCCGCGGTCGCGAGCGTTACCCCGAGCTCGATCGGCCCGACTCCGGATCCTCGCCCGGCCACGACGCGATCTCACCCAACACTGCGGTGCGCAACACTTTGAGCCCGAGCGTGGCGCATTTGCGCCGTGTCGGACTGATGCCGATGCCCACGTTTTCAACGACCGCGTCGGTGTCGATGCGCGCGACGTCTTCGAGTCGTTGACCGCGGATCGTCTCACCGAGCATCGACATCGAAGCCTGACTGATGGCGCAGCCTTGGCCGGAGAAACGAAAGTCCTCAACCCGCCCGTCGCGGATCTTTAACTCGACGCGGATGCGGTCGCCGCACAGCGGGTTGACGTCTTCCGCGACGATGTCGGGCGCGTCAAGCTGTCCGAAATTGCGCGGATTCCGATAGTGGTCGAGGATGTACTCTTTATAGAGGTCGTCCATCTGCGCGCGCTAGAGCTTAAAGATGCGCGCGGCGCGCTCGAGGCCCGCGAGCAGCGCATCGACGTCGGACTCGTCGTTGTAGACGTAGAACGATGCGCGGGCGGTCGCCGGCCACCCCATCTTCGCCATCAGCGGCATCGTGCAGTGGTGGCCCGCGCGAATGCAGATCCCATCGACGTCCAGGATGGATGCGAGATCGTGCGCGTGGACGTCGCCGAGGTTGAACGATATGACGCCGGCGTGTTCCTCGACGTCGCCCGGCCCGTAGACCCTCAGGCCGCGGTCGCGCAGCGTCGCCAGGCGCTCGAGGGCCAGCGCCGTCAGCGCACGTTCGTGCGCGCGAACCCAGTTCATCCCCAAGCCCTCAAGGTACGTAACCGCCGCGGCGAGCCCGATTGCATCGGCCACGTTCCCCGTCCCCGCCTCGAATTTCCAGGGAATTTCATTGAAGGAGGTCCGCTCGTAGCCGACCTCGCGAATCATGTCGCCGCCGGTCAGAAACGGCGGCATCGCTTCGAGCAAGCGGCGCTTGCCGTACAAAAACCCGATGCCGGTCGGGCCGCACATCTTGTGCCCGCTCGCGGCGAAGAAGTCGACGTCGAGCGCGCGTACGTCGATCGGGAGGTGCGGGACCGATTGAGCGCCATCGACCAGCACCACGGCGCCGGCGGCGTGTGCGCGCGCGACGATCGTCGCCAGCGGCGCGATTGTCCCCAGCGAGTTCGACACGTGTGAGAGCGCGACCAACTTCACGCCCTCCAGCCGTCGGTCGAGGTCGTCGAGGAGGTGTCGCCCTTGGGCGTCGACTTCGATGAACCGCAGCGTTGCGCCGGTCTTGGCGGCCAGCAGTTGCCAGGGAACGAGGTTCGAGTGGTGCTCGAGTTGCGTCGTTAGGATCGTGTCACCCGCCCGTAGGTTCGCAAGCCCCCACGTGAACGAGACCAAGTTGATCGCCTCGGTCGCGTTCCGCGTCCAAATGATCTCTGCAGGCTCGCCGGCCCCGACAAAACGGGCAACCGTTTCGCGGGCCCCTTCGTACGCTGCCGTCGCACGTTCGGCGAGTTCGTATACGCCGCGGTGCACGTTGGCGTTGTCGTTCTCGTAGTAGCGAACCAGCGCGTCGATGACGGCGCGCGGTTTTTGCGAGGTCGCCGCCGAGTCGAGATAGACCAGACGCTTACCGCGCGAAGTCGGCCGTGCCAGCAGGGGGAAGTCGGCACGAATCGCGGCGGTGCGCTCGCGTTCGAGCGCGATCACTCGGGCTGCTCCGTGGCCGCGTCGATCTTCGCGTCGAGCGCGACGCGAATCTGCTCGCGCAGACGTTCGCTTGGGAAGCGCGCAATCGCCGGTTCGAAGAAGCCGAGCGCGACCATCCGGATCGCCTCGGGGCGCGCGATTCCGCGACTCTGCACGTAGAATATCTCGTCTTCGTCGAGCGATCCGATCGTTGCGCCATGGAACGCCTTGACGTCGTTGGCGGCGATCTCGAGGGCCGGAATCGAATCGATGTGCGCGTTCGACGAGAGGAGTAGCGCGTCGTCGCGGAGCGAGGCGTCGGTGCCGTGCGCTCCGGCGAGGATCGCAATATTTCCGAGGTAGCGCCCTTGGCCGCGGTCGGTCGCGGCGCTGCGCACGACGGTCGTCGAACTTGTTCGCGGGCTCGCGTGCTCGACGGTCGTCGCCAGGTCGACGTGTTGCCAGCCCGTGTTGAAGAAGAGCGCGGAGATCTCGGCGCGCGCGTCGGGCGCCGCCAGACGCGCGTCGACGACGTCGCGCGCGAGCGCGCCGCCCAGGTCGGCCAGATGCCAGCGAACGGTCGCGCCGGCCTCGCAGGCGGCGCCACGCCGCATCAGCAAACGCGTGCCTTCGTCGGCCGATTGCAGCGCGACGTAGTCGAGTTGCGCGCCGGGGCCGACGTGGACTTCGACGATGCCGCACGCCAGCCCGTCGCCGTGGCCGACGATCTGCTCGACGACGGTTGCTCGCGCGCCGGCGCCGAGCGCCACCACGACGTGCGGAAAGACCGCCTCGGGATCGTTGCGATCGCGGCCCGCCCAAGCCAAAAGAATCGGAGCCTCCAGCACCACGCCGTCCGGGACGTAGACGAAAGCCCCGCAGTTCTCGAACGCCGTCGCGAGCGCGGCAAACTTGTCGGTGCGCCAGTCGACGATCGTTCCCCGAAGCGGGCCGACGAGGTCCGGACGCTCGTGCGCGGCGTCATCGAGCGGCACGACGATGATGCGGGGATCGACACGGTCGGTGCGGCGCGGCGCGAAGTAGGTGCTCCCAAGATGAAAGAGACCGCCGCTCCAAAAGCCTTCGCCGTCTTCCGCGGAGGCGGTTTCGGTTCGATTCGGCCGGTCGTCGATCGCCACCCGTTCGGAGGACCAGCGCAAGCCCTCGAAGGGCAGGTCAGCATAGTTGTGGCGCCAACCGCGCGCACTCGAACCCGGCGGAGCGGGAACCTCGGCGTAGCGGGCCAGCGCCTCACGCCGGAGCGTTGCGGCACTCGAGCCAGGGGCGGCTCGTTCGAGAATCTCGAGCGCGGCCTCGAGCCCGGCGGGTGTCGGTGCGAACGCGATCGCCCGTTCGAGCGAACTGCTAGGCGACGACATTGCCGGAAATCTCGTCGCGCAATGCGTCGTAGCCGACGCGCTCGATCTCGTCGGCGAGCTCGGGACCACCCGATTTTACGATGCGTCCGTCGACCATGACGTGGACGCGGTCGGCGGCGATGTGCTCGAGGATGCGCGGATAGTGCGTGATGATCAGAAAGCCGGTTTCGCGACCCGCTTCGCTTTTGCGCAGGCCGCGGACCGAGTTACCGACGGCGCGCAGCGCGTCGATATCGAGGCCTGAATCGGTTTCGTCCAAGATCGCATACTTCGGCGCGAGCATCGTCATCTGCAGCATTTCGAGCCGTTTCTTTTCGCCGCCCGAGAAACCGTCGTTCACGTAGCGGCCGAGAAACCCCGGGTCCATGTCGAGGGCTTCGACCTGCTCGAAGATGAGTTTACGAAATTTTGCGGGCGCGAGGTCTTCGGGCTGGACCGCCGAGCGGGCCGTCCGCAAAAAGTTCGCGACGCTGACCCCCGGAATAGCGGCCGGGTACTGAAACGACAGGAAAAGCCCCGCCTTCGCTCGCCGGTCGGGCGGTAGGGCGAGTAGGCTCTCGCCGTCCAGGGTCGCCGAACCGCCGAGTACGGTGTAGCGCGGATGCCCGCTCAGCGCGAAGGCCAGCGTCGACTTACCGCTCCCGTTGGGACCCATCAAAGCGTGTACCGAGCCGGGCTCGACCTCGAGGTCGATGCCGCGAAGAATTTCCTTGCCGTCAACGCTCGCGCGTAGGTCGATAATCTTAAGACCGCGTTCCGCCATGCGGTTTATCGTACGCGGTCCGCCCGTAGAAAGTCAAGGAAACTCTGGACTATCTTCGCTATTCATGCTAAAGTCGGAACGAATGACCGACGCCCGCTTCTTCCAATCGACCCGCGGCAAGATCGTCTCGGCACTGCGGCGTCGCCACGCCGCCTCCGCGATCGATTTGGCCGAGGAGTTCCGGCTCTCGGCGAACGCCGTCCGTCAGCAACTCGTGGCGCTGGAGCGCGACGGTTTCGTTGAGGAGCGCTCGGTGCGCCGCGGCCCGACCAAACCGACCCTAGAGTACTCGTTGACGGCGGCTGCGGCTGGTCTCTTCCCGCAGCAGTACGACCGTATGCTGAACGCGGTCCTCCGCGAGGTCCGTAGCCGCGAGGGGGCGGGGGCGGTTGGCGAGATTTTCGAGGGGATGGGTCACCGTTCGGCCGACCGCTATCGCGAGCGCCTGGCAGCGAAGGACACCCGCGGCCGGGTGTTTGAGTTGGCTGCGATCCTGCGCGAACACGGCGTCGAAGCCGACGCGGTTGAGACGCCGCAGGGGGCCGAGTTGCGCGAGCACGCCTGCCCGTATGCGAACACGGTCGCCGAACATCCCGAGGTCTGCACGGCGATTCACACGGTCTTGGCGGACGCGGTCCCGGACGGGACGCCGCTTCAAATCGAATCCCTCGCAACCGGCGGCGCGGCGTGCCGGTTCGAGGTCAAAGCGGCTCCCGAAGAGCTACGACGTGACGTTAGGATGCCAACGTGAATTTTGCGAAGTTTCAAGATCTTGTCGAAAAGCGCAGTGGGTTCCGCACCATGGAGAGCCCGATGGCCGTCGGCGAGTACTTCAGCGATTCGTGCGGTGACCTGTACACCTACTATCTGAAGGTCGGACCCGGCGAAGTGATCGAGGACGTGTCGTACTTCACGACCGGTTGCGGGTTCGGCACGGCGACGTGCAGCTTGCTGGTGGATCTCGCGCGTGGCAAGACCGTCGACGAAGCGTACGCGATCGGCGAGGCGGAAGTAGAAGCCCAGCTCGACGGGTATCCCGAAAAGAAAAAAGACTATCCGTCGCGCTCGATCGCCGCGCTGCGGGCCGCGCTCGACGACTACCGAGCGAAACGCGCCGCCGGCACGATCACCGAGCGGATGCTCGCCGAGGCACGAATCTCGTCGGCGCCGCTGGAGCCGGTTGCTTCCGAGAGCCTCGAGGTTGCGGAGGCCGTCGCTGCCGGCGGAGTCGTGACGATCAAGCTTCACTGAACGACCCGAACGGCGCCCCGACCGAGCGGGCGCTGCCGCGCCGGCTGGCCGATCGCTACGCGCTCGAGCGGTTGCTCTCCGGCGCGATCGGTTTGGGCGCCGCGTTCGTGTTCGCCGGGGTCGCGTTCGCGCGCCACCAGGCTGCGCCCGGCGCAGTTTTCTTCGTGCTCGGAATCGGCTACGCGCTGCTCAACGCGCTCGCTATCCGGCGCTACCTTCGCGGCGAGTTGCACGAGCGACCGTCCCGAACCACAGGGCGAACATGACGGCATCGGTCACGCCGGGCATGCCAACCCAAGAACGAAGACAGGGGACCAGCGCTGGTGCGCCGTCCCCTGCCCGCTCCTCCATGAGCACTCGAACGACCGCGAATCACCCTCCGCCGGTGGTCCGTTACCTTTCGGTTAGGTCGCGAGACGATGGTATCGCGTTTGCTGCAACAAATCGCGAACGCACCCTAGGACGGGCCCCTGGCGCTACTTCGATTGTTGCAGCAGGGCGAGGAAGGCGTTCCCGTCGAGCGAGCCGACCCCGGTGACGTTGTCGTAGCCGCGGGTCGCGCGGTAGTGGCCGTTGCGACCGGCGACGATGTCGTGGAAGGCCTCTCCGGGATATTTCCCGGCGTGAAGCGCGCTGTAAAGCCCGACTTGCGCGAGCCCCTGCCGGTTGCCGGTGGCCTGGACGATCTGCGCGTACAGCGCCGCCAGGTTCGGAGCGACGGCGCTGGTTCCGCCGACCGTCATCAACGACGAACCCTCGAAAACCAACGGATAGGGTGTGTTGGGATTCGCGTCGAGCACGACATCCGGGAGGTTGCGGCCGTTCTTGCCGCCGAGCCCCTTGATTCCAACCTGATACGAGGGAAGTCCGAACTGCCCGGAGACCCCTCCGCCGCTACCCGACCAACCGGTTTCCTTGCCGATTGCGCCCTTGCTGTCGAGCCGCATCGTGGTGCCGCCGCCGGCAACGACGTACGGTGAACTGGCGGGGAAATCGACGGTCAGCGGGTTGGGTTGCCCCGGATGACCGAACTGCGGAGCGTTGGTCCCACAGTCGTGAGCGCCGGTGTCGCCGGTCGCCGCGATGGTCGTCTTCCCCTCGGCGGCGGCCTCTTCGAAGAGTTCGTTCTCCGCGGCCATGATCGTCGGGTCCGCGGCGGCTTCGCACGAACCGAACGAGGTCGTCGCGATGTCGACCGCCGGATTCGCGAGCACCTGTTCGTAGATCGCATCGAAGGTACCGTCGGTCGCGTCCGCGCCTTCGT
Source organism: Vulcanimicrobiaceae bacterium (assembly GCA_039923715.1). Taxonomy (GTDB): domain Bacteria; phylum Vulcanimicrobiota; class Vulcanimicrobiia; order Vulcanimicrobiales; family Vulcanimicrobiaceae; genus JBDTCF01. The sequence continues at coordinate 39,040 of JBDTCF010000101.1, forward strand.
ACACGATCACGTTGGCGCCGGGCGCGCTAGCCGTGACCTGTTCGATGTCAAGCGTCGTCTCTTCGCTGATCGGGAGGGCGCGCGGATGCGCTTGTCCGGGATTGCTGACGACGATGCGTTGGATGGAACCGGTGTGCGTGATGCCGTACTGCTGCCAAAACGACTGCAGGTCGCTATCCAGATAGTCGCCCGCCGTTTCGATCGCGATCGTCACGCCCTTGCCGGTTAGCGACGGGTGGGCGACGATCGGCTCGTCGTACGCCGTTTGGATTTGTTGCGGCGTGTAGCCGATGGCGTTCGGGACGGTTGGGAGTTGTGCGAGTTTCAACGCATAGGTCGTGAAACCGGCGACGGCGTCGATGGTCCCGAGTAGTTTCAACGGCAAGCCCGCCGGCAACCCGTTGGCGAGGTACTGCAAGTTCCCGACTTGATATTCGTTGACGAGCGTCGTAAACAGCAGGGTCGCGGCCAGCACCGTCCCTTGGACCTCAAGGATTTTGTGGTCGGCATATTTGTTGATCGTTTGTAGACCGCCGACGCCCAGCACGTACTCGACGGTCGTGTACCAGTGCGGGTCGGGGCCGAACGCTTTCCCGAATTGCTTTTGGGTTAGGTAGTGGTGATAAATCGGCGACGACGGATCGTTCACCATGCGGACGAACTGCGCCACCTGGTCCGGGTGCGGGTATGGCAAGTGCACGACCAAACGAACCGGCGAAAGGAGTCCGGCCGGCCCGAGGTATTTGGATACTCGAACCACGAGCGGAACGTGCGCGACGATGGTGTTGCTCCCGTTCGCGCCTACGGGATGCCCGGTGCGCGCGCGGGCGAAGGCCGGCGGCGAGGTTGCGGCGAGGGAAAAGGTAGCCGCGGCAACTGCTAAGATCAGTGCTCGGTTCATCGAATGGTCCTCGTGCGGAAGTCCCGGACGTAACGTCCCTAGATTATCACAAAAAGGGACCATTAGACTAGTGTGAGCGGCGTCACACCGCCAGCGGGACGATGCCCCAAACCTCCGGCGGATCCGTTCCAACGGTCGCGAGATATCGAGCTCGCCACTCGGCGTAGTCGCGCCGCGCTTCGGCAACCCGTCGCTCTCGGACCAATAGGTCGAGCCGCATGCGGACCGCTTCCAGATCGAAGGGGGCGATCGTCAGCAGCCGCTCGAGCGCCAGCCGGCCCGCGACCTCGTCGGTCGCGTCGACGGCGATCCAACGGAGCGTTTCGAGGGAGG
>JBDTCF010000102.1:0-5236 GCA_039923715.1 Vulcanimicrobiaceae bacterium
CGGTTACGATGCTGCCTGCCGCGCGGTGGGCCTCTACGAAGGGCTCGACGACCGCGTGGGAAACGCCCGCTCGCTGGGCGTCCTCGCCTGGGCGCTCAAACAGATGGGGCGCCAGCGAGAAGCCGAAGACATTTCGTTCAAGGCGCTACAGCTGTGGCGCGAACTTGGGAAATCGCGCACGTTTGAGTATGCGGCCGATCTCAACAGTCACGCCACGATCCTGAGCGAGCTCGGAAAGAGCGACGAAGCGCGCGTCGTGGCGGCGGAAGGATTTGCGGTTCTGGAATCGCTGGGGCAAGAAGAAGCCGTGGCAACGGCTCGGATGAACTTCGGCGAGCTTGAGTTCGCTGCGGGACGCGCCGACATCGCGCTCTCGCTGGCAACCGAGGCGGCCAAGAGCCTGCGTCGCCTCCAAAGTTTTAACCGCGCGGCGGTTGCCTTGACGAACGCCGCTGGATACTCGCTCGCCTTGGGACGGATCGAAGACGCGCGAGAACACGCGCGCGAGGTTCTGAGCATGGCGCGTCAGTCGCAGATCGACAGCGTCGTGTTTGCGGCCCAACATCTGGGAACGGTTGCCGCGCTTGGCAACCAGCCGGAGCCCGCAGCCCGGCTGCTCGGTTATGCAAACGCATGGTATGCGGCCGCCGGCTACGAGCGCGAGCCTACCGAACGACGCGGCTTTGAGATTCTCACGTCCTCGCTGCGCGCGCAACGTTCCGACGAAGCGATCGCGCCGCTCGTGGCCGCTGGGGGCCTCATGTCGCAAGGCGAAGCGATCGATCTCGCGCTCACCGTTACGTAACCGGGGGCAGCGCGCGAACGATCGCTTCGACGACGGCGGCGAAGCGCGCCGAACTCTCGGCGACCGCGGCCAACACCTCATCGTGCGAGACGCTGCGGCCGCGAGCGATCGCGTTCGCGATCAGGCTGAGGCCGAGGACGTCGAGGCCAAGCGCGCGTGCCGCGATCGTTTCGAGGACCGTCGACATCCCGACCGCGTCGGCCCCGAGGTTTCGTAGCGCGGCCGCTTCGGCCGGGGTTTCATAGGCAGGCCCGCGCACGCCGGCATAGATCCCCTCGCGCAAGCTCGGTTCGACGCGGTGCGCGAGCACCCGCAAGTGCGGTGCGTAGGCATCGGCCATCGAGAGGAAGCCTTCGGTCTCGAGAAGCGGCGCGGTGCCGGTGAAATTGAGCTGGTCGGCGATCAGCATGAGGTCGCCGGGCGCAAACGCCGGATCCAAACCACCGGCGGCATTGGTAAGCACGATGGTTCGGATTCCGGCGCTAGCCGCCAAGCGGACGAAGTAGGTTACGTCGCGCGCCGAAAAGCCTTGGTACAAGTGGACGCGGCCGGCAAACAAGACAACCCGGTGCGAGCCCCAACGCTGTAGCAGGGCGACGCCCGGATGTCCCTCCAAGTGAGCCTGCGGCGAACCGGCAAGTCGCGCGTACTCGATCGCGCCGAGCGCGTCACGTCGCCCGAATCCGGTGCCGAGGCCGCTTCCAAGCACCACGGCGATGTCGAGCGGTCCGCCGGCGGCGCGCGCGAGCCGCTCGGCCGTCTTTGCGAGCCGTTCGCTTTCTCTATCGGGGCGCAGCGCGCACTTCGTCTACCCCGAGCAAGTCGCGGCCCTTCATCGTCGCGGGCGCATCGAGGCCGAGCAACGGCAACAGCGTGGGAGCCAAATCGCCGAGCCGTCCGCCGTCCTGGAGCTTTGCGAACGCACCTCGACCGACGAGCACGAACGGCACGGGATTCGTCGTGTGCGCGGTGAGTGGATTTCCTTCCGGATCGACTTTGTCTTCGGCGTTCCCGTGGTCGGCCGTGATCGCTAGGATACCGTCGACATCGAGGACAGCGCGTTCGAGCCGTCCGAGCGCTTCGTCGATCGTTTCGCAGGCGACGATGGTTGCCGCCAGATTTCCCGTATGCCCGACCATGTCGGCGTTCGCGTAGTTCATCACGACGAAGTCGTGCGCGCGTTCGGCGAGGTCCGCGACCACGGCCTCCGTGATTTCTTTCGCGCGCATGCGCGGCGCGAGGTCGTACGTCGCGACCGATCGATCCGAAGGGATGAGGATTCGATCCTCGCCCGGGAACGCGTCCTCGCGGCCTCCGTTAAAGAAGTAAGTAACGTGCGCGTACTTTTCGGTTTCCGCGAGCCGGAGTTGGCTCAGTCCGGCCGCCGCGACGGCCTCGCCGAAGGTATCGTGTTGCGGCCGCGGCCCGAACAGCACCGGGTTCGGGAAGCTCTCCTCGTAGCGCGTCATGGTCGCGAAGATGAAGTCGGCGAAGTGGCGCACCCCGAACTTCGCGAAGCCCGGTTGCGAAATGGCGAGCGTGAGCTGGCGCGCGCGGTCGGGACGAAAGTTGAAGAAGATTGCGGCGTCGCCATCGCCGAGCGGCCGCGGGTCTCCCACGATCGTTGGGGCGATGAACTCGTCACCTTCGTTCCGCGCGTAAGCCGCGTCGATCGCCTCGCGCGCGGTCGCCGCATGGTGCTCGGCTTGGGCGTCGACGAGGGCGCGGTAGGTGCGCTCCGTACGCTCCCAGCGTTGGTCGCGGTCCATTGCGTAGTATCGGCCGATGACGGTCGCGATTGCGCCGGGACGGCCGAGATCGTCGAGCCGCTCCTCCAACGCGTCGACGTACCGCAACATGGAGCGCGGCGGCGTGTCGCGCCCGTCGCCGAAGGCGTCGATCGCGAACGGAACGTCGGCCGCCGCCGCAGCGTCGATCAGCGCGAAGAGATGGTCGAGCGAACTGTGTACTTGTCCATCGGAGAGTAGGCCCACAAGATGAAGGCGGCCGCCGCTGTTGCGGACGTGCGTGAGACACTCTGCCAGAACGCGATTGTGGGCGAACGAGCCGTCGGCGATCGCGTCGTCGATCACGACGACGCCCTGCCGAACGACGCGCCCGCTTCCGATGTTGATGTGTCCGACTTCGCTGTTGCCCATCACGCCGGGCGGTAGCCCGACGTCGACGCCGCTGGCGGCGACGAGCGCGTTCGAGCAGGTCGCGAGCAGGCGGTCCCAGTTGGGGAGGTTCGCAAGCGCGATCGCGTTTCCACGCGTCGCGTCGCGGTGGCCCCAACCGTCGAGGATCGCGAGGACGAGCGGTCCGGCGCGGGCGCGGTTTTGGCGCGCGCTCACCGCGATTCGTGCTCCGAGGCCAGGACGCAGGCCACGAAGGAGTCGCCGTCGAGGCTGCGTCCGCCGATCAGTCCGCCGTCGATGTTGGGCTCGGCCATCAACGCGCGGGCATTGTCCGCGTTCATGCTCCCGCCGTACAAGATGCGGGCCTCGCCGAGACCCGGGACGCACGCCCGAATCGCGCCGATCACTGCGTCGGCCCCGCTTGGGGTATCGACGTTCCCGGTCCCGATCGCCCAGATCGGTTCGTAGGCGACGACGCAGCGTCCGATTTCCTGCGCGCTCGCAGCCGAGAAGGCCGCGAGCGTTTGCGCCGTTACCTTCGCGACGGCCGCGCCCGCAGCGTGTTCCGCGGCCGTCTCACCGACCGCGACGATCGGGACGAGTCCCGCATCGAGCGCGGCGCGGACCTTCCGCGCGACCGCGGCGTCGGTCTCGTTGAAGTACTCGCGCCGCTCGGAGTGGCCCAAAATGACGTAGCGAACGCCGAGTTCGCACAGCATCGCGGCCGAAATCTCGCCCGTAAACGGACCGCAGGGCGCCTCATGCATGTTCTGCGCGCCGAGCGCGATCTCGGAGCCCCGCAACTCTTCGCCGACGGCGGCGAGCGCCGTGAACGGCGGGCAGACCACCAAATCGGCGCCCGGGCAGGGGCCGCGCGCGACGATGGCGCGCACGAGCACACGCGCTTCGGCGACCGTCTTGTGCATCTTCCAGTTGCCGGCGAACAGCGGACGCCGGAAGGCGGCGCTCACTGGGCGGCGTCTTCGAGGGCGGCAACCCCGGGCAACGTTTTGCCTTCGAGAAACTCGAGGGTAGCGCCGCCGCCGGTCGAGACGTGGCTCATCGCCGCGGCAAAGCCGAGCTGATTGGCTGCCGCTGCGGCGTCGCCGCCGCCGACGACGCTGGTTGCGCCGGCTCGCGTCGCTGCGGCGATCGCCTCGCCCACCGTACGCGTTCCCGCGTGGTAGGCGGGTTTTTCGTAAACACCCATTGGGCCGTTGAAGACAATCGTTTTGGCCACCCGGACGACGTCCGCGTAGGCGGCTGCGGTGGCGGGCCCGATGTCGAGGATCATCTCGTTTCCTACCTCGGCGATGGCGACGACGTGCGCGCGCTCGTCCGCCTCAAACGACGGGGCCACGACGGCATCGCTGGGTAGGTGCAGCGGCACGCCACGCGTCCGCGCTTGCTCGAGGATGGCGCGCGCCGGCTCGAGATCGCCGTCGCGCAGCGAGCGGCCAACGTTCACGCCGCCGGCCGCCAGAAACGTGTTCGCCATTCCGCCGCCGATGACGAACGCATCGACCCGCTCGAGCAGCGCGGCGAAGACGCCGACTTTGTCCTTGACTTTCGCGCCGCCGATGGCGCAGACGTAAGGGCGCCGTGCGCCGGACAACAGCGCCCCGAGCGCCGTTAACTCGCGCTGCATGAGAAGCCCGGCCACCGCCGGCAAGTCGTGGGCGATGCCTTCCGTCGAGGCGTGCGCGCGATGGGCCGTCCCGAACGCGTCGTTGACGTACAGCTCGCCAAGCGAAGCCAACTCGCGCGCGAACGCCGGGTCGTCGGCTTCCTCTTCCGGATGAAAGCGCACGTTTTCCAGGACGACGATGGCGCCATCGTGCAGCGCATCGACGGCTCGCTGCGCCCGCTCCCCGACGCAGTCGGCAGCGAACGCGACCGCGACCCCCAAACGCTCGCCGAGCCGTTCGGCAACCGGCCACAGCGAGAGCGCGGGGACGACCTTTCCCTCGGGCCGACCCAAGTGCGAGAGGACGACCGTCCGCGCTCCGCGTTCGATGAGATAGCGCAGCGTTTCGAGCGACGCAACGATACGCGTGTCGTCGGCGACGGCTCCGTCTTTCATCGGGACGTTGAGGTCTTCGCGGACGACAACGCGCCGGTGTGCGACGTCGACATCGGCGAGCGTCTTGAACTTCAAACGGCGGCGGGCAGCTTTTCGAGTACCATCGCCGTGAGATCGGCGAGCCGGCACGAGTAGCCCCACTCGTTGTCGTACCAGGCGGCAATCTGAATCAGATCGCCGTTTGCACCGGTTAACTTCGAGTCGACGATC
>JBDTCF010000103.1:0-11457 GCA_039923715.1 Vulcanimicrobiaceae bacterium
GCGCTGGCGAGGGCCGGATATCCGCATCCGGACGCGGACCAACTCGTCCAACTGAAAGCGCTCGGGGTCGACGAGGCCTACCTGCGGCACCTCGCCGACCACGGCTTTCATAACCTTCCCGTCGCCAAGCTCGTCCAGCTAAAGGCGCTCGGAATCTAGCCGAAGGGCTACCGGCCCGAGTGCCAGGTGGTTCCGTCCGTGTATCGCACCGCATGCACGACGCACGAGTTCGGCCGGGCGCCGATATACGCGTCGCCGCTGAAGTTCCCGAAACCGTGCGAGATCGTTACGTTCGGCGAGAACGTCCCCGTATCGATGATGTGCTGGACGTCGCCGCGATAGTTGACGAGGAAGGCGACCCGATCGGCCGTCCGGTGCGAGGTGTTGACGTAGCTGATCCGGATGCCGTCGACGACCGGGGCGTTGTAGCGCACGGGCCCCCACGGGTTCCAATAGGGCCGAGCGTGGACGCGTTGCCACTGCGTGACCGAACACGAGTGAATCGCGACCGGCGCGGCCTGGGCAGGTGCGACCATGGCAACGCCGAGCACCGCCAGCGATGAAATCGACGCGAAAAAGAGACGCTGCATTGAGTCATTACCTCCTTGGCTCTGATGATAGCCCAGCCGAGCTGCCGCAAGCAAGCAGTGTAAGCGAACCTGACAATCCCCGCGACGGCTACGAGGTCGCTGGTTTTGGCAAGGCCTTGAGCGCGTTGAGCGTGTTCGCTACGTGTTTGCCCGGATCGAGCGAGGTGTACGCGTAGACGATCTTACCGTCGCGCGCGATTACATAGGAGGTCCGGTTCGCAAACGCTCTCGGGACCGTGGTGAGGAGCGCGCCGTACGCCTTCGCTATCTTGGCGTCGGAGTCGGCCGCGACGGCGAATTTGCTGCGGCACTCGGAGACGGAAAACTTGTTCAATTTCGCGATGTCGTCTTCGGAGACGCCGATGACGGTCGCGCCGAGCTTGTGGTACTCGTCGATGTGTGCCGCGAAGTCGTGCGCCTCGAGCGTGCAGCCCTTGGTGAATGCGGCCGGGTAGAAGTACAGGACGACCGGGCCTTTCGCCAGCGCCTTGGCGAGGTCGAAATCGAAGACTTTACCCCCCAGCGAGGCCTTCGCGGCGAACGTGGGGGCCGCGGCGCCGACCTTGAGTTGAGCGAGCGCGGGGCGAACCGCGAGGAATGCGAGCGCGCCCAAACCCGCCAAGGCGGCGAGCACGAGACCGAAGCGACGTAGCATGAGACCCTCCAGAGCCTTCAGGCTCTCAGACTTTCCTCCAAATCGTTTGGTACGATGTCCGTACGCAGCGACGGGAGGTGACCTTTTCGATGTCGGAGCCGCGCTCCCACCTTGGAACCAAGCCCAGCGACCATCTGGTCGCGACCGGTCTGGGCGCGTTCGTACTCGCCGGGATGGCAGCGATCATCCTGATCCTGGTATTCTTCGCGATCGGGTCGGGTTAAGGACGACTTGAGGCGAGGTTCGTTGAAGGGCCCGGATGTGACGCTGGTGCGCAAGTGACCGTCGCCCCGCCGGCCGAGCGACCTCGCGTGCTCGTCGTGGATGACGAACGCGCGCTGCGCGAGCTGCTCGAGATGGGTTTGGCCCACTTTGGATTCACCGTGCGCTCCGTTCCGGATGGACCCGCGGCGCTCCGTCTGGTGGAGGAGTGGGTTCCGCAGGCGATCGTGCTCGATATCATGCTCCCCCAGATCGACGGCATCGCGCTGCTGCCGTTGCTGCGCGGGCTGACGGAAGCGCCGATCCTGATGCTCAGCGCGAAAGGTGACGTCGACGATCGGATCGCCGGGCTCGTGCGCGGCGCGGACGACTACATCAACAAGCCTTTCGACCTCGCGGAATTGGCCGCGCGCCTGCGAACGGCGCTGCGCCGTCCGAATCTCGATCAACCTCGCGCGCTCACCTTCGCGGACCTGAGCGTCGATCTCCGGACGCGCCGCGTCACGCGCGCGGGCAACGAGATCGAGCTCTCACCCCACGAGTTCGACCTGCTCGTGACACTTTTGCGACGACCGCGCCAGGTGTTTCCGAAGGAGCAGTTGCTCGATCTGGTATGGGGCCCCGACGCGGACCTAACGCTGGGAACCGTCGACCGCTTCATTTCGTATCTGCGCGCGAAGGTCGACGCGGGATACTCCAAGCGCCTGATCGCAACGATTCGAGGCATCGGCTACTCGCTGCGCGATGGCTAAGGCGCATGGCGCGGCTCAATCGCTCGTCACGCGGCTCACGCTTTGGTATGTCGCGCTCGCGTTGGGGTTAATTGCGATCGTGGGCGGTGCGTCAACGGTATTTGCCTTCCTCAACTATGCCAACGGCGTCAACGCGAGCATCGCCTCGGATACGGAGCGCGTCGTCCGCGACGCGCGGGCGGCGAGCGCGCAGGGACGCTCGTTGAGCGCAATGGCTCCCGCCCTCTACGCCGACGTCAAACGGACGCGGCGGCGGGTGGTCGTGGACGCCGCCGACGGACGTCGCCTCTACGGCGATCCAGCCCCGTCTCCGCGACCGCGCGTCATCGCCGCGATCGCCACCTTGATCGGTTTACACGGAACGCGCATTGCCGTTCCCGGCGGCCAGGTGTTCGTCGCGCCTGAGGCCATCGAACTTTCGCGCACCCTGCGCTCCTATTGGGAGCTGATGCTCCCGATTGGTCTGGCGGCGCTGGCGGCGGCCTGGTTCTTCGGCCGCGCAATCTCGCGACGCGCCGTGGCGCCGCTGGGTCAGGTGACCGAAGCGCTGCGTCGCCTGGGCGCCGGCGACCTTGCACCGGGCGCGGTGACACACGCCGACCGCGACGAGATCGGCGAGCTGGCGGCGGCGTACAATGGTGCGGTCGCGCACGTGCAGGCCGTGCTCGGCGATCGGGATCGAAGCGAAGCCGAAATGCGACAGTTCATCGCCGACGCCGGACACGAACTCCGCACGCCGCTGACGGTGATCCTCGGCTACCTCGACCTACTCGAAGCCGGCGCGATTTCCGAGCCGCCGGTGGCCGTGCGCGTGTACGATAGCATGCGTCACCAGGGAACGCGAATGCGCGGTTTGGTCGACAAGCTCGTGCTGCTCGCGCGTCTCGAACAGCCTTTGCGTGCGCGCGGCGAGCGCGTTGATGTCGCGCTGGTCGCACAGGACGTCGTCGACGCAATGCAATCGACAAGCGGGGCCGAAGGCCGGCTACATCTGGCAACCGGCGGTGACACATGGGTCACCGCCGACGAGAGCGAAGTCTACGAAGCGTTGCGCAACATCGTCGAAAACGCGCTGAAGCACGCCCCCCACTCCCCGGTGGACGTTCGGGTCGAAGCCGACGGCCGCGCCGTTACCGTGACGGTCGCCGATCGCGGTCCCGGCATGGGCGACGAAGAGCGTACTCACGCGTTCGAGCGCTTCTACCGCGGCGCTTCCCGCGGCGCCATCGACGGTTCGGGCTTAGGGCTCGCCATCGCAAAGCGCGCGGTCGAACGCGCGCAGGGCGAGATCGCGCTCACAAGCGCGCCCGGATTCGGCACGACGGTCGTCCTTCGACTTCCCGTCGTGCCGGCCGGCTCAGCAATTGTCGCTACAGAGTGATGCTGATGAGGATTGGCTCGACGCCGACCCGGTTGCCCCCGCCACGGATTCCGGCACTGCAGCCGATGTCGATGGCAACAAGCTGTTTGGGTACGAAGACCGTTGCGACGTCCCGATCGATGTCGAGGCGCGGCTTGCCGATCGGTAGCAGGCATGTAATCCGCCCGGTGAACTTCCCGTGATATCTGTTCTGGTGGATTCTGAACGAGCCAGTTCCGGACTGGCCGACCTTGAGCGCGATAACGATGCTCGAGGGGGTGAAGGTTATTGGGCCGTACCGAGCGCCGTGGTCGGGAGTGACGATGAACGAAGCTCCGGCGAGCGACGGGACGACCAACAGGGCCGAGCAAACCGCGAGCGTTCGTAACGTTGACCGCAGGTTAACACGCATGAGAGGTACCTCCATTTTATAACGACGCGAACGTCCGATGTCCGCGGGTCTCCACTGTACCCCGTTTGACCTAACAAACCGCGAACGCGGGTCGAGACCCTTGCGGCTCGGCTCCGGCGGTATGGTGAGGTGCGCCTCTACAGCCCCATCAGCCGCGCGATGACCAGGCGCTGAACCTCGTTGGTCCCCTCGCCGATCTCGTTGATCTTTTGATCGCGGTACATTCGCGAGACCGGGTACTCGTCCATGAAGCCATAGCCGCCATGGATCTGGACAGCCTCGTTGACCACCCGGCGCGAGAGTTCGCCCGAGAACAGCTTCGCGAGGCTCGCGGTCATCTCGAAGGCGCGCCCGTTGTCCTTCTCCCAGGCGGCTTTAAGGACCATCAGCTTGGCGTGCTCGATCTCGGTCAACATATCGGCCAGCTTGAACTGGATCGCCTGAAACTTCGAGATCGCTTGCCCGAATTGCTGGCGTTCCTTAGCGTACTTGAGGGCCTCGTCGAAGGCGCCCATCGCCATCCCCACCGAGAGTGCCGCCACCGAAATGCGACCACCGTCCAGGATCGTCAGAAACTGCTTGAGACCCTTGCCGCGCTCGCCGAGTACGTTCTCCGCGGGGACGACCGCGTTCTCGAAGGACAACTCGCGGGTGTCCGACGCCTTCCAGCCCATCTTCTTGTACTTCTTGCTGCGCGAGAAGCCGGGCGTCGCTTGCGGGACGATCAGGTTCGTGATTTCCTTGCGGCCCTTCGCATCGGTTCCGGTCACCGCCGTGATCGTGGTGCCGCCGGAGATGTCGGTCCCGCTGTTGGTGATGAACGCCTTCGTGCCGTTGATCGTCCACTTGCCATCGCGCAGGTCCGCGCGCGTCTGCGTCCCGCCGGCGTCGCTGCCCGCCTGCGGCTCGGTTAGGCCGAAGCCCCACAACATCGTGCCTTGCGCCAGCGGAATCAGGTACGTCTCTTTTTGCGCCTTCGTTCCGAAAAGGTAGAACGGCGTCGCGCCGAGCGAAACGTTCGCTGCCAGCGTGATCGCCGTCGACGCGTCCGCGCGCGCGATCTCCATGACGGCCAGCGCGTACGAGACCGTGTCCGCGCCGGCCCCACCCCACTCTTCCGGAAACGGCAGACCCAGCAAGTTCAGCTCCGCCATCTTGCGCACCAAGTCGTACGGAAACTCCGCGTGCGCGTCGTAGTGCTCGGCTTTGGGCGCAACCTCGTTGCGTGCGAAGTCGCGACACAGCGACTGAATGGCCTTCTGGTCCTCGGTTAGGTCGAAATTCATGGTACCCCGGTGAAAAGAGCTGGAAAGAGCGGAAGGGTCCCTCCGCTGGAAGGCCAACATGGTCCTCCAATGTCATCGCTCGCGAGCCTTCGCGCGACCGTGGCGGTCGGCGGCGCGTCGTGATTTCGTTGCGCGGCGTGAGTCTCGTTTACCCGAACGGGACGCGCGCGCTCGACGGCGTCGATCTTGACGTCGCCAAGGGAAGTTTCGTCTTTTTGGTCGGCCATTCGGGAACCGGTAAGTCGAGCCTCCTGCGACTGTTGTACCGCGAACAGGTGCCCTCGCAAGGCCAGGTCACGGTCGACGGGATTCGCGTCGACCGCTTGCGTCGCTCGCGCGTTCCGCACTTGCGCCGCAATCTCGGCGTCGTCTTCCAAGATTACAAGTTGTTGGCTGAGAAAACGGTCTGGGAGAACGTCGCGTTCGCCCTGCAAGTGACCGGCGCGAAGACCCGCGACGTGATGCGCCAGGTGCCGCGCGTGCTCGACCTGGTCGGGCTCTCGCACAAGAGCCGGATGTTTCCCACCGAGCTTTCGGGCGGCGAACAGCAGCGAACCGCGATCGCGCGCGCGCTGGTGAACAATCCGAAACTCCTGTTGTGCGACGAGCCGACCGGCAACCTCGACCCCTCGAACACGAGCGAGATCATGGAGCTGCTGCTCCGGATTAACCTCAAGGGGACGACGGTCGTCGTGGCGACCCACAACCAAGCCGTCGTCGACCGGATGCGCCGGCGCGTCGTGCGCCTGGACGACGGCCGAATCGTGGCCGACGAAGAGCGCGGCTTCTACTTCCTGGAACGAGGTGCTGGTGGACTGGGGCAAACTTCGCTTCTTTCTGGGTGAGGTCACTCGGAACTTCACGCGTAACGCCGCGATGCAGCTCACGGCGATCGGGACCGTCACGGTCACGATCGCGCTGTTGGGGAGCTTTCTCGCCGTCCGCACGACGCTTGCGGGCGTCGGGGCTTCGATTCTGAACAAGATCGAGATCGCCGTGTTCCTGGATGATAAGACGACGGGCGATGCGGCGCAGGTGTTGCGGCGGCGCATTGCCGCCGATCCGCACGTGCTTTCGGTCGCGTACGTTTCGAAGGCGCAAGGGTTGCACGAAATGCGCGATCGTTTGAAGGGTCAGATGGACACGACGTTGCTGACCAGCAACCCGTTGCCCGACGCGCTGCGCGTGCGGGTGGTCCACCCGGACGACGTCACCAAGGTCGCCGCGACGATCGCCAAGTACCCCGGCGTCGCCAACGTAAGCTACGCCGCGCAGGTGGTGACCCGAGCGCTCCGGCTGGCCGACGTGCTCGCGAAGATCGCGCTGGCCATCGTCGGCGTGCTCGTGCTCGTTGCGGCGATCATCATATCGAACACCATTCGGCTGACGGTTTTCGCGCGCCGTCGCGAGATCGCGATCATGCAGCTCGTTGGCGCCACGAACGCCTACATTCGCGGCCCCTTCATCTGCGAGGGCTTACTCGACGGCGTGCTGGGGGCCGGCATCGCGATCGGATTGCTCGCCCTCGCCCGCAGGGAACTCGTGCCCAAGCTGATCGTCGCGGTGCCGTTCCTGCCGCTGCACGCGGCGACCCCGAACGGCGGCATGATGGCGCTCCAACTGCTCGGCGTCGGAGCGGCGGTTGGGGTGGTCGCGTCGTGGATATCGGTCGGCCGCTACTTGCGTACGTGACGTCGCTCGCTCGCGCGACGCTCGCGCCGCTGCTGTGTTCCGCCCTCGTCACCGGGCCGGCGTTCGCGTCGCCCATCGGCGACAAGATTCACGATCAACAGGGGAAGGTCCAGGCCACCCAGTCGCAACTCGCACAAAAGCGCGGACAGCTTTCAATCGCGCGCGTACGCACCCAAGACATCTCGCACCAACTCGACGAAACCACCCACGGGATAACGCTCGTCAACGCGAATCTGGACGTGCTCGACGCGCAGGTTCATCAGAGCCAACGGCGCTTGGGATGGAACAAGGTGCAGCTCGACGCCGCCGAGTCGACGCTCGCCCGGCACAACGACGCCCTCCGCGGGCGGCTGGTCGACGCTTACGAGCGAGGTGACATCGGCTATCTCAACGTGCTGCTTTCGGCAACCTCGTGGAACGAGTTCGTCGAGCGCTGGGACGACATTCGGTACCTGATTGCGGAGAGCCAGAAAACCGTGCGCGAACGGCGCGACGCCGAGCGCGTCGTTTCCGCCGCGCGGACGCGCTTGCAGGCCGAGCAGATGCGGCTCGACGGCGCAGTCGCCGCACAGCAACGCGTTCAAGGCCAACTCGCCGCGCTCGCGGAGCAACGTCGCGGGTTGCTCGCCGCCGCCGACTTGCAACGCCGCACCGTCGCCGGCCAAGTCGCCCAACTCGAGGAACTCTCCGCGAATCAAGAAGGCGCACTCGAAGCGATGATCCGCGAACGGCAACGCGAGGAGGAAGAGCGGCGCGCGCGCGAAGCCGAGGCACGCCGGCGGGCGGCACTCTTAGCGGGCCAGGCGGCCCCGCCGCCCAACGCGGGCGCGCCCGGCGCATTCAGTTGGCCGGTTTCGGGACCGATCACCTCGCCCTTCGGACTGCGACCGAACCCGATGGGACCGGGGTTCGAAACGCATCCGGGCATCGACATCGGGGCGCCGCAAGGTACGACGATCTCCGCCGCCGCCGGCGGGCGGGTGATTTTCGCCGGCTGGTACGGCGGGTACGGCAATGCGATCATCGTCGACCACGGCGGCGAGACCTCGACGCTCTACGGACACTGCTCGCAGATCTTCGTTGCCGTCGGACAAGACGTGCAGCGCGGTCAAGCGATCGGCGCCGTCGGCATGACGGGTCGCGCAACCGGTCCGCATCTGCACTTCGAAGTCCGCATCAACGGCGTCCCCGTCGACCCCGTCCCACGCTTGCGGTGACGCCCGGGCGCAACATCGATCGGGCGTGAAGGTTCGGCTAGCCGTGCCTGCACGCAGGTCGCTCGCGGGACCTTCGGTAGCTCGCGAGGTAAGCACAGCGGCGTAGGAGGTTCGCATGGACGAGGCACTCTTGATCGCGCGTTTGATCTTCGGGCTTGGCATCGCCGCGCACGGGGCGCAAAAGCTTTTCGGGTGGTTCGGCGGTCACGGCATCGCCGGTACCGGAGGCTTCATGGAATCGATGGGATACAAACCCGGAAAGCTGTTTGCACTCGGTGCGGGGCTCGGTGAGTTCGGCGGCGGGGTCTTGCTCGCGCTCGGGCTCTTGGGTCCGATCGGTCCCGCGTTGATGGTGATCGTGATGCTCGTAGCGATCTTCACCGTGCACATCAGCAAGGGGTTTTTCGCGCCCGCAGGCGTCGAAATGCCGCTCCTCTACATCGGCAGCGCGCTCGCGCTGGCGTTCACCGGGTTCGGTGCCTTCTCGCTCGACGCGGCGTTCGGGCTGAGCGTGCTGCCCGGTGCGCGGATGACGTGGACGGTCTTCGCGGCCGCGGTCGTCCTCGCGATCCTCAACCTGCTCGCTCGCCGCAGAGCCCCACAACCCGCCCCCTAGCCATGATCGGCCTTCGCGCCGCGTCAAAACCCACAGGTGCAAAATCGCGGACGGGCAACGCTCCCGGTGTGAGACGTTCGCTTCCCGTCTGGGTGTTTGCGGCGCTTCCGGCGACTCTGGCCGGGCATGCGCTTGCTTACGTCGTGACGGGGCAGTCCGCGGCCGATGGCCACCATGGGTACCTCGGCCCGCTCTTCGCCTGGTCGGCGACGACGTTACTGACCGTGTGCAGCGTATTGCTTGCAGGCGCACTGACGCGCTCCGGCGCGATCGCCCACCTCCGGATGGAACCGTCCGCGGGGCGGCTGTTGCTCAGGCTGGGTCCGTTGCAAGTCGTGCTCTTCTGGGGGCTCGAGCGCGCCGAGGGCTTCAGCCCCTCGCTTCTTTCTTACGCGGCGCAACTTCTGGTCGCGCTCGTGGTCGCGCTCGCCCTCGCGTACTTCGCGCGCCTGTTCGCCCGCTGCGTGCACGCCGCGCGCGACGCATCCGTCTATTTATGCCGACGGTTCGACTTCGTCTTGCCAAGCCGCTTGGCGTTCGCACCCATTGCTGCCGGCTACGCACTAAAGGTTCGCGCCGGTGAAAGCCGCTTCGAGCGACCCCCTCCGAATCCGTAGCTTCGCTCCGTCCCTTTTCTAGCTGCGTCGATTCCCTCGGAGGGTTCACCACATGCAACGAGGCGTTGCGTCGATCCGCGCGGCTTGCGCGGCGACGATCCTCTTCACGATCGCACCCGCGAGCGCGCTCGCTATCCCGGTTTTTGCAAACGGTCAAGGCATCTCGTGCGAAGTCTGTCACACCACGTTTCCGGGCATGACACGCTACGGCATGATGGTGATGATGACCAATTTCCAAACGCTGAATCGGACGAGCCAGGATCAGGCGCTCCCAATTGCGGTGCGAGCCTACGTCACGTCCTATCTGGCGAATAAGGACCATCCGGCCAAAACGCAGGTCTCGGATCTATCGTATCTCGCGGGAGGTTTCCTCGGACGCAACTTCACCTGGTATGCCGAGCAGCATACGCTCGATTCCGGCGTCATCGGGGATACCGAGCAGTTGTGGCTCTCGTGGAACGGGCTCGCACACGGCACCAACTCGCTCCAACTCGGTAAATTCCACACCCCGTTTCCTTTTATGCCGGCGCATGCTTGGACGATCGGAGACTACCTGTTGGCGACCCAAACCACCGGGCAAAACGATTTCAACCCCAACGATGCGCGTTGGGGGCTTGCCTTCAACGGCATGTCGAACGAGTTCATGTACAACGTCTCGTATTTGACAGGCAGCAACTCGCTCGGCGACGCGCTCGACTACAATCCGACGAAGAATCCGCGAACGCTCGACCTGAACGTCTCCTATGGCGGCATGTCGAAACCGTGGAGCGTCGGCCTGGTCGCCATGCGCGGCTTTGCACCCTTGCACGATCCGGATTCCAACGCGTTCCTTGGGAGCGACGCTTTCTCGCGGGAAGGGATCTATTACGGTTACCAAACCTCGCAATGGCATTTCCAGTCGATGTACTACCATGGCTTCGACGCGCATCCGGATATCGGCGAGGCGAACGTCCCGCTCAACGGGTTCATGGTTGAGGCCGAGCGCGATCTGGGCTGGCGCAATCACGTGCTGCTTCGCTACGACGTCGGCTCAAGCGACACGTTGAACCGACAGTACGTGCTCGACGTCTCGCACAACCTGCGGCCCAACCTCTCCCTGATCGGCGAACTCCAGGCCGGTCCGCAGCAGCGGCCACAAATCGCCTTCCAACTCGCGTTTGCTGGGCCGTACGTCCAAAACCATCGCTATTTATGGAAGGCGCCGGTCGGCGCACGACTCGCGGCGGTTGGTGCGGCTGCGGCATCCGCGACGCCCGCCGCAGCCGCCGGCACCGTGGCATCCGATGCTCCGAACGCGGGCGCCGCGCTCGTTCAGGCGAATGGGTGCGCCGGCTGCCACGGCGCAAACCTGCAAGGTGGTTCCATCGGGCCAAAACTGTACGGCATCGAGAAGCGCTTGACGGCCGCACAAATCGCGGACTTCATCAAGAGTCCGCGGGCGCCGATGCCGAACTTCGGCTTCGCCGACGCGCAGATTGCCAACGTCGTCGCGTACTTGTCGAATCTTGATGGTGGTGGAAGCGGCGCGCGTCCGATCGCAAGCCTCGAGCCCGCGATGCCGGTCACCGATGCCGTGCTCAGCGTGACGTTCCCCGGAACGCCGCCCGCCGGCGTCATCGCCCTGCCAACCATGGAGATGGGCAAGAGCACGATGCAGACCTCGAGCGTGCGCTTGCAATCGACGAGCGATCCGCGCGTCTTCACCGGCAAGGTCACCTTCACGATGGGCGGTCCGTGGGTGATTCGTATCCAGTACGACGGCCAGTCCCTGGATCTTCCGGTGCAGGTCGGCTCCTGATGCGCCGCTCGACATTTCTGCGAGCTGGTGGCGGAGCTATGCTCGCTTGTGCGTTGCCTCCGTTAAGGGGGCGTACGGCGGAAGCCGACGTCGTCGAGTACGCGTTACGCGCGGGCCCCCTGCAGTTCGCACCCACCGCCGACGTTTCGTTCGCAGCGCTCGCCTACAATGGGACGCTGCCCGGCCCACTCTTGCGCGTCGTACACGGTCAACGCGTGCGGGTCCGCTACCGCAACGACG
>JBDTCF010000104.1:0-11053 GCA_039923715.1 Vulcanimicrobiaceae bacterium
CCGGACACGGAGACCACTTCAATGCGGTCGCGTTCGAGGGCGCTGCTAGGCCGACGGCCTGAAACGGCAGCGCGAGGGAACACGCAATCGCGCAAGCTGGGAGCAAGCGGTGGATCATGCGCCCCTACTACAGCGTCTGGTCGATGGGACCTGCCGGCTACCGTGGCGCGCCACCCCGTCGAACTGGCGCGCCTGATGCAAACGTTCGCGTTGGTCGGCTTGGAAATGTTCGGGCAGACGAACCTGAAAGCGATACGCTCTGGCGCGAGCACGTCACGCGTGACGTAGAAAGTCGGGCGGAGCCGAGAAAGCGGCAGGCGCCTCGCGCGGCGAAAGACCTTCCGATGAACGCCTTGCTCGAAACGCTCGCCCCGCTGTTCGATCCCGTTCCGATCCTGCGCGCTTCGCGCATCCGCATCGGCAACCGCGTCCGCTTGCAGGGCGTGCCGGCGGTTCTGGTCGGCGTCGCGACCATCGTCTTGGCCGCCGGCGTCGCGCGTACGGCCGAGCGAGCGGTTCCGGCGCTCACCGGAACCCTCGGAGAAGGCCGCCGCCTCTGGGCCCTCTGGCGTGGGCGCCCGTCCCTTCGACCTTAGGCGCTGTTCGCGGGTAGGCGCCCGCTCGGAGCAGAACAGCGCGCCTCGATGATCGAGAAGGATGCCATGGTCGCCCTCGTACGGGCCGCGTTGCCGGATGCCGAGGTCGACGTGTTCGACCTGACCGGCACCAAAGATCACCTGCGCGTGTTGGTACGCTCGCGGGCGTTCGCCGGAAAGTCGCCGCTCGACCGTCACCGCATGGTCGAAAGCGCGGTGGCCGGCGCCCGCGCCGACGGCCGCTTGCACGCCCTCGAAGTTCGCACTGAAGTCCTGGAGTAAGAAATGTCAGATGTCCTGCGCGACGAGATCGAACGAGAAGTCGCCGACAACAAAATCCTCGTCTACGGCAAGGGAACGAAAGACGCGCCGCGCTGCGGCTTCACCCACGAGACGATCGAGTTTTTCAAGAGTTTCGGTTACCCGTTTGCGGTCGTCGACGTGCTCGAAAACATGCCGAAACGCGACGCGCTCTGTGCCATGACCGACTGGGCGACGCTCCCGAAAGTCTTCATCGACGGCACGTTCTACGGCGACACCGACATTCTCGGCCCGATGCGCGAAAGAGGCGAATTGGGAACGCTACTCGAGCGCGCGTTCGCGGGTCAAACGCCGGCCGTCGATCCGAACGTCATCAAGCTCCACTAGCACGCGGAGGCGGCGCGCCGTCGGGATCCGCGAACGCGCCCGCAGGCGCGGCGCGGAGGGTGGCCAGCTCTTCGCCGGAGAGTGGCTGCGAGACGTCGCGCACCGCTTCCACGATGCAGAAAAATCCGAACGGGCCCTCGCCTCGGTTGACGAATTGGTGCGGCACGAGCGGCGCAACGTACACGACGTCATGCCGCTGCACGGCGCGCGCCTCGGTACCCACGATCGCCACGCCGTCGCCCTCACCGACGATCACGTAGTGCTCGTGTTCGTGCTTCTCGAGCCGCGTCACCGCACCGGGCGGGACTTCGAAGTAGCGGAGCTCGAGGTTCGGCCCGGGTTCGCTGGCGTTGGTCTTGCGGCCGCCAATCAACGTATTGCGCACGACCCGCGTCGCCTCGCCGGGAACGTATCCCTCGCGCTCGACGCCATTCCATCCGGCGCTCGACTTGCTAACGTACGTCGCTTGCTTTCCCACGGTCACCCTGACTTCTCCGCCCGCGACGAGGTTTGCTGCCGTGGTGAACGAAGCGCGGGGGCATGCCGCGCCACTGGCTCTTCAAAAGCGAGCCCGACTCCTTCGGCTTCGACCGCTTGATGCGCGAAGGGCGCACCGAGTGGAGCGGCGTGCGAAGCTACCAGGCGCGTAATACGATGCTCGAAATGCGTCTCGGCGATCTGGGATTCTTCTATCACTCGAGCACCAAAATCCCCGGAATCGTCGGCGTCGTGCGGGTCGTGCGCGAGGCCTATCCGGACTTCACCGCTCGCGACCGCAAGAGCCCGTACTACGACCCGAAGAGCAGCGAAGCAAAGCCCATCTGGCAGATGGTCGACGTCGCGTTCGAAGCAGAGCTTCCGCGCTTCGTTCCGCTGGCCGAACTACGCGCCAGGCCGGAACTCGCCTACATGATATTGCTGCGCCGCGGCTCGCGTCTTTCGGTCCAGCCCGTCACGGCGAGCGAGTGGCAGGCGATCCTCGCGCTGGCCGCCCGCCCCGCGCTAGCCTAGCCGCCTTGGGTCGGGGTTTCAGCGGCGCGCAGGAACTCGTCTTGAGCGTTGCGTTCGGGTTCGCCCGGCGCCGGTTTCGCTCGCACGTAGGTGCCGTCGCTCTGTAGGAAGCGCGTCTTCACCGTGTCCTCGAGCAGCTCGTCGAGAATCGCGCAGACGCGCGTGCGGATATGCGCGTCCAGCACCGGAATCGTCGTTTCGACGCGGTGATCGAGGTTGCGACCCATCCAGTCCGCGCTGCCCATGTAGACTTCGCACTGACCGCCGTTCGCGAATTCGAAGAAACGCGAGTGTTCGAGAAAGCGACCGACGAGGCTGCGCACGCGGATCGTCTCGCTCACACCGCGCACGCCCGGCCGCAGTTCGCACATCCCGCGGACGACGAGTTCCATGGGCACGCCGGCCTGCGAGGCACGATACAGCGCGCGAACGATCTCGGCATCGCTGATCGCGTTGAGTTTCGCCCGAATGCCGCTCGGGCGGCCGGCCAGCGCGTGCTCGGTCTCCCGCTCGATCAGGTCGAGAAAGCCTGCCCGGAGCGTGACCGGCGCGACCATGATCTTCTCGTACTTCGTGGCCTTCGAGAAACCGGTTAAGGCGTTGAAAAGATGGGTCGCGTCGGCGCCGAGTTCGGGGCGGCACGTGAATAGGCTGAGATCCGTGTAGATGCGCGCCGTCTTCTCGTTGTAGTTTCCGGTTCCGAAGTGGACGTAGCGGCGAATGCCGTCCGGCTCGTCGCGCACGACCAGCGTCACTTTCCCGTGCACCTTCAAATTCGGCAGCCCGTAGACGACGTGCGCGCCCACGCGCTCGAGGTTTCGCGCCCAGTGGATGTTGTTCTCTTCGTCAAAGCGCGCCTTGAGTTCGATGAGGACCGCCACCTGCTTACCGTTCTCGGCGGCGCGCATCAACGCGCCGACGACCGGTGACGTGCCCGACGTTCGATACAGCGTCTGCTTGATGGCGAGCACGTGAGGATCGCTCGCAGCCTGCGCGACCAACTGCACGACGGGATCGAACGACTCGTACGGGTGGTGGAGCATGAGATCGCCGTCGCGAATCGCTGCGAAGATGTCGCTGGCGTGCGCCAACCGCTTGGGCATGGCCGGCATGAACGGCGGGTCGTGGAGTTCTGGGCGTTCCAGATTCACCAGCGTCCAGAGGTCCGAGGTCGCCATTGGGCCGTCGATCTCGTACACGTCGGTCGCCTCGAGCTCGAGCGCCTCGCGCAGGAGCGCACGCAAGTGGGCCGGCATCGAGGACTCGACTTCAAGGCGCACGGGTTGGCCGAAGCGCCGCTTGCGCAGTTCCGACTCGATCGCGCGTAAGAGGTCGTCGGCTTCGTCCTCCTGGATGTCGAGGTCGGCATCGCGGGTGACGCGGAAGCAGTAGGACGCGCGCAGCGACATCCCGGGAAAAAGCACCGCAAGATTGTGCGCGATCACGTCTTCGATCAAGACGTAGTGCGTCTGTCCGGGCGGCGCATCGACCGGCATCAAGCGCGGCAAGCTAGCCGGCACCTTCACGCGCGCGAAGTGGTAGCGCTCGCCTTCGCTGGTGTGCTCGTAGAGTTCCACCCCCAGCGACAGCGATAGGTTCGAAATGTACGGGAACGGATGTCCTTGGTCGACGGCCAGCGGCGTCAGCACCGGAAAGATCCGCTCGTCAAACGTGCGGCGCAGCGTCTCGCGGCGGCTCGCATCGAGTTCCGACCAGCGCAGGATCTTGACCCCAACGCGCTCGAGAGCCGGCAAAATCTGGTGGCGCAGCACCTCCGTGGCGCGCGCCACGGAGGGCCGCAAACGGCGCGCGATCGCTTCGAGCTGTTGGGCCGGCAGCCGCCCGTCGTTCGAACGGCGGTGAACCTCGGCCTCGACTTGCTGCTTGAGTGCGGCGACGCGAATCATGAAGTATTCATCGAGGTTCGTGCCGTAGATCGCGACGAATTTGAGGCGTTCGAGCAACGGGTTGCGTTCGTCTTCGGCTTCTTCAAGCACGCGATCGTTGAACTCGAGCCAGGACAGTTCGCGGCTGTAGTACAGCGAGGGATCGTCGAGCCGCGGAAACGCGGGGAGCGCTTCGCTCGCAAGCGGTGAGGTTGGGGCCGGTTCGGGTCGAACGATCATGGAAGTCGCTTCTTCGACGCAAGGTGAAGGGAGTCCAGGCGCGGTGGCGCTCGATCTGCTCGTCCACGTTCGCGACCATCTTCTCCTGGCGCTGACCGCGCTCGCCGTGGCGCTCGCCGTGGGTCTGCCGGCGGGCGTCTGGGCAGCCCGCTCGGTGCAGGCGCGGACGGCCGCTCTCGGAGCGCTCAACGCCGCGCGAGTCGTTCCGAGCCTTGCCGTGTTGGCGCTGATGATTCCCCTCGTGGGCGTCGGCTTTCGGCCGGCCGTCATCGCGCTCGCACTGCTCGCGATTCCGCCGATCGCGATCAACGTCGATCTCGCCTTGCGCGGCGTTCCAGCGGCCTGGATCGAGGCCGCCCGAGGACTGGGAATGACCCCTCGTCAGATTCAGTTGCGCGTCGAATGGCCGCTCGCGCTGCCGATGGCGTTCGCCGGCATCCGCACGGCGGCCGTCGAAGTGATCGCGAGCGCGACCCTGGCCGCCTTCATCGGCGGCGGCGGTCTGGGCGAACCGATCGTAAACGGCCTCGCCGACAACGACATGGGCGCGCTGCTCGAGGGCGCGATTTCGGTCGCGCTATTGGCGCTCGGCGCAGAAATCGCCCTGGGCTGGATCGAGCGGCGCCTCGCGCTGCGGGCTTCGCTCGGCGACCTTCGAAGAGACGCCGCATGAACGCGACCACCAAACTCTCTCGCGCGCGCGTGCTCGCACTCGCCGGCGCGGCACTGATCCTTCCCTCGTGCGCGAAGGCCTCGGGGATCAAGGTTGGTTCGAAAAATTTCACCGAGCAGCTCCTGCTCGGCGAGATGTACGCCCAGATCCTCGAAAAGCACGGGCTGGCGGTCGTGCGCCGGCTCAATTTGGGGGGCACGCAGATCGCGATGGCCGCGTTGTTGCGCGGCGAGATCGACCTGTATCCCGAGTATACGGGAACCGCCTTGATCAACGAACTGCACGCGCCCGCGCACGGCGACGCGGCCACGATCTACCACACCGTGAAGGCGTACTACGCGACCCATTACCAGCTCGATTGGCTCGATCCGGCTCCGATGAACGACACCCAGGCACTCGCCACGACCCAGGGACTAGCGAGCCGCTACCACCTGCGAACGCTGAGCGATCTGGCCCGGATCGCGCCACAGCTCCGGCTCGGCGCCATCCCGGAGTTCACCAAACGCGAAGACGGCCTGCCCGGACTCCAACGCGCATACGGTGGCTTTCACTTCAAGGACGTGAAGCTGTTCGACATTGGCTTGAAGTACAAGGCCCTGGAATCGGGCGATGTCGACGTGGTCGTCGCATTCGGCACCGACGGTCAGATCGAGGCCGACCGGCTGGTGGTGTTCGTCGACGACAAGCACTTCTGGCCGACCTATCAGGTCGCTCCCGTCGTACGGCACGCCACCCTGCTCGCGCACCCACCGATTGCGACGCAACTCAACGCACTAAGCCCCCATCTGACTGACGCAGTAATGCGCTCGCTGAACTTTGCCGTCGACGGGCAGAAACGCGAACCGGCCGACGTTGCACGCGAGTTCTTGAGCGCGCAACACCTCGTTTGAACCGCCGGGGCGCAGCGCTGCGAATCGAAGACGTCGCCGTGCGCTACGAGGGGACGGATCGGAATGCGGTCGACGGCGTCAGCCTCGATGTCCCGGCCGCCGAACTCGTCGTTCTGCTCGGCCCCTCCGGTTGCGGCAAGAGCACCTTGTTACGAACGGTGAATCGGCTCGTCACACCGTTCAGGGGCAGCGTCTGGATCGAGGGACGCGACGTGCGCGATGTCGAGGCGACCGCGTTGCGTCGCGGCATCGGGTACGTGATCCAAGCGATCGGACTCTTCCCACACATGAACGTCGCGGCCAACGTCGCGATCGTGCCGCAACTCCTCGGATGGGACCGTTCGCGGGTGGCCGCCCGCGTCGACGAGTTGCTGACCCTGGTCCGGCTCGACCCGGTTCGTTATCGCGCACGGCTGCCGCGCGAACTCTCGGGCGGCGAGGCGCAACGCGTCGGCGTCGCGCGAGCGCTCGCCGCCCAGCCGCCGCTGCTCCTGATGGACGAGCCCTTCGGCGCGGTCGACGCTTTGGTACGAAGCGCGCTGCAGGACGAACTCGCGCGCATTCATCGCGTGCTCGGTACGACGATTCTTTTCGTAACGCACGATGTCGACGAAGCGCTGCGCCTGGCCGATCGCTTGGTCGTCATGAACGACGGTCGCATCGTGCAGTACGATACGCCGTTGCGCGTGCTCGGCCGTCCGGCGACACCGTTCGTCGAAGCGCTGCTCGATGCCCGCGACGGCGTTCGACGGCTCGGGCTTCTGCGTGTGCGCGACGCGATGCGCGCGACGGGTGGAGACGCAGGCGACGCAACCATCGAAGCGGGCCGGACCCTGCGCGAGGCGCTCAGCGCGTTTCTGGATGGCGCGCGTGTGCTAGCCGTGCGCGACGGCGAGCGGACCGTCGGAACGCTCTGTTTCGACGACGTGCGAGCGGCGATCGTAGCCGCGGCATGAACTACCTGTTCGCGCACCCCTACGAGGTCTGGCTACGGCTGCTCGAACACCTCGAACTGACCCTCGGAGCGCTCGCAATCGCGTTCGCGATCGCCGCACCGCTCGGCGTCTTGGCGGCGCGCAAGCGTCGCGCCGGGAAGGCGATCCTGGGAGCGCTCGGCGTCATCTACACCATTCCCAGCCTCGCCTTGTTCGCGCTTCTCATTCCACTGTTTGGAATCGGCTATCCGACCGCGCTCGTCGCGCTGGTGGCGTACGCGCAGATGATTCTGGTGCGCAACGTCGCCACGGGTTTACGCGAAGTCCCCGCGGGGATGCGCGAGGCCGCACTCGGCCTCGGCCTCTCGCCGCTGCAGACCTTGTGGCGCGTCGAGGTGCCCATGGCCCTGCCCGCAATCGTCGGCGGGATACGCATCGCGACCGTCTCGTTGATCGCCATCGCTAACCTAGCGGCCTGGATCGACGCGGGAGGACTCGGCGTCCTTCTGTTCGCCGGGCTTCAGCGCGACGAACCCGACAAGATCGTCGCCGGAAGCGTGGTCTGCATAGCGCTCGCGCTCGGCGCCGATCTCTCGTTGCGTGGGCTCGAGCGCACGGTGCGCCGCTCCGCTCGTTGAACGACGGGACTAGTTCACGATCAAGAGGCTGGCGCCGAAGCGCTGGGCTTCATCGCGCCAGCCGGAAGCGACGCGAAAGCCCGAGTCGGCGGCGATTCGCCCGATATCGGCGCTCGAGAACTTGTGCGACGACTCCGTGTGGATCCGCTCGCCGGCTGCGAATGGAACGACCAGGTCGAGCGCGCCGATCGCAACCTCGTGCGGGTATGCGGCTTCCAGAAACGAGTCGACGCTCCCGCGCGATTCGTCGTAGTGAGCCACGTGCGAGAAGGCGCGCAAATCGAAGTAACCGTCGAGTTCTCGATTGATGCGGCCCAGCAGGTTGCGGTTGAAAGCGGCGGTGACGCCGGTCGGATCGTCGTAGGCAAGTTCGAGCGTTCGTCGGGCTTTCTTCAAATCGGCACCCAACAAGAGCCCGTCACCCGGACGTAACGCCGTGGCCACCGCGCGCAACAGTGCTCGAGCCGGTTCGGGCTCGTAGTTGCCGATGTTGGAACCCAAGAATAGCACCAAGACGCGTTCGGTGGTGCGTAGGCGCGAGGTCGCCAATATCTCGAAGTAGTCGCTGGCGTAGGCCATCACGTCGAGGCGGTCGTAGTCGGCGACCAGCGAGTTGGCCGACGCGAGCAAGGCGCCGGGCGAGATGTCGATCGGATGGTACGTGAGGCGTTCCTGCCGGCGCAGCGCCTCTTCGATCACGAGGCGCGTCTTGCGGGCGGAGCCGCTTCCGAGTTCGACCAACTCGATCGGGCCTCCAAGCGTTTGCAACACCTCGCCCGCGTAGCGCTGCAGAATCTCTGTTTCGGACCGCGTCAGATAATATTCGGGAAGTTCGCAGATTGCGGCGAACAGAGCCGAGCCGAGGTCGTCGTACAGGTACTTGGGCGGGAGATACTTGCGCTTTGCCGTAAGGCCGCTGCGAACGTCGTCGGCAAACGTCGCGACGGCGTGCGGATGCGGCGCCCGGTAAAGCTGCAATCGCTCGCCGACGGACTTCAAACCGTCAGACTTCGCTACCATCGACCTCATCGTGCACCGCCCTTACCCGCCTGGTGGAGCGTATAACCAGCCAAGCGACAGGAGAGTTTCCGACCGTGCAATCACAGGACCTTACGATTAGCGTTGCCGGCACCGCGATGCCCTGCTATTTGGCGACCCCTCCGAAGGGGAAGCATCCAGCCGTGATCGTGCTCCAGGAAATTTACGGCGTGAACCGTGAGATGCGGCGGGTCGCCGACCTCCTCGCCACCGCGGGCTACGTCGCACTCGTGCCGAACTTCTACTACCGGACCGATCCCGAGCTGGCGGCCCCCTACACTCCCGAGGGCGCCCAGATCGGCATGAAGGCCGCTGCCGGCATTACGCGCGCGACGCTCCGCGCCGACCTCGGGGCCGCCATCGACTGGCTCAACGGTCAGGAATTCGTCGCGTTCGGACATATCGCGACGTGGGGATTTTGCCTGGGCGGGACGGTTGCGTTTTTTAGCGCGACGATGCCGGGTATTTCCGCGGCCGCCGCCTTCTACGGGACCGGCATCGCCCGTCCGCTCCACAGCGGCGAACCGGAGATGCTGGCCGAGGTCGCCGACCTGCGCGCGCCGCTGCTGCTCGTCTTCGGCGGCCAGGACCAAAGCATTCCGCCCGACGCGATCGCTCGCATCGAGCAGGCGTTGAGTGGGGCCGGCAAACGCTTCGAGGTTCAGGTTTATCCCGCGGTCGGGCACGCATTTTTCCGAGGCAGCGAACCCGACCACCACGTCGCCGAGTCGTCCGACGCCTGGGAGCGCGTGCAAGCCTTTTTCCGCAAACACCTCACCTAAGGAACGTAACGCCGAGTTCGTTTCCGAAATAGGACCAACGGTCGACGAGTTCTTCGACGAGTTTGGTACGCGGTTTGCCGGCGCCGTGACCGGCTTGTGCTTCCACGTAAACGTAGACCGGCCGCCCGCTGCTGCTCGCCGCCTGCAGCCGAGCCGCAAATTTGCGGGCGTGCGCCGGATCGACGCGCGAGTCCGCCTCGGCGCTGACGATCAACATCGACGGATACGCGACCCCCTCGCGCACGTTGTGATAGGGCGAGTACGCAAACAGGTGCGGAAAGTCGTTTGCGTCGTCGGGGTCGCCGTACTCGTCGACCCACAAACGCCCTAAAAGAAAACGAGGGAAGCGCAGCATATCGGTCAGCGGAACGGCGCAGACGACCGCCCGCGCGAGATCGGGCCGTTGGACCGCGGCCGCGGCGACGAGGAGTCCCCCGTTGCTGCCGCCGACGATTCCGATGCGGGCCGGATCGGCGATGCCGCTGCTCGCGAGATAGTCCCGTGCGGCGATGAAGTCGTCGAACACGTTCTGCTTGTTGGCACGCATCCCGGCGCGATGCCAGGCCGCACCGAACTCGCCGCCCCCGCGTAGGTTTGCGACCGCATAGACGCCGCCCGCGTCGAGCCACGGCACGATCGACGCGACGAACTTTGGCGTTCGCGAAATCGCAAAGCCGCCGTAGCCCGTTAGCACGCACGGCGCGCCGCCGCCGTCGCGCGCGCGCTCGCGCGCTGCGAGGACGAAGAGCGGCACGCGGGTTCCGTCGCGCGAGACGAACCACTCGCGGCGTACGTCGTAGGCTTTTGGGTCGATCGGAGAAGACAGGCGCTCCCAGACGTCGGTCGTTCCGTCGCGGGCATCGAGCCGGAAGATGGTCGGCGCTTCCAAGTACGACTCGAAGTGTAGGTAGACATCGTCGCTGTCCTCGCTCGCGCTCGCTGCCGCGACGCTGCCGAGCGGAGGCAGCTCGACCGCGAACGACGTTCCGTCGCGTCGCCGCACGACGACCTCGGCCGCGACCTCGCGCGTGTACGTCAGAACGAACGCATCCCGCGCGATCGCGACGCCTTGTAACACCCCCTCCGTTTCCGGCACGACCGGCGCCCAACCCGCGCGCTCCGGCCGCTCGAGCGGAGCTTCGAACAACGCGAATCGAGCAGCCCCGTCGTTGGTGCGCACGATCAGTTGGTCGCCCATCGTGTCCGCATCGTAGGTGGCGCTACGACTCTCGACGGCGACGCGAAAGTCGGTATCCGAGCGCGCGCGATCGGCGACGTACACGTCGCTCGAACTCCAGCCGCGATGGGCGGTGACGATCAAGAAGCGGCCACTGTGGGAGAGCGCAACCAACGGCCACTCCTCCGCGTCGCGGCCGGCGCCGAACACCACGCGGTCGGAGTCCGAGGGCGTACCCAATTCGTGGAACCGCACGTGCCGCCGGTAATACGCCGCGTCTTCCAGCCGCGTGTAGTAGAAGCCCGAGCCATCCGGGAGCCAGGCGAGCGAGGTGGCGCGCGTGTTCGGAATCTTGTCGCTGCGGAGTCGCCCGCTAGCGACGTCGAGAACGTGGAGCGTGCTCAACTCGTCACCGTTCTCCGAGACGCCGTACGCGACGAGGCTCCCGTCCCGATTCGGATACCACCAGTCGAGCGCAATCAGACCGCGCTCGTCGAGAGCGGCGGGATCGACCAACACGCGGTCTTCCGAGCCGCTCA
>JBDTCF010000105.1:0-5946 GCA_039923715.1 Vulcanimicrobiaceae bacterium
GAGTTGTGCGGCCAAGCGTGCGATGCGCTCGATCGCGGCGCGCGCCGCGACTTCCTCGCCCGCGCGAAACGGGCGCTCGCGCGCGCCGGCGCGCCGTCCGAAGTCGGCGCTCGGCGCAAGCTCCGCATCGAGCCACGCGAGCCCGATTTCACGCGCGGTTTCGTCACTCCAGGGCGCGGCGCGTCGGCCCGTCACGCCGCGCTGCTCGCGGTCGCGGCGTAGACGTCGAAAACCGGCAACGCGGTGGCCCGCGCCACGGCACGCGCGAGCGCGCGAGGTTCGAAGGCACGCTCCGGTCCGGCCGAAGCAACCGTCGCCGCGATGACCGTTAACGTCCGCTCGACGCGTAGGTCTAGCGAACGGGCGATGCCGGAAAAACTGCGTCCGCCGATCGCGACGCGGGTCGGATCGTCGACGAGAATCTGCGCGCGCTCGCCGGCGCGCGCATACGCAAGCGCAGCGCTCGCACTCAACGCGCCCGCGTGCCGGATGAACGGCAAGTCCCGATCGACCACGGGTAAGGCGAGGCGCTGCACGAGCCCGGCCGCCGCCTCGGCCACTTGTGCGATCGTCGTGCCGCTGGCCGCACCCGTCGCGACGATGGTCGCGTCTTCCGGGCGCAGCGCCGTCGAGCGGTCGACCGCGCCGTCGATCGCGACGCGGTGCGCGCCAAGTGCGAACAGCGCGGCGACGACGCGACGCGCGCCGGCCGCACTGGCCGGGCCCGCGATCTCCACGAAACCCGGGCGTCGCATTCGCGCCACGACGATCGTCCCGAGCGCGCCGCGTTCGGTGCCGCTCGCCAGCACCTCGGCCGCCGGGTGCGCCGGAACGAGCGGCCGCGCCGTGGCGAACAACGTACCTTCACGCAAGAACAGGCGCGGCTTCGGCGTCCCCTCCAGGGCATCGACGCTTTCGCCGTCGCGACCCACCGAAAGCAACCCGTAGGTCTCGCCGCGTCGCACGAACTCTTCGCACAGTGCGGCGATCACCACGGTCTTGCCGGCATTCTTGCTCGTCCCGACGACGGCGATCGAACGGCGGTCTCCCGCCAGAGCGAGCAGTTCGGCTGCAACGTTCATCGCGCGGGTCCGAGCGACGGGCGCCGGGTTTTCACGAACAGCTGGATGCCGTCGTCGCTGCGCACGATCCGGTAAGTCCCGGCAGCCACTTCGGCGATGAGCCTGGGTCGAACGCGTTCGACCCAGTACGACGACCAGTAGGTGTTGTCGAACAAGGCGTACTGCGGGTCGCGGCGCAATCCGAGCGACGCGTTCGGGTCGAAGCCGAGGTGCGCGTAAAGTTCGTCGTGCGTTCCAACCGGCGCCGTCGGCGGCAGCCACTGAAAGGCGCGGTCGATGGCGACGTCGTGCGCGGTGCGCAGCCGCAAGTAGTGGCCCCAGTGGGTCGGGCTCGCGAAGACCAGGACGAGCCCGCAGAGCACGGCGCTCGTGGTCACCAGACGTTGCGCGCTTAGCGGGTGCCGGCGCGCAATGCGTGCGACGCCCAGCGCGAACGCCGCCAGAACGTAGCCGATCCAGACGGCGGCGTAGTGCTGCCCCATCGTATACGTGATCGACTCGTGCGAGAGCAGCACCTCGGCGAAGGCCGGCAATGCGAGGATGAACAGCGGCGAGAAGCAGCACACGAATGCGAGTGGAACCATCGCTTCGAGAAAGTACGCCGGCCGGCCGATGGAATACCACGGCGCGCTGCCGCGTGGATCGACGATGTGGGACCAGGTATAGAAGTGGAGCGGACCCCAGGCGTCCGTCGCCCCGGCGAGAGGGCGCACGAAGGCAAAAAAAGCGACGAAGGTCGCGAGCGAGACGGCGACGGCGCCGAGCGAGAAGGCGACGCCGGCTCGTTCGCCACGCCGCGCGAAGTAGACCGCCGCGAACAGCCCGGCGAACGCAAGCAAGGGGCCCTGATCTTCCTTGATACCCAGGCACAGCGCCAAAAACAGCGCGACCCAACCCCAGCGACGCGCATCGGCCGCCCAGATCAGCCACAGGGTCGCGGCTGGCGCGAACCCGTTCTCGTGGAAATCGGTGAAGGTCACACCCGCTAGCGGCGGATAGAGCAGCGCGACGAGTGCGATTCGCCAGGCGAGCCGCTCGCCAACCCGCCGCCGCGCCAAGTAGAAGAGCGGGGGCGCCGCCAGGCCGCCCGCAAGCGCCTGAATTGCGACCAGCGCCAGCGGACTATGCGTGAGCCACAACAGCGGCGCGCACAGATACAAGATCGGCGAAAAGTGAAACGTGAAGTGACTCCCACCCTCGGTCGTATTCGAGAACCCGTGAAACGCGCTCGCGATCGTTTGCGTGAACAGCCCCAAATCGGCGCCGGAGTGATAGGTCACGTAGCGGTCGGCACCGAGAACGAAATAGACCGCGGCGTAAACCGCGGTCGCGAGCCAGACGCGCCACGCGGGACTCAGACGAACCCCAGCGCGGCCGGTACGGCGTGCGCTTCGCTCAAATACTTCGCGAGCGCAAAGCCGAGCCCGGTCAAAATCAGCACGATGCCGGCCCACATGCCGGCCGACTCCTCGACGCGCCGGCCCAAAGCGCGCCCAAACGTGAGGCCGGCCGTTGTCGAGATCAGCGACGCCACGGCGATCGCAACCAGCGAGAAGGCCGGCGGCGCACCGATGTAGATGAGCGAGAATCCGATGCCCAGCGAATCGAGGCTCACCGAAATCGCGGCCACGAAGAGTCCCCAGCCGCGCGAGAGGTCCATCGAGTTTTCGCCTTCACGGCGCGCCTCCGCGACCATGTAGATGCCGACGCCGACCAGGGCGGCGAAACCGAGGTAGCCGGCGATCGTGCCGACGTGTCGCCCGACTGCCGCGCCGAGGAAGACGCCGATGATGGCCATCGCGACCTCGGAGGTCGCGAAGGCCGCCCCGATCCGGATGCGGAGCGCGACCGGGGCGCCGCGAATCCCGACCCCCACGCAGACCGCGAAAACGTCGAGGCCCAGCGAGAACGCGACGAGTGCGACGCGAGCGATCGTCGCCAGACTGACTTCCACGGTCGGTGCCTTACGACGTGCGCCGGGCGTCTCCGTCCCCGCGGGTTGCGTTCGGGATGAGTGCGAACGACCGAGCGATGCGTTTCCCGCCCGCGTTCGCGTTGGCCCTCGCCGCGCTGACGGTAGCAATGCTGGCGCCGATCGTGGGCTTGGCCGGTCGCGTCAGCCCGGCCGCCGTGGCCGCGGCCTTCGCGGATCCCCAAAATCGAGCGGCGCTTTTCGTCTCGCTCGAGGCCTCCCTCGCCGCGGTCGCAATCGCGAGCCTCCTGGGCGTCCCTGCCGGCTACGTGCTCGGGGGCGCGCGCGGGCTCTGGCGCAACGCGATCTTGTTCGCGCTGGCGGTGCCGCTCGCGCTGCCCCCGCTCGCTTCGGGCATTTTGCTGCTGGGGGTGGTCGGCGAGCGCGCGCCACTGGGCGCTTGGCTGGCAGCCCACGGCCTCGGACCGGTCGACTCGTTGGGCGGCGTCGCCCTGGCGGAGTTCTTCGTTTCAGGTTCGTTGGTGGCGATCGTTTCGTCGGCGGCCTTCGGCGAGTTGGACCCGGCGTTCGAGGAATCGGCGCGGACGCTCGGAGCCTCCCGCCTGCGCAGCTTCTTCACCGTCGCGCTGCCGCTCGCGGCCCCCGGCGTCGGGGCGGGAATGCTGCTTGCTTGGCTCCGCGCCCTCGGCGAGTACGGCGCCACCTCGATCGTGGCGTACCATCCGACCTCGCTTTCGATCGCGCTCGAGGTTGCGCTCTCCGCCGACGGGCTCGAGCGAGCGCTGGCGCTTAGCGCCGGTTTCGTCGCGCTCAGCGCTGCGATCGTGGCGCTCACCTGGCTCGCCCGGCGCCGGCTGGTTTAGCCCACGCGGCCGTCGAAGCGCGCGGGTCATGGTCCTCGAACGCCTCTTCGCGCCGGACTCCACGTTTCAGCGGCGTTTCTTCTTCTTGGCGAAACGGTTCGTCGCCGGCGAGACGATTGCGTCCGCACTCGACGCGGTCCGCGAACTCAACGCCGCGGGGCTGACCGCGACGCTCGACTTTCTGGGCGAAGACGTTACCGATCGCGCCGAAGCCGGACGCACGCGTGATGTCTATCGCGAGATGCTCGCCGAGATCGAACGGACCGGCGCGCGCACGAACGTTTCCGTAAAGCTGACGGCGCTCGGGCTTCTGATCGACGAGGACCTCACCGTCGAGCACGTCGGCGAAATTTGCGAGCGGGCGCGCGCCCTCGCCGACCCCTTCGTGCGCATCGATATGGAAGGCTCGGCGCTAACCGACGCGACGCTGCGCGTCTTCGAACTCGCCTTCGCGACGCACCGCAACGTCGGCCCAGTACTGCAAGCCTATCTCAGGCGAACGCCTTCCGACATCGAGCGCGCCATCGCACTGGGCGCGCGCGTGCGCTTGTGCAAGGGTGCGTACAGCGAACCACGTTCGATCGCGTACAAGCCGATGGCCGCGATCCGGCGTGAGTATCTGCGCTTAGCCGAAGCGCTGCTTTCGCGTGGCGCTTACCCCGGGATCGCAACGCACGACGCGCGCCTCATCGCCGGCGTGCGCGAGTACGCGCGGGCCCAGGGCATCGGTCCGGAACACTTCGAATTCCAGTTGCTGTACGGCGTGCGCCCCGACTTGCAGCGCGAACTCGTCGCCGCCGGCTACAACGTTCGGGTCTACGTGCCGTTTGGCACGCATTGGGCCGGCTATTTCTACCGTCGCGTCACCGAACGCAAAGAAAACGCCTTCCTCGCCTTGCGGGCGCTCGTCTCGCGCTAAGCCCCCCACCGGCGCTGCGATTGCGAGGTGCTTCTAGCTAAGGGCACGCGCGCGAAAGAGCCGGACTTTGCACCGGTTACCGCAGACATCCATGTTGCACCACGTGCGCGAGCCGTTTTTCGAGCTGTCGTAGAACGACCACCGGCACGTTTCGTCGTGGCAGGTCTTGAGGCGCGGCCAGGTCCCGTCGCTTTGCGCTTGGTAGGCGGCGGCGACGATCCGTCCCAGCGCCGCGTCGAATCCGGTCGCCGTCGGCTCGAGCCGGCCGCTCCCGTCTGGTTCGAACCGGAGCGTGAGCTTCGCTCGATCGGCCGCTCCCGCAAGCAGCGCCGGCGCGCCCGCTTCGGGCTCGAGCCCGTTGTGCGCGCCCAGCAGCCCGCGGAGCGCCTCACGCAACGCGAGCGCGCGTTGCCGCTCGGGTTCGGTCGGCAGACGGGCGCCTGCCGGCAGTAAGCCGCGATTGACGAGCCAGCGATGCCACGCCCCCCGTGTGTCCAGTTCGTCGGTTCCCAGATCGACCGCATACGTGTTCACGAAGGCGCGAACGAGTTCCAAGCATCCGGGCGCTTCGTCTTTTTTCGCCACGGTGAGGAAACGTTAGCCGAAACCGGTAAAGTTCCTTGACAAGTTACGATAACCAGTGTAGCATCTTGAGCAGTTACCGCACGTCGCTCGAGGACCAGATGGAAAATTCGGACTTACTGCGCGACCTCGCTCTCCAACACATCGACGAACTACAG
Organism: Vulcanimicrobiaceae bacterium; assembly: GCA_039923715.1. Classification (GTDB taxonomy): domain Bacteria; phylum Vulcanimicrobiota; class Vulcanimicrobiia; order Vulcanimicrobiales; family Vulcanimicrobiaceae; genus JBDTCF01. The sequence goes on from JBDTCF010000105.1 coordinate 5,538, forward strand.
CGCGACGCCCTGGCGCACCACCGGACGCCGCGGACCGAAGGACGGCAGGCCATAGCGGGCGCCTTGCGCCGTGTCGCCGGTGCCCTGGAACGTACCGCCGACGCCCTCGCGCCCGGCGAGTGCGCCGACGGCGGCTAGCTCCACGAGCGGTGCGAACGCGCAAGACGCGCTCAGTCGTCGGCGATTTGTTCGAGCCGCTCGATGCGGTCGGCTTCGGTGAGGTGCGCGAGCACCTCGAAACCGCGTTCGACTTCGCCAAAGACCGTGAACGCGCGGTCGAGGTGCAGTTGCGGCGAGAGCGTGATGTAGAACTGCGTTCCGGCCGAATCGCGAATCGGCGTGTTCGCCTTTTCGTCGTAGTTTAGGCCCATCGAAATCACGCCCGCGCGTTGCTCGATCGGGTTCTCCT
>JBDTCF010000106.1:0-13713 GCA_039923715.1 Vulcanimicrobiaceae bacterium
GGCATCGCCGAAGACGGGGCCGAGGTCGTGGTCTGCGGCCCCGGTTCGGCGGCCGCGCTCGACGCCGCGCTCGAGTTGGTCGCCCCCGCTGGAACCGTCGTGATGTTCGCGCCACTCGAGGCCGGGACGCGCTACCCGCTCGACCAGGCGGGCGTCTACTTCCGCGACCTGCGGCTGATTTCGTCGTATTCCTGCGGTCCTGAGGATACCAAGGAAGCCTTGCGCCTGATCGTTGCGGGGCTTGTCACCGCCGAGCGGCTTGGCGCGAGCCTCGTCCGGCTGGAGGAGGTCGCGGAGGCTTACCGCCGGATGGCTGAAGGCGGCGATCAGAAGGTCATCGTCACGTTCCCAGAGCGAGCCCAGAGTCTGACAGGCTGGGGTAGTTCGGATTGGTGAACCAGATTAGCCTACTTGACAACTGTGACAAGTGATTAGCCGGCGCACCAGATCCACCTCATCGGCTCAGCCGCGGTATTTGGGCCGAGTCTGGCCGGCACACAAAAATGGGGGGTTCCCCCCATACGATGGCGTCGGCCGGGATGGTATTGTGGTTCAGCCGCGCCTAGCGTGCGGACTTTGCTCGTACCCTAGGAGGTATTGATGACGAAACAATCGCTGACCGCGGCCGCGGCTTTTTCAGTCTTGGTCGGCTGCGCGGGGAATCAGCAGACGATGCCCCTCGCCGGCCCGCAGACACCCCATGAGTCCTTTGCGCAGCAAGGGATGCGCCCGCCGCCGTTAGCGGCGTCCCTGATGTCCGTCATCTCCCCACCGGCTGCCGATCTGGTGATTGGTGCCGGGCAGGATAACGCGACGGCGGCCGGCGGCCTTTACGTCGCCCAGTATAAGATTAACCTCGTCAACGAGTACGCGCTCCCCGATACGAAAAACGACCCACCCAAATGTGTAGATGCCGTACCGGGACCCGAAGGGTACGTCAACGGCGTCGGCGTCAACGCGCAGCACGTGCTCTACGTGCCGGGTTTTTACGCCGGCAAGGCGCAAGTGTTGACGTTTGCGGCGAACTGCGGCTCGGCCGGGCCGACGCTGAACGATCCTAACGGTTTCACGGTAGACGTTGCCTTCGACAATGCGAAAGGTACGGTGTACGTAGCCGACCCTTCGACCAACGGTATCGACGCCTACGCCAAAGGCGCCACGTCACCAACGCGAACCCTCTCGAGTTCCGTGATTCAACGTCCCTACGGCGTTGCGGTCGATCGCGTCGGGAATGTCTTTCTGTCGGGTACCACCAGTTCAAACGTGGTCGAATTTCCCAAAGGGCACCAGAAGGGCAGTAGAGTTCTCGGCCTTACCGGTTTGAAGTTCCCTGTCGGGCTCGAGTTCGATCTGAAGAACAACCTCATCGTGATTGACGACTCCGCCGGCATCCTGATCTATGCGCCGCCGTACAGTGGCGCACCGAATCACACCTTCGCTACCAAGGGTACCGCCGATTACGGTAAGTTGGACGCCGCGAACCACAACTTCTACGTCAATAACCTCTCGAACGGTTCAGCCGACGTCTATGCGTACCCCTCCGGCAAGTACAGGTACAGCATCACGAACGGCTTGTCGGTAAATAACACGGTGACCGGAATCGCGGTCGACCCGCCTTCTCCGAACTAAAGTCTTCCACTCAATGAGCTTCAGAAGGATATGTGCAATGCTCCAGACACGAACGATCGTTCGCACCTTGTTCGTGCTCGCCGTTGCGCCGCTCTTGGGCGCGTGTTCACACGGCGCAGCACCCGAGAGCGTCACGCCGGCGACGGCTTCCGGCATCCCAACGAACCTGGCGCAAGCGGCGACTGGCCCGCGGGTATTGGCCGCCGAATTCGCGTTCGCCGCAAACTTCGGTTCGAACAATATTTCCGGCTACAGAATCGCCGCCAGTGGTGCCCTCCGCCCCCTAGCGGGGTCCCCCGTTGCTAGCGGTGCGGGTCCGACGGAACTCGCCATAGATCCCACGGGCAAATTCGCCTACGCGCCCAATTTCAACGGCGGCAACGTCTCCGGGTATGCCATCAACGGAAGGGGAACGCTGACGCCGGTCGCGGGCTCGCCATTCGGCGCAGGCAATCGGCCGTATTTCGGGGCTTTCGACACCTCTGGCAAATTTCTGTACGTGGCCAACAACGGCAACAGCAACGTCTCGGGCTATGGCGTCAGCGCGACGAGCGGGGCACTGACGCCCATCCAAGGGTCGCCTTTTGCGACCGGGACGTATCCCGACGGTGTCGCCGCCGACCCGAAGGGCAAGTTCCTCTACGTCTGCAACCACGGCTCGAACGACGTCTGGGCGTATGCCATCAATGCCACGACCGGTGCGCTCTCGCCGGTGCCGGGCTCGCCGTTCACGGCCGGAAGTCAACCGTTATTCGTGGCGGTTGCCCCCTCCGGCAAGTTCGTGTACGTCGCGAACAACGGCTCCAACAACGTCTCCGCGTATTCCATCAAGGCGACGACCGGCGCCCTCTCTCCGGTGAGCGGTTCGCCGTTCGGCGCCGACAACGGCCCCTACGGTATTGCCATCGATCCCGCCAGCAGGTTCCTCTACGTTCCAAATAACCGTTCAAACGATGTCTCGGCGTTCGCGATCAATGCCGCGACGGGGTTCCTCTCGCCGGTGAGCGGGTCGCCATTTGGCGCCGGACCGAACACCAACGGCGTCGGCATCGATCCTCTCGGGAAGTTTCTCTACGCGGCCAACTACCAGTCCAACAACATCTCGGGCTTCGCCATCAACGGGAGCAGCGGCGCGCTGACCTCGATACCGGGATCGCCCTTCGCCGCCGGTGCGGCTCCATACGTCATCACGACGTGCCGGCGATCCCTGGGAACGTGCGTGCCTCCGCTACTCTAGCGTGCCCTTGGTCTCCGACTGCCCTGGCGCTCTCCGATGAGGTCGAGAAGTAGCGCTTGAACCCAGCCCTCACCCCAAACATGCACCTCGAGAGTCCGCACGCCCGTTCTGCCTTAACAAGTCAAACCAACCCGTCTTATCATTCTGGTGCGTCAGATATATCATCTTGACAACTGTTTACTCTAGCGGTTCACTAGGGTTATGGATCGTGCATTTGGACCGGAACTCGAGCGGGCGATGGAGCGCGCCCGGCTCAGCGCCGCCGACGTGGCCGCGCGCTCGGGGCTGACGGAGTCGGCCATTTCGTATCTGCGCTCCGGGCGCCGTTCGCCGACCTTGCGAACGGTTCGCAAACTCGCGACGGTTTTGCCGGAACTCGCGATGCAACCGGACGCCGTCGCCGGCGAACCCGCATTCGACAGCATCGACGCCGCGATCGCGGACATCCGGGCCGGAAAGATGGCGATCGTCCTCGACGACGAGGACCGCGAAAACGAAGGTGACCTCGTCATGGCAGCGCAGATGGTCACGCCCGCGGCGATTAACTTCATGCGTAAAGAAGCCGGCGGCTTGATCTGCGTCCCGGTTATCGGAAAGCGACTCGACGAGCTGCACATTCCGAACATGGTCGTCGAAAACACCGCCGTTCACGAGACGGCCTTCACCGTCTCGATCGAGGCGCGTGGGCGAACGACGACCGGGATTTCGGCGCAAGACCGCGCCGCGACCATCGGCGCGCTACTCGATCCGGCCTCGCAGCCGGCCGATTTTCTGCGTCCCGGTCATACCTTTCCGTTGCGCTACCGCGAGGGCGGCGTTTTGGTTCGCGCCGGACAAACCGAAGCCGCGGTCGATCTCGCGCGCCTCGCCGGCCTGTACCCCGCGGGCGTGATCGTCGAGATCATGGATGTCGACGGAACGATGATGCGCCTTCCCAAGCTGCGCGCCTTCGCGAAAAAGCATCGGCTGCGTCTGATTACCGTCAAAGACCTTATCGCCTACCGCATGCGAACCGAGCGGTTAGTCCAGCGCATCGCGGAGTTCGACCTTCCGACCACGCACGGTGCGTTTCGCGGCATCGCGTATGAGACGAAACTCGACGACGTGGCCCATGTCGCGCTGGTAATGGGGGAAATCGGTGACGGGAAGAACCTGTTGGTGCGCGTTCACTCGGAGTGTCTGACCGGTGACGCGCTGCACTCGATCCGTTGCGACTGCGCCGCGCAGCGCGACGCCGCGCTCGATGTGATCGCGCGCGAGGGGCGGGGCGTGTTCCTCTACCTCCATCAAGAAGGCCGCGGCATCGGGCTCGCCAACAAACTACGCGCCTACGCCTTGCAGGATCTCGGCGCCGACACGGTCGAGGCGAACCAGCTCCTCGGTCTGCCGATCGACAAGCGCGACTACGGCCTGGGCTCGCAGATGCTCGCCGACCTAGGCGTTCGGGAGATGCGGCTGATTACCAACAACCCGAAGAAGATCGTCGGGTTGGAAGGGTACGGGTTGCGAATCGTCGATCGCGTGGCCCTGCCCGTCCCCGCGAATCCGTCGAGCGCGCGCTACATGGCGACCAAACGCGAGAAGCTCGGGCACCTGTTGCAGGCCTCGGCCGGCCCCGCCGAGCGTCTACCGGCGTGAAGCGCGGCGACCCTCGCTCGGATGAGCCGCTCCCAGACGCGCGCGGCAAACGCGTCGCGATCGTTTCGGCGCGCTTTTATTCAGCCTTGGCCGACTGGCTCGAAGACGGTGCGTTACGCGCACTTGCAGCCTGCGGCGTCGCCGAGGCCGACCGGCGGCTGGTGCGCGTCCCGGGTTGCTTCGAACTGCCGCTCGCCGCGCGACGAGCGATCGACCGCGGGCGCTGCGACGCGGTCGTCGCCCTGGGCGTCGTGGTACGGGGTGAGACGCCGCACTTTTCGTACGTGGCGGGCGAGTGCGCGCGTGGCTTGATGGACGTGGCGCTTGGAACCGGGACGCCGATCGGCTTCGGCGTTCTTACGACCGAGTCGCTCGCGCAAGCCGAGGAGCGCGCCGACCCGCGGCGCGGCGACAAGGGCTATTCTGCTGCCGTTGCGGCGCTGACCGTGGCGGCGATCGACTAGCCAGAACCGCTCCGCAGCCGTTTTCTTATTTTCTCGGCGGTCGGCTGGCTTGCGCTCGTTTGCCCGCGCTCGTATACTCGGTGTATCTCGGCGGCTTTCATGCCCGTCGCGCCTTGTGCTTTTCGCCCCCAAGGAGGCTTCCGGTGGAAGACAAGACCCTGACCTGTAAAGACTGCGGCTCGCCCTTCGTGTTTAGCGTTCGCGACCAGGAGTTCTACGCCGAAAAGGGGTTCGAAAACGAGCCGCAACGTTGCCGCGACTGCCGGTCGGCGCGCAAAACGCAACGGGTTGCCGGCGGGCGCGAGATGTTCGACGTGGTCTGTGCGCAGTGCGGTGCCGCTACGACCGTCCCGTTCAAACCACGCGGCGATCGGCCGATCTATTGTCGCACCTGCTTCTCCGCAGGCGGTGCGCCCGCTCCGGTCGCGACGACGGCGTAACCTCAGCGAGGCGCCGTCCGCCGCGCGCGCGAACGACGCCTCGTGCGAGACGACGAGTTTGAATCGGTTTGGTGGGACGGCGACGCGGTCGGTTTCGTCGATCAACGTCGCTTGCCCAGCGAGTTGGTGCGCGACCGGGCGGTCGACACGGATGGCGTCGTCGCTGCGATCCGCTCGCTCGCGGTCCGGGGAGCACCCTGCATCGGAGTTTTCGGAGCGTACGGGGTCGCCTTAGCTCACGCTCGGGCAGCCTCGCGCGAGGCGTTCGCAGCCGATGCCGAACGCATTCGGCGCGCTCGTCCGACGGCGGTGAACCTGAGCTGGGCCGTGGACCAAGTTGTCGCCGCCGACGATCCGTTGCGGGCGGCGAGGGAGCTGCATGCCGAGCAGCGCGCGGTCGATGCGGCGATCGCCGCCAACGGCGCCGCCTTGATGCCGGCCGAAGGCGCGGTCATCACGCACTGTAATACCGGGCCGCTCGCGACGGCGGGCCTCGGAACGGCGTTGGCGGTTATCGTGGCCGCGCAACGCGCGGGCAAGAACCTCCACGTCTTCATTGACGAGACGCGTCCCCTGCTGCAGGGGGCGCGCTTGACGACCGTCGAGCTGGCTGTCGCCGGCGTGCCGGCGACGCTGATCGTCGACGGCGCCGCCGCCCTAACGATCGGCCGCAAGAACGTCGCGTGCGCCATCGTCGGCGCCGACCGGATCGCCACGAACGGCGACGTTGCGAACAAGATCGGCACGCTTGGCCTGGCCCTCGCGGCGGCGTATCACGGGATTCCGTTCTACGTCGCGGCGCCGCGCTCGACGGTCGACTTCGCGCTCCGTTCGGGTTCCGAGATCCCGATTGAGGAGCGTGGCCACGACGAGGTTCGTGCGTTCGGCGGTATCCCGACCGCGCCGCTACAGACCGACGTCTACAACCCGGCGTTCGATGTAACCCCAGGCCGCCTGGTCGCCGGGATCGTTACGGAGTACGGAGTCGCCCGCCCTCCGTACATCGACGCGATCCCCGACCTCGCCACGCGCCCTTCCGGCATCTTTGCGCGAGCGGCGCACGCGTGACGTTTTACGAGTTTCACGACAAGCCCGCGCCGATTCCGAAGGTCGTCGTTCTCGAGGGCAACGATTCGCTGCTCGCGCAGCGGGCGCTGGCGCTCTTGGTCGAGCGTGTCGTTGGTCCGGGAATGGAAGCCCTGAACGTCGATCGCTTCGAAGCCGCGGGGATGCAATCGTTCGAATCGATCGCGAGCGCGCTGGCATCCATGCCGTTCATGGGAAACGCGCGGCTGGTCGTGGTGCGCGGCGCGCACGAGCTGCGCGCAGACCCGCGACGCGCACTCGCTAAGGTCGCGCAAGAGGCCCCAGCGGGCAACGTGCTCGCGATCGAAGATTTGCGGCCCGGTCGCGCGCGCGGCGAGACCTTTGGGAGCCCCGGCGATACGTTGCGACTCCAGCTTACCGCGGATGCGAAGACCAGGGCGCGATTCGCGCGCGAAACGCTCGTCGACCTCGGAGGCGAGGCGACGCCGGCCGCGCACGAGCTGCTCTCGAAAGGCGACTCGGACCTGCTCGCATTGCGGACGGATATCGAGAAGTTGACGTTGCTCGATCGTCCCATCGAACCCGCCGACGTCGAGCGGGAATTGACGCAGAAAATCGAGCGGCGAGCCTCGCACGCGGCGGCGATCGTCGTCGAGGCGGGACCCGCTGAGGCCTACCGCGCCGCGGCGGACTTCTTTGAAGAAGCTGGGCGCAACGCGGCGTTCCCGCTGTTGGCCGCCGTCGCAACCGACTGCCTCGGCGTCTGGGAACTTGCGCGGCGCGGCGGTGCTCTCCCGGCGAGGCTGAGCTGGCGCGAACGCGCGCTCCGCCCGGTGGCGCGCCAGGTCGGTGAAGCGGGCGCGAGGCGTCGTTTCGAGCGGGCGATCCGCGCCTTGGAAGCGCTGGTAACGGGCAAAGCCAAAGACGGCCGGGTGCTCGTCGACCTCCTGATCGCGACCGACTCGCTCGAGCGCAACGCCCCGTAACGCACGGTAGCGTGGGAAGGGAAGCTCGGGAACCGCAGACAAATCGCCCAGGCTAGCAGCGGCCGTGCGTCTCGGCCGCGCATCGTCATTCGCAGAACTTTCGTGAGGAGTTCTCCTTCATGCGCAGTCTCTTGGGTTGGGCGGCCGCGATCGGCTTGACCGGAACGGCCGTACTCGTCGGATGCAGCTCGGGCGGATCGTCGCTCGGCGCCGGCAGCCTCCCAAACAACACCACCGGCGGGCCCACCAACAACACCGGCGCGGTTCAGTATCGCGTCCTGAACGGGTCGCCCGACATCGGCTCCGTGGATGTCTACGTCGATGGGAATCGCACCATCGCTAACTTGAAGTACGGACAGGTTGGTCCGGGCAACTGGCCGTTCTACGCGAACCTTCAGCCCTCGAACCACAACGTCACCATCTGTCTCGCGTCGCCCGGCTCGGGTTGCTCCAGCGCGAGCGCGCTCTCGACGGCGACGATCCTCAGCACGTCGTTTCGCACCACCGTCGTCGTCGTCGACAAGACCGCCGCGACCTCCACCTTACCCGCGGTCCTGTCTCCGAACGCGCTGGCCTTCAACGAACCCTTCCTGAGTTCGCCCGGGACGGCCGCGACGCTCGTGATGCATCACGCCGCGCCGCTGACATCGGGCGGAATCCTCGCCTTCGGCACCTTCATTCCCGTCCCGCTCTCGCAGCCGTCGTCGACGCAGCCCACGATCACTCAGCTTGGCCTGATGAACTACTCCGATCCGCCGCTCGTCAACAGCATGGCCGTTCTTTCGCATTTCACGCTCGCGGCCGGAACGGGCCTTTACGTCGGGCCGCTCAACCCACCGCCACCACCGCCGCCTTCAAGCCCGAGCCCGGGGCCGAGCGGCCTTCCCACGCCACCGGCGATCCTCTACCTGAACGATCCGATTCGGGTTTTCCCGACGCCGTTGCCATCTCAGCTGCCGGTCGACGTACTCGGCTCGCTTCCGTTCGCGCTGCCGCCGTCGTTTCCGTGCCCGACCCCGCCTGCGCCGTGCGCCAGCCTCTACCAGAACCTCTCGGTTTACGCCGTCGACTCGATCCCGACGCCCGGCGCATCGCCCATTCCGGCGCTCGTCGGCATCTTCGACGCGAACAACTAGCAGCGTTTCCTGAATTCGGCCGGCGCGCTACCTCGCGGGTAGCGCGCTCCCAGGGCTCGAAGTTCGCGCACCGATGAGTCACGCTTCGTACGCTTCCCCGTTTTCCTGGAGATACGGTCGCGCCGAGCTGCGCGAGTTATTCTCCGAGCGGGAGCGCCGCCGGCTCTGGCGGGCCGTTTGGGTGGCCCTTGCCGAATCGCAAGCGAAGAGCGGCCTGATCTCACAGCACGAACTCGACGACATTCGGGCCAACGCCGGCGCAATCGACATCGAGTCCGCGCTCGCCATCGAACGCGAGATCGGACACGATTTGATGGCCGAAATCCGCGTTTTCGCCGCCCAAGCGACGGTCGGCGGTGGGAAAATCCATCTCGGCGCGACCTCGATGGACATCGAGGACACCGTCGAAGTCTATCGTCTCCGGCGCGCGCTCGCGTTCGTTGGTAGCGCGGTCGATGGCTTGCTTCGCGCGTTTGGCGCGCAGATCGCGCAGCACGCGCGGCTCGTGTGTATGGCGTACACGCACTTGCAGCCGGCCGAGCCGACGACCGTGGGCCACCGGCTCGCCGTTTACGCGCAAGACATCCTGATCGACCGCGAACAACTGCGAAGCGTTTTCGGCGAACTGACGGCCAAAGGCATCCGCGGCGCCGTCGGGACCTCGGCGTCGTACCGGCACCTCCTGCGTGGAACCGACCGTACGCCGGCCCAACAGGAGGGCGAAGTCTTGGCCGCGTTCGACTTGGTCGCGCGCGACATTAGCACTCAGACCTACCCGCGCAAGCTCGACTACCTGCTCCTCTCCTCGCTGGCCGGTCTCGGCGCGTCGCTCTCGAAATTCGCAGCCGACGTACGGATTCTCTCGTCGCCGGGATTCGGCGAACTCTTCGAACCGTTCGGCAAGAAGCAGGTCGGAAGTTCGGCGATGCCCTTCAAGCGGAATCCGGTGATGAGCGAGCGGATCGGTTCGCTCGCGCGCCTGCTTCCCGGTTACGCCGAGGTCGCCTGGCAGAACGCCGCGACGAACTACCTCGAGCGGACGCTCGACGACAGCGCGAACCGCCGGACGATTCTTCCGGAGGCGTTCTTGTGCGCCGACGAAATCGTCGCACTCGCCTGCAAGGTCGTCGAGGGGCTGCGCATCGACGAGCGTCGCATCGCGCAGAACTTGCGCGCGTACGGTCCGTTTGCCGGCAGCGAGGCGGTGATGATGGAGGCGGCGAAGGCCGGGGGCGATCGTCAAGCGTTGCACGAAGCGATTCGCGAAGCGGCGCTCGCCGCGCACGACGCGCTCGCGCGCGGCGACGACAACCCACTGGCCGACCTGCTCGTCGACGATCGCCGCCTTACCGCCCTGCTCGATCCGGCCGAAATCCGCTCGCTGCTCGATCCGACGAGTTATGTCGGGGACGCTCCCGAGCGCGCCGTCGCGTTCGCGCAACGCATCGAAAACCTCGCTCCCTTTCCCGCTCCACGGATGCTCGCAATGAAATGAACAAAGGTCTCGAAGTCGCCCGCGGCAAAACGAAGGTGCTGTACGAGCAACCCGGACAGCCCGACGTTCTCGTCGTCGCGCAACTCGACAACATCTCCGCCGGTGACGGCGCGCGCCGCGACACGCTTCCCGGAAAAGGCCGAATCGCCGCTAAGACGACCGCGCGCGTTTTTCGCCTGCTCAACCTGTGCGGGCTTCCCACCCACTACCTCTCGGGCGGCGAGGACGACGACGAGAACGAGATGCTCGTCCGTCGCTGCACCATGATTCCACTCGAGGTGGTCATCCGCGGCGTCGCCGCCGGCTCGCTCGTTCGGCGCAAGCCCGGCATCGGGCGCGGTTCGATATTGGTTCCGCGCATGGTCGAGTTCTTCATCAAGGACGACGCGAACCACGATCCCCTAATCGAGACCGACGAGATCGTTCGCCGCGGGCTCGCCAGCCCGCAGGAACTGGGCGTGATGGGCGAGATCGCGCGCATCACGTTCGAGATTCTGGCGCACGCCTGGCGGCGGCGCGAGACGCTGCTGGTCGATCTTAAGATCGAGTTCGGGCGGCTCACGACGGGCGAGGGGCGCGGGAGCCTCGTAATCGCCGACGTGATCGATAACGACGCCTGGCGCATTTGGCCGCAGGGTCGCGAGGATCTCATGCTCGACAAGCAGATGTACCGCAACCTGCCCGAGGTCAAGCCCGCCGACCTAGCGCGCGTTATGGAAGCGTACGAGCGCGTCGCAGAACTCGTCGGCAGCTTTCCGCAAATGCGCCCCGGAATGGTCGCCCTCGTGGTCGACGGCCCCGAGCACGTCAGCCAAATCGAACCGGTGGCCCGCGCGCTGGGACACTTCGGGTTGCCGACGGTTCGCCGGGTCGCCTCCGCGCAGAAGACGCCGGCCTTCGTGTTGCAGCTCGTGCAGCAGCTCGACGCGACCTTCGCGCGGCTGCTGTTCGTCGCGATCGGGGGTTCGCACTCGGCGCTGGCGGACGTGATCGACAGCGCCACCTCGACGCCGGTCTTTCGCGCCGGAACGATGGACCCCGAGACGCTGGCGCTGGCATGCGCCAAGACGTTCGCGGTCGAGGACACCGTTTTGTTCGGCCGCGTTCTGTTGGTGCAAGCGAATATGCGGTCGGCGGTGTTGTCGGCGGACGCGCAGTTGTCCGCGCCGCCGCCGGCCCCAAATGGTAGCGTTGTTGCCTAAACGATGATTGCCGCGAGCGTATCTTCGTTGAACGTTCTCGGGTTGGACGATGTGGCGATTGCCCAGGCGGCGCGGCGGGCTGGGATTGCGCTCAAGACCGCGGAGTTGCGCGCCATTGCCGAGCGGCTGGGCCGCGATCTGACGCTGGTCGAGGCGCACGCGTTCGATGCGCAGTGGTCGGAACATTGTTCCTACAAATCGAGCCGCGCCTACCTGTCGCGACTGCCCACCGAGGGTCCGTCGGTCATGCTGGGGCCGAAGGAAGATGCCGGCATCGTACGGCTCGGCGAGTGGAACGGCGAGACCTACGGGATCGTCGTCGCGCACGAGTCGCACAACCATCCCTCGCAGGTCGTGCCCTTCGAAGGCGCGGCGACCGGGATCGGCGGGATCGTTCGCGACGTGCTGTGCATGGGCGCGCGCGTCATCGCCGTGGCGGACCCGTTGCGCTTTGGGCCGCTCGACGATCCGCACTGCCGGTATGTGGCGCAGGGCGTCGTTGACGGGATCGCGGCCTACGGTAATGCGATTGGGGTTCCGAACATCGCCGGCGACGTGTACTTCCACGACGGTTTTCGCGACAACTGTTTGGTGAACGTGCTCGCGCTCGGGCTGGTGAAGGAACGCGAGATCATCCACTCTGCGGCGCCGCCCGAGTCCGAGGGTTGGGACATCGTGCTCGTCGGGAAGGCGACCGATCGCAGTGGTTTTGGCGGGGCGGCCTTTTCATCGCTCGTGCTCGATGAAGAAGATGCGGAAGCGAACAAGGGGGCGGTACAAGTCCCCGATCCGTTCCTGAAGAACGTCATCATGCGGGCGACGTATCGCGCCTTCGACGTGATTGTGGCCGAGAACATCTCCGTCGGCTTCAAAGATCTCGGCGCGGGCGGCATCATGGGCTGCACCGCCGAGCTGGTGGCGAGCGGCGGGTTCGGCGCGACGCTCGACCTCGACCGCTGCCCGACATCGCAGCCGGACTTGCCCGCAGCCGTGATCGCGGTCGGCGAAACGCAAGAGCGGCTAGCATGGGTCGTGCCACCCCACTTCACCTCGCGACTGCTGGCCATTTACAACGACGAGTTCTCGCTGCCCGAAATCGCGCGCGGCGCGCAGGCGGCAATCGTCGGCCGCGTCGAGCGTTCGCCGGACTACGTGCTCCGACGCCACGGCGCTGAGGTGATGCGCGTTCCGATCGACTTCCTCACGAGCGGCATCCGCTACGAGCGCGCCTGCGTCGCCCCGATTCCGATCGGGACGACCCAGCACCACGATTTCTCCGGCCGGCATGCGGAGTTGCTAGCACGCGTCCTCGCGCATCGCGACGTTTGCTCGCGCCGGCCGATCTACGAACGTTACGATTCCGTCGTCCGCGGCGCGACGTCCATTCCGTGCGGGTACGCGGACGCGGGCGTCCTCGTTCCGGTTCCTGGCGCGCCGCTGGGCGTAGCGTTAGGCCTCGGCGGCAATCCGCGGTACGGTGCGCTCGATCCACGTTTGGCTGGTGAGTACGCCGTCTGCGAAGCGATTCGGAACGTGGCCGCGGTCGGTGGCGTCCCGGCCGGTTTGACCGATTGCTTGAACTTCGGTAACCCGGAAGACCCGCGCCAGTTCGGAGAATTCGTCGCGGCGGTTGACGGGATCGCTCAAGCCGCGCGCGAACTCGGCGTCCCGTTCGTTTCTGGAAACGTCAGCCTCTACAATCAGTCCGCTACCGGAAATGGTGTTCCCGCTTCGCCCATCGTCGGGTGCGTCGGGACCTTTGCGGACGTGTCAATCGCGGTAACTTCCGCTTTTAAGCGAGCCGGATCGACCATTTTTTTCCTCGGACGCCATTCGAACGGGATCGCGGGCCGTGTCGTCGCCGAACTGTTGGGCTATGAAGGCGGTGCGATGCCGGTCATAGACTACGAAGCGTTGCGACGCGAACTGGGCGTGCTGCGCCAAGCATTCGATCGCGGTCTCGTACTCGCTGCACACGACATTTCCGACGGCGGACTGCTGGTGGCGCTCGCCGAGATGTGCTTTGGCTCGCGCTTGCAAGGGCTTGGTGTCGAGATCGGCGCGATCGGTCTTAATGGGACCGGTCACCGTGAAGCGCTCTTTGGTGAGCCGGGCGGTTTCGTGGTTGAAGTAACGGAGCCGGTCGAATTTCGCCGGCTGGCGAGCGCGCTCGCGTGCCCGGTCGTTTCGATTGGGACGACGACTCAAGATTCCGCGATTGCGCTGTTCCCCAGAACGCCGGCCGAGGAGAGGCTGGACCTCGCCGCGCTTCACGCCGCGTGGTCCGCGCCGCTCCAAGACTTCTACGCCGGCGCCGCCTCGTGATCGCAACCATGCGCGTCGGCCGCACTCGGCGTACGTTACGTGCCGGGTGCGGAGTCGCAGGGAAGGGCACCTCCTGTGCAGCGCGGCACTAGCGCATCCATGCGCGTCGGCCGC
>JBDTCF010000107.1:0-11671 GCA_039923715.1 Vulcanimicrobiaceae bacterium
GCGCAGCACGTCACCGTAAAGACGATCGAGCACGCGCGCCACTTCATCATGGTCGACCAACCCGCTGCGTTCGAAACGGCGCTGACGGAGTTTCTGGCCAAGCACTAGCCGCACCCCGGGGTGGCCGCAGGCGACGTCACCAGGAAAGCCTGGTGACGTCGCCTCATATCACCCTCGTGCGCTGGGTGTACGTGGCCATTGCGGTCTTCGCCGCCGTCTATATCGCGCTCGATTTCAACGCGCTGTACGCATTGCGTACCAATCAAAATACCGGACTGTATCTTCAGTCGTTGGTAAATCTCGTTCATAGCGGAACGACCTTCGATCAGCCCGACGGTAAACCGCACCTGGCCGTCCACAACCAGTGGCTCGTCCTGGCGCTCGCGCCGCTCGTCGCGCTCTGGCCGCGCCCCGAGACCATGATCGTGGTTCAGGTTCTCGCGCTCGCTGCATCCGCGATTCCACTCTACCTTCTGGTGCGCGACTTTGGCGGTCCGCGCGGCGCCGGCATCGCGCTCGCGCTTGCGTGGCTCGTCTCACCCTCCCTGCAGGGTTGGGCGTACAACGGGTTCGAGCCGGAACACTTCGTTCCGCTGCTCGCATTTTCGTTGGCGCTCGCCGTGCGGCACCGCTCGTTGACCTGGACGATCGTCTGCGCGCAACTTTTGCTCGGCGTCAAAGAGGACCAGGCCTGGTTCCTGGCGTGGTTCGGTGCGCTGGGCGCGCTTTGGTACGACCGGCGCCTCGGCCTCGTCGTGCTCGGACTAGCGCTCCTCAACGGCGGCGCCTACTACGGGATAGAACGCGCCCTCGGCTATTCGCCCGAACGCCCGCACTATGGGCTCGTCGATCGCGAGTGGCCCCAACAGCTATCGTTTCTCGCCGAAATTCTCGTACCGTTCGCATTCGCACCGCTCACGCTCGGGGTCCGCGTGCTGCTCGCGCTTCCTTTTTTGGTCGAACTCTTCTTCACGCAAGACCGGACGTACGCCATGTATCGCGCGGGGTACTACTACACGGAGCCGTTCGTCGCATTGGTTGCGGTCGGCGCCGCCTTCGCAATCGCTCGACGCCCGTTCTTCGCGCGCTACGCGCTCGGCGGCGCAATCGCGATGGCGCTGTTTTTCAACACGACGGTTTTACATTTGGGACGGCACCCGTTCTCGCCCGACCCACAATACGGCGCCGCGCGCGCCTGGGCACTTAGCGCGCGCCCCATCGACTTCCCATGCCCCGACGAAGGCGCATGGACGGTCGCATCCGCTAATCCGAACGCGCGACTAGTCGACTGCGGCAAACCAACGAATCGCGGACGCCCCGCCTGGAAGGACGTCTCCCTCGCATCACCCGCCACCTGGACACGCGGCCCGCAACGTTAGTCCACTTCCGCGGGCCGAGGGGGCGACTCGGAGGGCGCCGATAGCGGGCTTTAGGCGTACATTCCGCGGGTTTTCATGGCGGCGGCGACCCGCTCGATCGCCAGCATGTACGCCGCCGTCCGGAGCGGAACACGGCGCTCGGTCGCGATCCCGCGAATCCGGGCGAAGTTCGAGTCCAGGACGTCGGCCAGCCGTTCGTTGACTTCGGCTTCCTTCCAGAAATACCCGAGGCGATCTTGCGCCCACTCGAAGTAGGAGACGGTGACGCCGCCGGCATTCGCGATGATGTCGGGAATCACGACGATTCCGCGCTCGTTGAAAATGTGGTCCGCCTCCGGTGTGGTCGGGCCGTTTGCGCCTTCAACGATCAACTTCGCTTCAACCCGCGAAGCATTTTCGGCAGTCAACACTTTCTCGAGCGCGGCCGGGACGAGGACGTCGCACGGTAGCTCGAGGATCTGCGAGTTCGTGATGCGGTCGCCTCCGCGAAAGCCGTCGAGCGAGTGACGTTCTTTAGCGTACGCGACGGCGGCGGGAATATCGATGCCTTTCTTGTTGTAGTAGCCCCCGGTCACGTCGGAGATACCGATGACCGTACAACCGGCGTCGACGAACATCTGCGAGGCCACCGAGCCGACGTTTCCAAAGCCCTGGACGACCACCCGCGACGATTTCGGAACGAGCCCCATCTCCTTCATTTGCGCGAGTGCCACGAGCGAAACGCCGCGGCCGGTTGCTTCTACACGTCCCCGCGAGCCGCCGATCTCGAGCGGCTTACCGGTCACGACGCCCGGCGTATGCTGGCGCGTGTGCATCGAGTACGTGTCCATGAACCACGCCATGATTTGTGGGTTCGTACCGACGTCGGGGGCCGGAACGTCCTTATCCGGACCGACGACTTCGACGAGTTCGGCGGCGTAGCGCCGGGTGATGCGCTCGATCTCGCCGATCGAAAGTTTGTTCGGGTCGCAGGTGACGCCGCCCTTACCGCCGCCGAAAGGGAGGTCGACGACCGCACACTTCCACGTCATCCAAAACGCGAGCGCGGTCACCTCATCGAGCGTCACGCCCGGATGGAAGCGGATGCCGCCTTTGGCTGGGCCTCGGGCGAAGTTATACTGCACGCGGTAGCCGGTAAAGACCTCGATCTCGCCGGCATCACTCTGGAAAGGAATCGCGAAGATGATCTGCCGCGACGGCTTCGTGAGAATCCGGCGCATCCCGTCGCTGATGTCGACGCGCGTGGCCGCTTCGTTGAAGTACGCAATCGCGTCGCCGAAAACCGAGACTTCGCGCACGGGGGTTACCATTCGAAAAACCTGCCTCCTATTTCACTTGCGGCCTTACGGCCCACGCGCGCGAACCCCTCGCCCGCGATGCGGTTACACGTTGAAACGGAAATTGACGACGTCGCCCTCCTGCATGACGTAGTCCTTGCCCTCACTGCGGAGCAATCCAGCCGAGCGAATTGCCTCGAGGGACCGCAACCGCGCGTAATCGTCGTACGCGGCAATTTCGGCTCGAATGAACCCGCGCTCGATGTCGGAATGGATCTTGCCGGCGGCTTGCGGCGCGCGGGTTCCGCGGGCGATCGGCCAGGCGCGGACTTCCTTTTCGCCGGCGGTTAAGAACGTCATCAAGCCCAGCAGGTCGTAGCTCGAGAGGACGAGTTGCTCGAGGCCGCCGCGCTCGATCCCCAGCTCCGAGGTGAAGGCGCGGGCGTCTTCGTCGCTCAGCCCGGCCAATTCGGACTCGATCTTGCCGCAGAACGCGATCGCACCGCTCCCCTCGCTTTGGGCCAGGTCGAACAAGGAGCGGGTGAGTGGGCCGGGTGCGCCGATCTGGGCTTCGTCGATATTGGCCACGTATAGCAGCGGTTTGGCGGTCAATAGGAAGCTTTCACGGGCAAGCTCCCCTTCGAGCGAGTCAGCCGGAAAGCTGCGCGCGGGCGTGCCCGCCTCCAGCGCCGCGTACAGGCGCTGTGCGGCCGCTACGAGGGAAGCCGTCTTGGGGTTGACGCGAGCCTCGCGCTCGAGCTTATCCACGCGTTTCGCGAGCGACGCAAGATCGGCCAGGGCCATCTCGATCCCAACGATCTCGACGTCGCGGCGCGGGTCGGCCGACCCCTCGACGTGCGTAACGTCCGGGTCCTCGAAGCAGCGCACCACCATCGCGATCGCGTCGGTCTCGCGAATGTGGCTCAAAAATGCGTTCCCGAGGCCCGCCCCCGAGCTTGCTCCCCGCACCAGGCCGGCGATGTCGACGAACCGCATCGTGGCGTGCACGATTCGTTTCGAGTTGACGATCTCGGCGAGCACCTTCAGGCGGTCGTCCGGAACCGGAACTTCGCCGACGTTCGGTTCGATGGTCGCAAATGGATAATTGGCGGCCAAGGCCGCGGCCGAGCGCGTCAACGCATTGAATATGGTCGACTTGCCGACGTTCGGCAAACCGACGATGCCACAGGATAAAGCCATCAGAAGATCAACCCGGTCGGTTCCACTCGCGCAAGGAATCGTCCTGGATGCGTCGGAGTAGTTACGGTCATGCGGCAGATGAAGGTTGACAAACTCGGGATCGATCTGCTCACGCACGATCCCGTCGTCATCCTAAAGGACCTCGAAGGCAAGCGCTTCCTCCCGATCTTGATCGGGCCGTACGAGGCGACCGCGATCGCCATCGCGCTCGAAGGGACGGCGGTGCCGCGCCCGCTTTCGCACGACTTGATGCGCACGATGCTCGAGTCGCTTCACGCGAGCCTGGAGCAGATCGTGATTCACGACATCAAGGATTCGACGTTTTTCGCGAAGTTGGTCGTCCGGACGAACGGCAGCACGCAGGAAATCGATGCCCGTCCGTCCGACGGAATCGCGCTCGCGCTGCGCATGCAAGCACCGATCTTCGTCTCGGACAAGATCGTCCTCGAGGAGTCGATCTCCGACAAACGGACGGAGCAAGAAGAGATGGCCCGTTTCAAACGCTTTATCGAAGATCTCAAGCCGAGCGATTTCAAAGAGTAACTGACCGCGCACGCACGCAAGGAGAGTTTCAGGGTGTCCAAAGAGAGCGCCGAGATCGGCGTGTTCGGTGGTTCGGGTTTCTATTCGCTGATCGAGAACGCCCGCGAGGTCACGCTGGAGACGCCGTACGGCGCCCCTAGCGACCGGCTAGCGCTGGGCGAAATCGCGGGGCGGCGCGTGGCCTTTTTGCCGCGTCATGGAAAACTCCATGCCTATCCGCCGCACGTCATCAACTACCGCGCCAACCTGTGGGCGATGAAGGAACTCGGCGTCACGCGGATCGTCGGACCGACCGCCTGCGGATCGCTCAAAAAATCGGTCGCCCCGGGCGACATGGTCGTGGCCGACCAAGTCGTCGACCGCACCACGGGCCGGGTCGACACGTTTTACGACGGACCCATCACGACGCACGTCTCCTTTGCCGATCCGTACTGCCCGCAACTGCGGCCGGTCGCCATCTCGGCGCTGCGCGACCTCGAGATCACGACCCACGAGCGCGGAACCGTCGTCGTCATCCAGGGTCCGCGCTTCTCGACCCGGGCTGAATCGAAGTGGTTCCAAGATGCGGGGTGGGAAGTGATCAACATGACCCAGTATCCCGAGTGCTACCTCGCGCGCGAGCTGGAAATGTGCTACGTCAACATCTCGCTGATCACGGACTACGACGTCGGGCTCGAGGGTAGCCCCCCGGTCTCGCACGAGGAAGTCATCAAGGTGTTCGCGAGCAATAACGAGCGCGTGAAGAACGCGATCCATCGCATCATCGCGAACGTTCCGGCCGAGCGAACCTGCGGCTGCGGCACGGCGCTCGCCGGCGCTCGGTTCTAAGGAACGCCGCCGTGCGCGAATTGCGGAGCGTCGACCTCGGAGCGTACTTTCGAGCGATTCCGCTTTACCTGCGCAATCCGCAGATCGCGCTCGCGCCTTTCGTTACAGCGCTCGTAGGAATGCTGTTGCTGATGGTCCTCTCGCCAGGGTCCGGGTCGTTTGGGGCGCTCGGGGGCGGCCTCGGGAGCCTGATCGTGAGCCTGCTCGACGGCTTCGGCCTAGGGGTCGCAGTGATCGTCGCGGACGGCGCCTGGCGATACGGACGGTCATCCTTCGAGCGTGGCTGGGACGAGGGGCGACGAAAGTTGGGAGATATCTTGCTCGCCTCGCTCGGCTACAATTTCGTTCTGTGGATCGCGAACTATTTGGGCGGCCTCTTGGGACAATTCGGCGCAATTGCGCTGGAGTTGGTCGCCGCATATTTTTTCGTCTACGCGATTCCCGCCGCCGCGATTGGCGGGATACCCGGCGGCGCCGCGCTCTCCGTCTCGCTCGAACGCGTCCAGCGTTCCTACCTCAACACGCTGCTCCTGGTCGTCGTCTACGGTATCGTCTACGCTGCGTTGCCCGAGCTTTGGGCTCTGTTCGCGGCGCAGTTCGTTCAGAACGTCACCTTCGTGAGCCCGGCCGTGGCCGCGCAACTGCTTCTGGTTCTCGCCAAGGCGATCTGCGCGGGGTACGTCGCGCTCGTGATGGCGAAGGCGTACTCGAACGTCGCGTTCGGTCGTTCCTGGAGATGAACCGGAAGGAGCCTGTCTCCTAGCGCGCCATCGCTCGAGCGAGGACCACCCCCGCGTAGGCTGCGAGAAAACCGAAGATCACGCTGGCGGCCGCGTACGCGAGCGCAAGGCGGGGCGAACCTTCCCCTCCCAGCGTGAAGAGTTCGTACGAAAAACTCGAAAACGTGGTGTAGCCGCCGAGCAGGCCGGTGACGAGCAAGAGCCGCAGCAGCGGCGTGACGCCGAGCGCGCGCGTCTGCCCAAGTTCCGCAAGGATGCCGATCGCGAAGGAACCGCTGATGTTGATGAACAGCGTCCCAAGCGGAAAACCCGAACCGAAGCGCTGCAAGAATGCGATGCCGACCAGGTAGCGCAGGACGCCGCCCGTCCCCGCACCGAGCGCGACCGCAGCGAGTTGCGACCATCCGATCACGCTTGCGCCTTCGGATCACCGACCCGGTAACGAATGATCTCGACCGTCTCCAGGGTTATGAGCCCGTCCTTCACGAGCGCGTCCAGCTCGGGGATGAAGGCGCGGACGCGCTCTTCCGCATCGACGATCTCGATCAGAATCGGCAGATCGCTCGAGAGATCGACGACCCGAGCCGCGTGCACGACCGAATGACCACCATAGCCGGCGATGCCTTTGAAAACCGTCGCCCCGGCCAAGCCCGCGCGCCGGGCGCGTTCGAGGATCACCGTGTAGAGTGGCTGCATTCCGCAGCGGTCGCTCTCGCCGATGAAGATGCGCAGTAACTTCCCGGTTCCCTCAATCTTCATCGCTTCTCCATCACCACACCTCGGCGATTATTTCGGCGCCAACCGCATCCGCAGGTAATCGACCACGAGCGACGCCGAGACGTTGGACTCGGCGATCCGCGCGACGTCCTCGATCGCCTCGACCGCCGCGAGGACTTGGTGCGACGAGTGTTGCGGGAGGCGTGCCAACGTCGCGCGGGCATCCGGCGCGGCCAGCCGCACGTCGCTGCCCGCCAGCGCAACCGCCAACCGATCGCGTGCCAGCGCGCGCAGGGTTTCGAGCATCGCTCCGACGTTCTGTCGCTTTTGCCCAGCGCTCAAATCCTTGTCGCCGAGGCCGAGAAACGTCGCGTCCGGCGTGCCGCCGCCGACGGCGGCCGCAAACCACGCGAAGGATGCATTCCGAAGGCCGGTCTCGACCTCGTCCAGGATCTCTATGGCGCGCCCAATGCTGCCGAAAGCAGCGTCGGCCGCAACGGCCGCCCGCTCCAAGGAAACGCCGTCGCGCTCGAGCGCGGCCGCGATTTGCGCCGGCGAAGCCGGACCAAACTCGATCGCCAGACTCCGCGAGCGCAGGGTCGGCAGGATCGAACCGGGATTCGATGACGTGAGCACTACGAGGACGTCGGCCGGGGGGTCTTCCAAAAACTTCAGGAGCGCGTTCGCGGCGGCATCGTCCGTCGCAAAGGCAACGTCGCCGAGGAGCGCGACACGCCAACGTCCGAAGTACGGGCGCATCGACATCTCGCGAACGAAGTCGACCGAATTCGGATCATCCTGTTCGTCCGACGGCTTTCGACGAATGCTGATGGGCCCCACCAGTTCGTGAAAGTCGGGGTGCGTGCCGGCCGCGAACGACGTGCAGGCGGCGCATGTGCCGTCATAGCCCAGTACGCCGGCTTTCTCTTCTTGACACAGCAACGACTGGGCCAATTGTCGGGCGAACGTCTTCTTGCCAACACCTCGCGTTCCGTAAAACAGATACGCGTGCGCCAGTTCCGAAGTCGTCAGCCGTCCGAAATACGCGAGCGCCGCCGTCGCTCCGACGACGTCGAGGCTTTCGCTCGAGGGAGTCATCGGACTTCCAAATGCGGCGCGACGCAACGCCAGGCCTCGTCGGCCAGCGTTTGGGGCGCGTGCGCGGCGTCAAGCACGACGAAACGGTTCGGCTCGGCATGGGCCAGCTCGAGGTAGCCCGCCCGAACGCGTTCGTGAAACGACTCCAGCTCGGCCTCGAGACGATCCACCTCGGTGCCGGCCGCCCGATTCTCCAGGCGTTCGCGCGCGATCTCCCAGCGGACATCGAGCAATAACGTGAGGTCGGGCTCGAGGCCCTCCGCCGCCGCGTCGGCGCACGATCGAACGAACGTGAGGTCGAGACCGCGCCCGAAGCCTTGGTACGCGACGGTGGCATCGGCGAAGCGATCGCACACGACGATTCGTCCCGCTGCCAAGGCCGGCCCGATAACCTCGCTGACGTGCTGCGCGCGGGCCGCGCAAACGACGAAAAGCTCGCATAGAGGATCGAGGGCCAGCGTTCGGTCTACGAAGAGCGACCGCAGGCGATCGCCGACGGGCGTCCCCCCCGGTTCGCGCGTTTCGAGCGGATCGAGGCCTCGCGCGCGCAGCCGGCCGCCGAGTGCCTTCGCCAACGTCGACTTACCGCTCGCTTCAACGCCCTCGAGGCTGATGAAGCAGCCGCGCCGTTCGCTTATGCCGACGCTCCGCCCATCGAAAGTTCGCCGCCGCGATAGAAGCGCACGCGTCGATTCGGTTCGAGGCCCGTGCTGCGCGACTGCACGCGGTGCTGCTCGGCGAGTTGATGTTGCAAGCGGCGTACGTAGGAACTCTGCGGAGAGAGTTCGATCGGATCGTTGCTGAGCAGCACCTTGTAAATCGCTTCACCGGCCTCGCGCAACGCGAGTTCTTCGACGTCGAGCGGCGGCAAGTTGAAAACGTCCTTGAGCGCGCTCTGGATCTTCGTCGTCGTATTTGTCTGAATCGAATAGATCGGGACGTTTTCGGCGGCGATTGCCTTGAGTTTTTCCGATTCCTTGCGCTCGAGCGCCTTCATCGTCAGGACGACATCTGCGTCGTCCCACTTGCGTGCGATCGCGGCATTGACGCGCAGGTTTGCGATCGCGCGCTCGATCTTGTTGCGCGAAACGCCGTATGGGAAAATGAGCAACGGGGCGTCGCGCTCGTCCTCGTCGCGGTCCGGGTGGTTCGCGAGGGCCACCGCGAAGTCCGACTCAAGGCCACGGACCGGGCGTGGTGTCGCAGTCTTGGACTCTTGTACGACGGTGACGACCCCACCCGCCGTCCGCGCGCGAACCTCGGGTTGGGGCGCGTACCCGCGCAACATGGCGTCGACGGTCGAGGCCACGTCGTGATGGATCGCAAGCCGATGGCGATCGATGATTTCGATTAGCACGGAGAACGTCGGCGGGGCTTTCCGTTCCAGCACCGACTTGCGCGTCCCGCGGCGACGCGCTTCTTCATCGGACAGGGTTACCGAACTAATTCCGCCGACCAGGTCGGAGAGGGTCGGGTTCATCAGGATGTTCTCGAGATTTTGTCCGTGCGCGGTCGCGATCAATTGCACGCCGCGCTCGGCGATCGTCCGCGAGGCGATCGCTTCGGGCTCGGTGCCGATCTCGTCGATCACGACCACCTGCGGCATGTGGTTCTCGACGGCCTCGATCATGACCGCATGCTGCAGGGCCGGATTCTGCACCTGCATCCTGCGGGCGTGGCCGATTCCCTCGTGCGGGACGTCGCCATCGCCACCGATCTCATTCGATGTGTCCACGATCACCACGCGCTTGCGGTCTTCGCTCAGCACGCGCGCGCACTCGCGCAGCATCGTCGTCTTGCCGACGCCCGGCGGACCCAACAGACAGATCGACTTCCCGCTGCGTACGACGTCGAGGATGATGTCGATTGTTCCGTACACCGCGCGGCCGACGCGGCACGTCAAGCCGACGATCTTGCCGGCGCGATTGCGAATCGCCGATATTCGGTGCAGCGTCTGCTCGATGCCGGCGCGATTGTCGCCGCCGAATGTTGAAAGCCGCGAGCTGACGGCCGCCAAGTCTTCCGGCGTCACGTGGTGATCGCTCAAGAAGTGAAAGTCGTCCAGAAAGCGCGCCTCGGGCGGACGTCCCAGATCGAGCACGATCTCGATGACGTCGTCCAACTTGGGAAGGCGAAGGAGCGCCTGTCTGATCGGAAGGGGGAAGATGTCGAGAAGCTGGGTGAGCTCCCAGTTCACGGAGACGGATTCGGCGCTATTGGCCAACACGCACCCTCGTCGACTGTTCCCGCGCCGGCAAAGCCGGTCGCCTTGTCGGCTCCTTCTCGCCTGCCACGGCGACCCCTTGCGGGCCGTGCGCCGCGCTCGCTTGCCCCACCCGCTGCATCCCGCGTGCCATGCTCCTATGATTCCCGCACGACACGAATTTGTTTCAACTCGCTGTCATACGGGCCTTGCATGCGGACCCCGGCGCGCTTTTCGAGCGTGAGGTAGTCGATCACGTCCGGGGTGATTTCTTCGCCCGGCGAGATTACCGGGATGCCGGGAGGGTAGGGCGTGATGACCTCGGCGCAGATCCGGCCCGCGCTCTCCTTGAACGCGACGAACTCGGTATCGGCGAGGAAAGCGTCGCGCGGCAGCATGCGGATCGGTGGAATTTTCGGCAGCGCGTACGTTCCAGTTTCGAGCCTTCGCTCGAGCACGCCCGAGGGTGAAAAGACGTCGATCGGCCGATCCTCGCGGGCCAGCTCTTTGACGCCGTAAACGAGCCGGTCGGCGGCTTCCTGCGTCGTCCCGATGGTGTACAGCGCCAGGCAATTGAAGAGGTCCGCGAGTTCGCACTGGACGTTGTACCGCCGGCGCAAGATTTCTTCGGCTTCGTAACCCGTGTAACCGAGCGCCTTCACGGTAATCGTGATCTTCGTCGGATCGAGATCGAAAACGCCGGGACGGCCTTCGAGTTCCGCCCCAAAACAGTAGACGCCCCCGATGGCGTTGAGTCGTTGCCGGGTATCGTTGGCGATTTCGATCGTCCGCGAAAGGAGCGCAGCACCTTCGGTCGCCATCTGGCGTCGCGCGACGTCCAGCGAGGCGACCAGCACGAGGTTGGGCGATGTCGACAGGAACAGTTTAACGACGGCCTTGAGGCGATCGACGCGGATGCGGCCGCCCTTCTGATGCAACATCGCGGTTTGCGACATCGAACCCAACATCTTATGCGTCGAGTTGATGCACAGGTCGGCGCCCGCTTCGAGTGCGTCCATCGGCAGGGCGGGGTGGAAGCGAAAGTGGGGACCCCAGGCTTCGTCGACGAGGAATGGGATGTCGCGCTCGTGCGTGACGCGCGCGATGCCCTCGAGATCCGCAGCCACGCCATAGTAGGTGGGACTGACCACGTAGACCGCGCGAACGTCGGGATGCTCTTCGAGCGTGCGCCGCACGGTCTCGGGGGTGACGGTGTGATCCATGTGCAGCGCTTCGTCGACCTCGGGCTGCATGTAGACGGGATAGACGCCGCTCATGATCAGGCCGCCCATCGCGCTCTTGTGCGCGTTGCGGGGCAGTGCGATTTTCTCGCCCGGATTGAGCGCGGCCATCATCATAATCTGGTTGCCGCTCGTCGAGCCGTTGATCAGGAAGAACGACCGATCCGCGCCGTAGGCCTCGGCGGCCAGCGCTTGTGCTTCGGCGATGGCCTCTTCGGGCTGCAGCAAGTCGTCGAGCCCGCGAATCTGCGTCAGATCGATCGCCAGCACGTTGTCGCCGACGAAGTCGCGGAAGGCGCGATCGGCTCCCTGGCCCTGCATGTGCCCGGGCGTGTGAAACGGCACGACGCCGGAATCGACGTAGTCCATCAGGGCATCGAAGTAAGGCGTCCGCGTCTGATCCACGACCCGCCGCGTTTGGGAGAACGCCCGACCCGTCCTGTTG
>JBDTCF010000108.1:0-3576 GCA_039923715.1 Vulcanimicrobiaceae bacterium
GTGCCGACGCCACACGTTGGGCGCGCCCTCGCAGGCGAACGCCTCGAGCGCCGCGTCGAGTGCGAAGACGATGGAGACGGGTGGCGTCCACGGCGTCTGGCCCAGGCGCGCGAAGTCGCGCGCGCGAGCCAGGTCGAGCGAGAATCGCGGTGCGCGCGGCGCTTCGGCGCGTTTCCACGAGCGGGCGCTGAGCGCGAGCATTGCGAGGCCAGGCGGCGCCGCGAGCACCTTTTGCGAAGCGCCGACGACCACGTCGAAGCGCCAGTCGTCCATCGCAAAGCGACTTGCACCGAGGCCGCTGACCGCGTCGACCACGACGATCGCGGGATGTTCGCCGATCGCGCGCGAGAGCGCCTCCACGTCGTTCTGAACGCCGGTCGAGGTTTCGTTCTGCGTGAGAAGCACGCCGGCGATTCGGCCGTCGCGGTCGGCGGCCAACCGCTCGCGAAGCACGTCCGGGTCGAGAGCGGCGCCGGCGGGAGTCTCCAACACCTCGACCTCGCAACCGTACGTTCGCGCGATCGCCACGAGGCGCCGTCCGAACACGCCGACGGGGGCCGCTACGAGGCGATCGCCAGGCCCGAACTGGCTCGCAATTGCGGCGTCGAGCCCGGCGGTTCCCGAACCACCCAACAGGACGACGTCGCTGGAGGTCCCGAAGAGCGGCCGCAGCGCCTCGCCGATTCGCCCGAGAAGGGTCGCAAAGGCAGGTCCGCGATGATCGATCATCGGTCGACCGGCGGCCGCCAGCACCGCCGCCCCGACGTTCACCGGACCCGGAATCAGCAACAGTTCTTTGGTCATGCGAGCCTTCCAACGCGGTAAAGCTTTCGGCCGTGTTGTATAAGCGGGATATGCAATCCCGCGACGTGCCGCGACTGACCGCGTTGTGTTCCGGCGGCGGCTGCGCCAGCAAGCTCGGCGCGGCCGACCTGGCCGCCGTGCTACGCGGCGTGTCGTTGCCGAGCGACGCCAACGTGCTGGTGGGGACCGCGACCAGCGACGACGCCGGCGTTTACCGCTTGAGCGACGACCTCGCGCTGGTGCAGACCGTCGACTTCTTTCCGCCGATCGTCGACGATCCGTACGAGTTCGGACGAATCGCTGCAGCCAACGCGCTCTCCGACGTCTACGCGATGGGCGGGACGCCACGAACCGCGCTCAACATCGTCGCCTATCCGTTCGAACTGCTCGGCCCGGAAATCCTCACGCGCATTCTCGCCGGCGGCGCCGAGGTCGCGCGCCTGGCCGGGGTAGCGATCCTCGGCGGGCACACGATCGAGGACGACGAGCCGAAGTACGGCCTCGCCGTCACCGGAACGATCCAT
Source organism: Vulcanimicrobiaceae bacterium (assembly GCA_039923715.1). Taxonomy (GTDB): domain Bacteria; phylum Vulcanimicrobiota; class Vulcanimicrobiia; order Vulcanimicrobiales; family Vulcanimicrobiaceae; genus JBDTCF01. Next base: position 1,329 of record JBDTCF010000108.1, read on the forward strand.
CCAAAGCGCGTCGTAACCAACGCGGGCGCGCGGCCCGGGGACATCCTTTTTCTGACCAAGCCCTTGGGGACCGGCGTGCTCGCCAGCAGCTTGAAGAAGGGCGCGCTTACCGCCCACGCGATGGCGCCGGCGATTGCGTCGATGACGACGCTCAACGCCGCCGCCGCGCACGCGATGCTGGCCGCGGGTGCAAATGCAGCAACCGACGTAACCGGCTTCGGCCTCCTGGGACACGGCGGTGAGCTGGCGCATGCCTCCGGCGTGCGCCTGCGCCTCATCGCGTCGCGCGTTCACATACTGCCCTTCGCGCTCGACATGCTGGAAATCGGCATCGTGCCCGCCGGCACGCGTCGCAACGCGACCGAGCAAGCGGCCTTCACGCAATTCGCGACGGGGGTTCCCGAACAGGTCCGCCTCATTTTATCTGACGCACAGACGTCGGGCGGCTTGTTGATTTCGGTTCCCGCGGAAAACGCGGACGCGCTCCGCGTCGCGCTCGAAGTCGCCGGCGTCGACGCCGCGGAAATCGGTTCGGTCGAAGCCGGTAGCGGGATCGTCGTCGAGGCATGACGCGGCTGCGCCGGCCGAGTTCGCGAGAACGTTGCGCGTCCTAGTCGTCGACGACGAGGCGCCGGCCCGTCGTAAGGTCGAACGATTCCTCGCCGAGCATGCCGACGTCGAACTTGTCGGCGTCGCCGCCGGCGCCGCCGAGGGCGCGCTCCGCATCCGGCGCGACCGGCCCGATCTCGTGTTTCTGGACGTGCAGATGCCGGGGATGGACGGCTTTGCACTGGTCGAGTCGTTGAGCGCCGACGAAGACCTCCCGAAATTCGTGTTCGTGACGGCACACGATCGGTACGCGGTTCGTGCGTTCGACGTTTGCGCGCTCGACTATCTCCTCAAGCCGTTCGATCGCGAGCGGTTCGACCGCGCGCTCCAGCGCGCGCGAGAGAGCCTGTGCGAACGGACCGACACCGCCGCGCAGCTGGCGACGCTCCTGGGTACCTTGGGCCGGCCCAACGCCTTTGCCGATCGTTTCCTGGTGAGCGCCGAAGACCGCTCCGTCTTCGTTTCGAGCGACGACCTCGTGCGAGTCGAGGCCAGCCGCAACGTCGTCATCCTGCATTGCCGCGCGCGCTCGTACTCTCTGCGGACGACGATGGATGCATTCGAGCGTCGGCTCGACCCGCGCGTCTTCGTCCGTTTGAGCCGCTCGCACATCGTGCGCCTCGATGCCATCGACGAGCTTCAACCGTGGTTCCACGGGGAGTTCCGGGTGAAGCTCGCGGATGGTTCGATGCTAACCTGGAGCCGCCGCTACGCTGAAAAACGCCCCGATCTGCGCGCCCGTCCGTAACCGACTCGGACCGCTCGTCCCCTCAGGCGGCCCGTTCGTCCCGAGCAGGTCGCAGCCGTGCGTGCCACGCGGTATCGTAGCGGACATGAAAGTCTATCGTCGTTTCACGTCGGAATTGTTCCAACGTCGGCCGATCGCTCTCGGTGCGACGCTTGCGACGTTCGTATTCCACATTTTCGCCGGCGCCTCGCCGACGGTCGCCCTCGCCGCTACGCTGGCGGTCCTCGCGATTTGCACGCTCCTGTGGGAATCCGCCGCAGGCGAAGGCGCCGAGCTGGTCGCCGCGATCGCCGTCGGTATTGCAAGCGCCAGCCTCCCGATGATTCGCGGCTGACGATGCGACCGCCGCTACGTTGGGTGCTCTGGTTCGCGCTCGCTACCGCGATCGCGATGCTGCTGTTCAGCTATCACTACCTCGACGATCTCGCGAATCGAGAACCCGGGACGCTGGCGCGACGCGCGATCGAAGAAGCGACGGGCGTGTACGCCTTCTTCGCGTTGCTGCCGGCGGTCCTCTGGCTAACGCGACGCTTTCCGCTGACCGCGCGCACCTGGCCGACGGTCGTCGGGATTCAGGTGCTGGGCGCCATCGTCTTCTCGTTCTTCCACACCACCCTGATGGCGCTGGCGCGCGAGAGCCTGTTCGGGCTCCTTCGCCTCGGACCGTACGACTATGGCAACATGGCGTACCGCTATCCGATGGAGTTTTCAAACGACCTGCTAAGCTACACGGTTGTGGTCGGCTTTATGTTTTTAACCGACCGCATCCGAGACGCGCAGCGGCGGGCGCTGGCAGCGGCACACCTGGAATCGGAACTCGCAAGCGCCCGGCTCGCAAATCTGCGCCTCCAACTGCAGCCACACTTTCTCTTCAATACGCTCAACGCGATC
>JBDTCF010000109.1:0-20696 GCA_039923715.1 Vulcanimicrobiaceae bacterium
ATACTTGACGTCTACTTTCGGGTCGCGCACGATCCAACCGAACGCGACCGCCAAGGCCCCGACGACGGCACGCAGTACCGTTCCGAGATATTCTACGCCACTCCCGCCCAAGCGCGAGTCGCGAAAGCGACCATCGCGCGGCTTGACGCGTCCCACGCGTTCGCACGTCCGATCGTCACGCTCGTCGCGCCGCTGCGCGCGTTCTATCCCGCCGAAGCCTACCATCAGCACTTCGTCGACCGCAACCCGAACTATCCGTACGTCGTCGTCAACGATCTCCCCAAGCTCGCGCAACTAGGTCGTGATTTCCCGAAGCTCGTAAAGCCTGCAGCGAGCGCCGCCGACGGAGACCCGGCGCGCTAGGCGAAAACGTCGTCCAAGGGAAGTCTCAGGGCATCTGCCAGCACGACGGCGCCGGCATCGATGGTTTGGGGGCCAGCGTCGGGTCGGTAGACGGTGATCGTGCGGCGTTTTCGGTCGACGAACGCATACGCCTCGAGCGTTCCGATCGCCAGATACTCTTCGACCTTGCGCCCGGTATCGATGCGGGCCGTTCGCGGTGATGAGACCTCGAAGACGAACCGAGGCTCGCGCAAAGCCATCCCCGAGCGGTCGGCATCGAGACACGATACCGCAAGGTCCGGAATGTTAGCATTTACGCGGTCGATAACGGCGCCCGAACCGACGTAAACGCGGCAGGGTGGACGGAGTTGAGAGCGCAGGATCGAGACGATATTGCCGACGATCGTTCCGTGCTCGTTATCGGGCGCAGCAAAGCCCTGGGGGGTCACGTAGTCCGGATGTGGCGTGATGTGACCGTCCACGAGTTCGTAGCGACCCTCCACCAACGCTTGCCACGCGAAGAACTCTTCGACCGTGATCCGTCCTACGTCGAGCATCTCGCCCTCACGAGGGGGGCCAATCTTGAAGGTTGACGACGTGTGGGCGTAGCGCGAGTTGCGCTAGGAGCCGTTCGTAGTCGGCGGGTTCAACGTCCGTCCAGCGCTTACCGAGGAGCACGACCAACGCCGCTTCGAGGACGTTCGTACCGAACGACCGTCCCGCGAAATTGGGGGTCGTGGTGATGAGTTGGGCCGCGCCGCGGGAACGAAGTTCCTCGACGTCGCGCTCGGTCACCGTATTTGTCAGAATCAACTTCCCGTCGAGGCGCGGCGGCATGAACTGCCGCATGAAGTGAAAGTCGCCCGCGATGACGTCGGCTTCGGCGTAGTATTCCGGGTACTTCGGTTCGGGGGCGCGGTCTTGTTTTTTCCCCGTCGGATAGAAGAACTGGAATGGGAGCTTGCAGGCGTCGGGCAGATAGCGCTCGGCCAGCGCTTCAAACTCCGGCAAACTTCGAACCGGCTTGTCGAGATCAAGCGCGAAAATGAAATCGCCGAACAGCACGTCGGCGCCGGCGTCGACGATTGCCTGCGCCATCCCGAAGCGATCCAAGGCGCTGACCATCAAGACGTGTTTGCCGCGCAGCGCGTAACCAAAGTCGTCTTGCAAGAAGCGGACCGCCTCGCGCTCCAGGGTGTTCTTCAACCCGCTCCCGTCAACCGTTGGCGTGATCTTAGCGGCTTCCAGCAAGCGTAGCCCGTCGCGTAGGGCGTAGCGCTTCGTCCCCGCATACAAATAGACGTCGATCCCGCCCAACCCGATCGCGTCGACGGTCCCATCGAGGTGTCGGACCTGCGCGAGCGCGGCGTCGAGTTTGCCGTCGACGCCCGTCCGCGCGATCTCGAATTCCTCGCCCAAGAGCGTGACGGTGGCGCGATGATCGCGCGATGACGAGCCGAGAGAAACCGAAACGACGCGTTTCACGCCCGTAGGTCCGCTAACCGGACGTCGGGCTCGTGCTCGACGGGAAAGTTCACCGACGACGCGATGAAACAGTCGCGATGCGCCTGGTCGTGGAGCGCGCGCGCGTGTTCGAGGTCGCCGCTCGCAACGGTCACCCGTGGCCGCAACACGACCCGACTGAAGCGCCCGACGCCGCCCGTCTCGGTCATCGTTCCCGTGGCGTCGTCGGCATAGCTCGCGACCACGATTCCGGCCAGTGCACACACCGCGAGATAGGTGAGCATGTGGCAGGCCGAGAGGGACGCGAGCAGGAGCTCTTCGGGAATATAAAAGTGCGGATCCCCGCGAAACGCGGGATCGGCGGAGCCTTCGAGCGGGGGTTTCCCCTCGAACGTAATGCGGTGCGCGCGCGAGTAGGCGGCGTAGGAACGTGTCGGCCCGTCGCGCGCGCCCGTCCACTCGAGCCGGGTCGCGTAGTGATGTTCGCGAGCGGCCGGTCGAACGTTCATACGGCCCGCGCCCGGCGTAGGCGCGCGGCGGCGCGAGTTGCCGCGACGTCTTCGGGAGTAACGGCCCGATCGAACGCACGCATGTCGGCGAGTTCGAAACCGTTCTTGGCCGCCAATGCGTCGATTTCGCGAACCTTCGCGAGGTCGATCCCGCGTCCCAACGTGTACGACTCCCGCCGCTCTTCGAGCGCGAGAACCATCGTCTCGGACATGCACGCGAGCGCCGTCGCCGGCGGCAGGCCAAGGTCGAAGTCGCGCCCCGGCTCGCGCACGCGCGCGAAGCGCGGCGTTCCGGGGACCCGCATGTTCCCGCCTTCGGTGACCAGCACGTCGGGCCGTTCGTGCGCCACCCGCCGCGCCACGTTATGGGGAAGCGACAGCTCGCAGACCACCGCCCCGATTTGCAAGTCCGCGGGCTCGACGATCTCTTGCGTCGACGAGGTCGCCGTGAGCACCAGTTCACCGCGCGGAACCGCGGCTCGGAGGTCGGTCGTGTACGAAGACGAGCACGGCAACCGGTCGGCAATCGCCTCGTGCATCTTGCGCAACCGGGTAAGGTTCCGCGCGACCAAAACGACGTGCGCGACATGGGGCGCAATCATCGCGACACAGGCCGAGCCGATCGACCCGGTTGCCCCGACGACGACGGCGGTCGCGCGCGGAAGATCGATGTCCATTTCGTTCGCGCCGCGCAGGAGGCTCGCGACCCCGGCCGCGATCGTCAGCGAGTTTCCGGTCGTGACGGCGATGGGGGCGCGCTCGGCGAGCGTGATGCCGGCATCGCCGACGACGCCGGTGAAGGCGCCCAGTCCGGCGACCTCCGCACCAAGTTCGGTACCGATGTCGATCGCTCGCAGAATCTTCCCGTAAACGTGCTCGCGATCGAGCCCCAGTATTTGTTCCGGCATGAACGTCGAGGCGACGAACCAACCTTCCGTCTCGCGCCCGTCCGGCGCGCGCACGCCGGTGATGTGCGCCGCTGCATACGCCGGCATCCAATCGAGAATTTTCTCGATGATCGGCCGGCCCTTCCCGACCGCACCGGGCTCGTACCGGACGACGTCTTCGAGCGATGTCGGATGGATGACGAAGCAGAACTTCATGGCCTTGCCGCTCCTTCGCCGCGTGCCGCCCAACTCCGGCGTAGCGCGACAGGGTGGCCTGCTGCGAGGCCGAAGACCAGCCGATGACGACATCCTTCGAAGACCTGGCCGAGATCGTCCGCTTTCCGTCGCCGGCGCCGGGCCCACAAGCGCTCGCCTGTGACGGTGACAACTTGTGGCTCGGTTCGTGGGACACCGCGCGCGTTTATGGGATATTCGCGAAACAGGGCAGGGTCTTCGAAGAACTTCCCGCGCCGGGGAAACCGGTCGGCGCAACGGCCGTCGGTGACGAACTGCGCTTCGTGTGCAGCGAAGCCGGCGACTCGCGCTACATCCGCCGGTACATTCCCGCTCACGGGTTCAAAACGCACGAGGCAATCGCGTGTCCCCAAGACACCGGCTCGTTTCTCAGCTTTGACGGCGAGAGTTTGTGGCTCAGCCAGCGTCACGAGAAGCGCGTGCTTGAGTTAGACGCGCACGGAAAGCCGCTGCGCGCGCTCGATATCGGGGAAGAGATCCTCGGCTTAGCGTGGGTCGGCGAACGCCTTTACCTCTCGCTGTGGCTCGGGCGCGAACGCGGTGGATGCCGGATCGCCTACGTCGTGCCCCAAACGACGCTTCCGAGCCCAATAATCGTCGCGCAGTCTCCCTTCGCTGCCATCTCGCTGGCGCGAGACGGCGATCGGTTGTGGACGAATGACGCTAAACGGAACGAGATCGTCGCGTTCTCGATTCCAACATAGGCTGATGTTGGGTCGCCGAAGCAGGCTCGGCCTCCAGGCGTTCATGATGATCCTCTCGGTCGTCGCCATTTCGATGCAAGTGAAGGCGCTACGCGACTCGTTCGGGGCGTCCTTCGACAACCACCGGATCGCGATCGACGTGTGGGTCGCGTTGTTCTTGCTCTCCGCGATTCAAATTTTTCTGATCGTACGGTCGCATCCGCAAGCGTGAGGCCGTGGTGAACAAGCCGGCCGTTCGCAACGTCCTGAGCGCCCTATTATTCGCGGTCGCGGCGGCCGGTTTCTACGTCGAACTCCGAAGCGCACGCTCCGGGGTCCCCGGCCAACACCACTTGGTGCTCGGCGCGTACGCGCTGATTGCGCTGTACGCGGCCGTTTCCGTCATCGCGCGGCTGCGCTCCGGGACGCGTTAGCGCAATCCCGCTAGGTCGGCTGCAGGCTCGCGCCGGCAAGTATGCGACGCCCGAGCGTTTCGGCCAGACCGACGGCGCTTAGACCGACGAGCAAGTGCAAAACTTGGATCACCCAGTGCGCGTCGCCCGACAACAGGCTCGTTTGCACCATCCCGAACACAAGGACGACCAGCCCCCAGACGAATCCGAACGCGGCCAGTCCCGGCACGACTCGCAGCGCGAGGCCCGCCAGCGCCCAAAGGGCGATCACGAGCACCAGGCCGACCAGCATGTGAACGTTGATCCACGCGAAGGCGTGGCCGGTCCAAAACAGAATGCCGAGAACGACGAGCACGAGGGCGCAGGCTCGGACGAGCATGCGCAAACTTAGGACGGTACGGGCCATAACTGTCACGACTCCAATCCGCGCCGAGCGGAGGCTGATGGGAAGTGCCGTTGCGAAGCGAAACCAGCGAGCAGCATCTTACGATCGCGCCGACTGTTTTTCCGCTCGCTCTTTGAGAGCGGCGAGCATCATCTCGCTGTTTTCACGAACCTTTTTGTGCAGGGTCGGGCCGATCAGTTCGGCCAAAGTGGGAACGCCGAAGTCGTAGTCGACGCCGAGCGTCACGCGCGTGCGCCCATCACCGTCGACGAACGTCCAGGCGCCGTCGAAGCGGTCGAGATCCCCTTCGATCAGACGATAGTCGACCCGCAACGCTTCGTCGTCGAACAGGTCTTCTTCGGTCCATTCGATCGGCGCTTCTTCGACCAGCGTCTTCCAACGCGTGACGATGCGCGCGCCGTTGCGTTCGAGAACCGTGACCGACTCGACGTCGGGCATGAACTCCGGAAAGCGTTCTTGCTCCTTTGCCAACTCGTAGACGACCCGCGCTGGCGCATCCACTTCTATGCTCGTTTCGACGTACGGCATTCCTACGCGGATTCCGCGGCCGCCGCAAGCGTTCCCAGCCGTTCTCCGGCCACCGCGACCGCGCGGCGCAGCGCAGCCAAACCGCGCGCGATCTCATCCGAGGTCACGATCAGCGGTGGTTCGAGGCGGATAACGCTCTGCGCGTTGAGCGTCCAGGCGGCGGTGACGCCGGCTTTGAGCATCTCGGGGACAATCGTTCCTCCATACCCTTCGCTCGTGAGTTCGACGCCGACGAGTAGTCCACGACCGCGAGCCTCGCGAACGACGCCGGGGAAATCGCGCGCGATTGCCCGGGCGCCCTCGAGCAGTTCTGCGCCGCGCAGGCGCGCGTTCTCCACCAGACCGTCCTCGACGAGCACGTCGAGCGCGGCCAGCGCCGCCGCGCACGCAATGGGACTTCCGCCGAACGTGGAGGTGTGAATCAGCGGCGCCTTTCCGTACGCGGCGTTCCAGACGCCGGGTCGCGCGATGTACGCCCCGATAGGAATCACGCCGCCCGAGAGTCCCTTGGCTAATGCCATCACATCGGGGACGACGCCTTCGCGGTCGCACTCGAAGAGCAGGCCGCAGCGGCCGAGCCCGGTCTGAACTTCGTCGGCGATCAGCAAGGCACCGGCCGCGTCGCACAAACGACGCGCGCGCGCCAGATAACCGTCGGGCGGGACGTTGACGCCGCCCTCACCCTGCACCGGCTCGACCACGAATGCCGCGGCGCCGTCGAGCGCGCGCGCGAGCGCGTCCGCGTCGCCGAACGGTACGTGCACGACGTCAGGCAGCAGCGGGGCGAACGGGGTTTTGTAGGACTCACGCCCGCTCGCCGACAGCGCGCCGAAGGTCTTACCGTGGTAGGCATCCTCGGTCGCGACGATGCGCGTTCGGCCGGTCGCGGCGCGCGCGAGCTTGAGCGCACCTTCGAGGGCTTCGGCGCCGCTGTTCGCGAAGAACGAGATCGCCAGATCTCCCGGCGTCATCTCCGCGAGCCGCTTCGCGAGCCGGCCGGCGAGCGGGTCGAGCATGACCTTCGATGAGAGCGCCATCACTTCGAGTTGCGCGCGAACGGCGGCAACGACCCGCGGGTGCGAGTGGCCGAGCGTGAAGACGCCGTACCCGCCCGCGAAGTCGAGATATTTTTTGCCCGCGTGATCTTCGATCGTCGTCCCGTGCGCCCGCACGGCGACCGGGCTCGCCGAGAGCTTCATCACGCGCGCGAGCGGCGGGTTGACGTACGCGCGGAAGTTCGCATACGACTCGTCGTACAGCTCGTCGCCCTTCACGCTAGCCTCACGCCGCGATGAGCGTTTCGAGCCGATCGATCGTCGCGTCGAGCGCCGCGAGCGCTTCGGCCGCCGTCTCGACGGTCATCAAACGCGCGCGCAATTCCGCCGCGCCGGCAAACCCCTTGAGATACCAGCCCAAGTGCTTGCGCATTTGCGGAACAGCACGCGGCTCACCCCACTCCTCGACCATCGCTCGGTAGTGGTGCATCGCGTAGCGGAGACGCTCCCCCGGCGGCGGGATCGGTTCCGGCTCGCGCCCTTCCAAGAGGTCGCGCACCTGCCCGACCAGCCATGGATTTCCCAGCACCGCGCGCCCGAGCATGATCCCATCGACGCCGCTCTCACGCATCCGAGCGAGCGCCTCGCGCGCGTCGGTCAAGTCACCGTTACCGATCACGGGGATGTCGACGGCCGCTTTGAGCTCTGCGATCCGCGTCCAATCCGCCGAACCCTTGTAGAACTGCTTGGCGGTACGCGCGTGCAGCGTCACCGCCTGCACGCCGACGGCTTGCGCGCGGCGCGCGACCTCGACGAACACGAGGCTGCTCTCGTTCCACCCCAGCCGCATCTTCATCGTGACGGGACAATCGACGGCTTTCACGACGGCCTCCATGATCGCTTGGCAACGCTCGACATCGCGTAAGCACGCACTGCCGCCTTCGGTTTTCGTCACCTTCGGCGCGGGGCAACCGAAGTTGATATCGACGATGTCGGCTCCGCATTCGCGCACGAGCTTGGCGGCGTACGCCATTAGGGCGGGATCGTTGCCCCACAACTGGGTCGAGACCGGCTGCTCGACGCCGTGCTGGTCGATCATCTCCATCGTCCGCCGCGCGCCGTACTGCAGCGCGTTCGACGAGACAAACTCGGTGACGGTCAGGCCGAATCCGAAGGGCTTATAGAGCGCGCGCAGCGTCCGGTTCGTCACCCCCGACATCGGGGCCAAGACGACCGGCGGCCAGATTTCAAGCCCGCCGATACGCAGCGGAGGAACGGTCTGAGACATAACGCTAAAGTATACCACGCCGGGTGCTACCCGCCCTTACGAACATTCCTTCCCGCTGCCCCTAGACGCCGGCCTCACGGTGAGCGCTTTCCGAACGCTGCATGGTAGCGGCGGAGGCCGTCGAGGACTAGGTACGGTTCGACGGCGTCGATGGCTGCGGTATGGCGGGCGATGACGTCGGCGAGCCCGCCGGTCGCGACGACGGGGGCCGAGCGGCCAAGTTCGGCGCGCAGGCGCGCGATCAGGCCTTCGGTCTGGCCGACGAAACCGTAAACGATCCCCGAGCGCAGCGCGCCGACGGTCTCGCGGCCGATCGCGGTTTCCGGCGCCTCGAGCGAGACTTGCGGGAGCTTCGCGGTGCGCGCGACCAGCGCGTCGATTGAGATCTGAATTCCAGGTGCGATCGCCGCCCCAAGATAGTCGCCGTCCGGGCCGACGACGCTGTACGTGGTCGCCGTTCCGAACGCAACCACGATCGCTGGGGCGCCGACTTTTGCGCGCGCGGCGATCGCGCCGGCGACGAGGTCGGAGCCGAGTTCGGTCGGACGGTCGGTGCGAACGGCGATCAGGTCTTGCGTTGCGGCGGTGAAGAACGTCGGCGTGACGCCGTAGTAGATGCGCGAGGCCTCGGCCAGTTCGCGGTCGAGTTGTGGGACGACGCTGGAGATGACGATCGCGTCGACGGCGTCGAGCGGAATCTCGGCGCGCCGGAACAGCGACGAGAACAGCACGCCGAACTCGTCCGCGGTTCGCCGCCGCTCGGTGGTGACGCGCCACGTCCGTTCCGGCCCGGCGCCGTTTGCAAAGTACCCAAGCTTCGTTTCGGTGTTTCCGACATCGACGGCGAGCAGCACGCGCTACGTTGCCCCGTCGCGAATCGGAAGCAGCGCATCCCACAAACGGCGCGCGAGTTCGCGCTTCGAAGCGCGACCCAACGCGACCCGGCCATCGTCGCCCCACAGCAGCACTAGCTCGTTTTCACCGGTTCCGAAACCGACCCCAGCGTGCGAGACGTCGTTGACGGCGATCGCGTTTAGGTGCTTCGCGCGCAGCTTCGTCCGCGCGTTCGCTTCAAGATTTTCCGTTTCGGCGGCGAAGCCAACCAGGAATGCGCGCCCCTTGCGCTCGCCCAGCGCCGCCAGCACGTCAGGCGTTCGTTCGAGTTCGAGCGGAGCGGCTTGGCTCGTCTTCTTCACCTTTTGCGTGGCCACGTCGCGCGCTCGCCAGTCGGCCACCGCCGCGCTCGCGATGGCGATCGTCGCGCTCGCGGCGCGTTCGAGCGTCGCGTCGAACATCTCCTGCGCGGTAGAGACGCGCACGACCCGCGCGCCGGCCGGCGGTTCGAGCGACGTGGGACCGAGGATCAGATCGACACTCGCGCCCCGCGCCAGCGCTTCACGCGCGATCTCTATGCCCATCGTTCCGGTCGATGCGTTCGAGAGAAAGCGAACCGGGTCGATCGGTTCGCGGGTCGGTCCGGCGGTGATCAGCACGCGCTCGCTCGCAAGCGCCGTGCCGCGGTCCAGCGCGGCGTCGAGCGCGGCGATAATCGCGTCCTCCGAGGCGAGCCGTCCGAGGCCGCGCTCGCGTTCGGCAAGGAACCCGAACTCCGGGTCGACGATCGTGTGTCCGAAAGTACGCAAGCGTTCGAGATTCGCGCGCGTCGCCGGGTGCGCGTACATCGCGTCGTTCATCGCCGGTGCAAGCACGATCGGAACGCGCGCCGCCAGCACGGCATTGGTCAACAGGTCGTCGGCGATCCCGTTCGCGAGTTTGGCTAGGACGTTCGCCGTCGCCGGGACCACGGCCAGCACTTCGGCGGCGCGCACGAGCGCAATGTGCGGGATCGTTTCGGGCGCCTCCCACAGCGACGTGTAGACCTGACGCCGGCTGAGCGCCGAGAACGTCAGCGCACCGACGAATCGTTGCGCTTCGCCGGTGAGAATGACATCGACTTCGTCGCCGCGCTGCACGAGCGCGCTGGTTAGCGCCGCGGCCTTGTAGGCGGCGATCCCACCACACACGCCGAGCACGATGCGCGCCATGCGTCAGCGCGCGACGAACGACGCGTTGGAACGCGGCGGCGTGAGAATCGGGTCGGCTTCGCCGGGCGCGGGCAGCGTCGCGTTGTCGAGCAGTCGCGTCGTTCCCGCACGCACGACCGCGAGTGCGAGCGCGGGCAGCACGATTGACCCCGTGCACGGCTCGAACGACCGCGGATCGACTAGCGCTAGGTACTCCCAGGTCAGAGGAGATCGCAACCGCGCCCGACCGACGGCCAGCGCACGGTCGACGCCCGTCTCGCCGCGTTCGACGGCCTCCGCAATGGCGAGCAGGGCCACGCGCAGGCTGGGCGCGGCCGCGCGTTGCTCGGGCGTTAGGTATGCGTTGCGGCTCGAAAGCGCGAGGCCGTCCGGCTCGCGGACGGTCGGCGCGACCACGACGTCGGCCGCGAAATCGAGATCGCTCACCATCCTTCGCAGGACCGCGGTTTGCTGCGCGTCCTTTTGGCCCAGGTACAAGGCGGTCGGCTCGAGCGCGCCGAGCAGTTTGGCGACCACGGTCGCGACCCCGCCGAAGTGTCCCGCCCGCACCGCGCCTTCGAAGCGCGTCCCCAGCGGGCCGACGTCGATTCGGGTCGCGAACCCGGGCCCATACATCCGCTCGACGGTGGGGGCATACAGCAGGCTCACGCCATGCTCGGCCAACAGCTCGCGGTCATGCTCGAATTCACGAGGATAGCGCTCGAAATCTTCCCCCGGCGCGAACTGGAGGGGATTGACGAAAATCGAGACAGCCACCGCCGCGCACTCGCTGAGCGCCCGCTCGACCAGCGCCAGATGGCCGGCGTGCAGCGCGCCCATCGTCGGCACGAAGCCGAGCGGCCGCGGCAGCGTCCGAGCGATCGCGCGCGCCGAGCCTGGGGTTCGCACCACGTGCATAGCGCGCTTAGCTCTCCTCGACCCGTGAAACCCGAAGGAGGGTACGGCCGACCGTAAAGCGCTCGCCGAGCGCGAGCGGGCTCGCGGTCACGACCCGCCCGGCGAGTTGGGTGCCGTTTCGGCTGGAGAGGTCGCTGAGGACTAGTCGGCCACCGTCGTCGTGCAACCGGGCGTGCTTGCGGGAGATATAGCGGTCAATGGTGATGCATGCCGCGGCGACCGCTTCGTCGCGGCCGATCGTGATCTCGGCCTCAAACTCCCAGGTCTTGCCGTCGAGCGGGCCGCTGAGGACCTCCAAAACGTACATCGATGGGCAAAACTTTAGTGCCGGCCGGGCGAAGTCCCCTGAAGGTACGCGGCGAATAGGGGGCGGATGAACAGCAGGATTCCGGATTTCCGCGCCTCCAGGGATGGGGTGGCGCGAACGAGCGCCGAAACGACGCGAGTTTCTGCTGGGCCACGGATGGAGAAGCGCATATGAGCACCGGGCAAGACCCTATCGTCGTCGAGGAAGCCGGGCGCGTCGACGAGTTGCTGAATCTGCTTGAAATCGACCCGGACGCATTACGCGAAGCGGAATTCGAGCAAGTCCAGTCCATTCTTGAGACGCTCGTCGGTCAGACGATCGCCAGCGCGACGATGGAAGAGCGCCGGATCGTGGTCGAAACCAAAACCGGCGATCGGTATTTCTTTTACGGCTTCATGGGAAATCGCGCGGGCGAGGAAACCTAGTCGGCCGGGTATTCCGCGGCCTTGTCCGTGACATAGGTCACAATTTCTGCTTGATCGCGCGGATCGATTTGGGTAAACGCAATGCCGTGGAAAAACAGCGCCTCGTTCGCCTTGTAGAACGACAGCACGATCCGACCGCGAGCAACCATTTCTCGGCCGACCTTCGGGAGCCGCAACCGAAGTAGCAGAACCGTACCGAGCGGCAGATCCTCGTCGGTGGCAAGGCGAACGCCGCCGCCGCCCAAGTCGATGGCTTCGGCCGGCTTCGGCGCGGAGGGTGACGAGCGGTCGCCGCTCTCCCGCTCGTAGGTTACCGGAAAGTTTACCCGCGCGCGAACGAAGGCACGCACGTACGGACGGTTCCCATTGCTCGTCACGGTTGTAGTCTTTGCGCGGGACGAGCGTTCAACCCTTGCCGCCCGGCTCAGTCTGCGCAGAGCCGGCCCTCTTGCGCGAGCGCATTTGCCGCGAACAACGCGCCCAGTACGGCATGCTCGCGCACGGCCCCGCCTTGAACGTACACCTCGTACGGCGCGCGCAGCGGCGCGTCGCACGAGAGTTCCAGCGTCGAACCGGCCACGAACGCGCCGCTCGACATGACGACCGGGTCCCGATAGCCGGGGACTTCGCCCGGCTCTGGCTCAAAGCGCGCATCGAGCGACATCGCGCGCTGCAGCCCGCGTGCGAAGAGCACGAGCCGGCCTGGATCGCCGAGGCGAACCGCTTGGACGATGTCGGTGCGCGCGGCTCCGGGAGCCGGGTCGACCGCATACCCGAATCGCGCGAATAGCGCGGCGAAAAAGTCGAGCCCGGCGAGGGTCTCGGCAAGGACGAGCGGCGCGAGAAACAGCCCCTGAACGAAGGCGCGACCGAAACCGAGCGTCGGGCCGAGCGCGGCGCCGAGCCCGGGCGCGTAGTGATAGTCGGCGACGCGAGCGACCGCGGCCGCATTTCCAGCGACGTACGCGCCGCCCGGAGCGAGCGTCCCGCCGAGATTCTTGATTAACGAACCGACCACCAAATCGGCGCCGAATTCGGTCGGCTCGCGCGCTTCGACGAGTTCGCCGTAACAGTTGTCGACGACCACGAGCGCGCTCGGCGCGACGCGCTTGACGGTCGCAATAGCGGCCCCGCACTCGGCGACCGACAGCGAACGACGCGGCGCGTAGCCGCGCGAACGCTGAACGAAAACCGCCGCGGGCGACGCAGCACAAGCGCGCGCTAGCGCGACGTGGTCGATCCCGCCGTCCGATCCGAGTTCGACCTCGTCGTACGCGAGGCCGCGTTCGACCAGCGAGTTCGGCGCATCGACGAGCGCGTTGCGGAGGGTATCGTACGGACGTCCGCTCGCCACGACCAGCTGCTTTCCTGGCGGCGCGCAGGCTGCTAGCGTGGCCACCATAGCGTGCGTTCCGCTGACGAGCGACAGGCGCGCGAGCGCGCGCTCTGCACCGAGCACGCGCGCGAGCAAACTCTCGTAGCGCGTGCGGGCCAGGTCGTCGTAACCGTAGCCGAATGTCCCGGATAGATCGCCGGCCGCGATCCCTTCCGCGACGAACGCCGCCAGCACGCGCGCGCGAACCGCCGCGTTGACGCCACCGTCATTGCGTGCGAGCACGGGCGCAACCGCGCGCGCTTCGCGTACGACCCGCGCGTCAAATGCGAAGTGCTCGAGCAGCGCATCGATCATGCCTGCGCCGCCTCGCGACGGAGTTCGGCTCGTTCGTACGCGGCCACGAACGGCGCGTAGATGGCGGCGGCGAGGAGCACGTTGACGACGACGAGCACGCACGCCCGCCAGTCCTTGGTCGCCAGAAAGACGCTCACGAGGGTCGGCACCGACGAGGGCATATAGAATGCCGGTCGCGCGACCAAGCCGTGGGCGACCGCGAGGTAGGTCACGACCGCGAGCACGACCGGCGCGACGATGTAGGGCAGCGACAAAACCGGATTCAGGATGAGCGGAAGGCCAAACATCAGCGGCTCGTTCGCGTTGAAGATCGCCGGAACCAGCGACGCGTAAGCGACCCGGCGCACCCGTTTGACGCGACTGCGCAAGAGCAAGAGCACGAGCGGCAGCGTCGCGCCGGCACCGCCGGGGAAGACGAACAGGAAGAGCGAGACCGTCACGATGTGCGGGAGCGGAAGGTGGTGAACGAGCGCTTCGGTGTTCTGGGCCTGGAGATCAAGATAGACGGGCAACACGATCGCCGCGAGCATGGCCGGCCCATGAATCCCAATTGCCCACAGCAGCGTTTCGATTAGAACGATAACGATGAGGGCCGTTGCCGTATCGCCTAGCCCGCCGAGCGGTGCAAGCACCGCGGCGAGGCCGGCGGCAAGCGACACGCCGCGCACGCACGCTGCGGCTGCGAGTGCGATGATGCCGACGGCGGCCAGCGCGGTCCCCGCGCGCGCTCCAAAGCGCGCCCGCGCAAGGCGTAGCACCAAGACGGTTCCGATCGCTACGATCATCGCGAGAAACAGGCCGCTGCTTCCGACCGTGCGCGCCAGCGCGAGCGCGCTCGTCGCTCCACGATACGGCAGCGAGAGCGCGAACGCGGGCAACGCAACGAGTAGCGCCACCGCCGGCGGGACGCCCCGCCGCCGGGCGAGGTCCCAGGTCAACAGCACGACCAGCAGGATCGACATGGCGCCAAAGGCGGGCGCGAACGAACCGTAGAGGCGCACGAGAATCGGGCCGCGCGACACGAACGCGACCAGATAGGCCATCCCCAAGACGAGGCCGACGAAGCTCCACGGCAGCATCGTGCGAATCGCGAGCAACTCGTGCCCTTCGCCGAACCGACGCAGCCGCTCGAGCGGCGAGAGGGGGGTGCGCGGCGCGCCCGCTTCCATACGGGCTAAAGCTTACGAATCACGGCCTCCACACGGCCCAGAATCGTCACGTCGTCCGAGTAGATCGGTTGCATGCGGGCATTTTCCGGTTGCAGACGCACGCGCCCCGCTTCGCGGAAAAATCGTTTGACGGTTGCTTCGCCTTCGAGCATCGCAACGACGATTTCGCCGTTGTTGGCGCTCGCTTGCGGGCTGACCACGATGAGGTCGCCGTCGACGATGGCCGCCTCGATCATGGAGTCGCCCTGCACGCGCAGCATGAAAGCGTCCGGCTTGCGCGCGAACGAGGCCGGGACGACGAACTCGCCCTCGACGTTCTCGGCGGCGGTGATGGGCACGCCGGCCGCGACCTTGCCGACGATCGGAAGGACGCCGTACTCCACGCCGGAGCGCGGTACGATCGGCGCACCGCTGGCGACCAGGGCCCGGGGCTTGGTCGGGTCGCGCCGGATCAGGCCGCGACGCTCCAGGGTCTTGAGGTGCGATTGGACGGTCGAAGACGACGACAGGCCGACGCGCTCGCCGATCTCGCGGACGGACGGCGGGTAGCCCCGCTCCTCCGTGAATTCGCGAATGACCGCGAGGATGCGTGCCTGGCGCTCCGTGGTGGCACGTTCGCTCACGCAGCAAAACTCCCGATGACGGCGACGCGAGACCGCGCCGCGATTGCTCCCAGGGTAGCACGGCCCGTCTAGAAATGCAAACATACGTTCGAAAACAGCTTGACAGCGACGCCGGCAGGCTGCTAAAATGGGGACGAACAAGCGTTTGGCACTACATATGGGGAGGAGACGGCCGCAATGCGATCGATGAGGCGAAGACGGTTCACCCTGATACCGGCCCTGGCGCTCGCGGCGCTCGGCCTGTTCGTGACGTTGCCGATGCTTGCGTCAACGCATCTCTACGCGGCCAGCGCGGAGCGCTTCACGAGCGTAACGGTCCATTCCGGCGACAGCCTCTGGAGCCTCGCGGCCGCTCGTACGCCGGCCGATGGAAACGTCCAAGACGTCGTCGACCGCGTCATCGCCGTCAACCATCTCGCCGGCGCAGTGATCCTCCCGGGCCAGCGGCTTCGTATACCGGAGTAAGAAAAAGGGACGAGAAGGCCCAAGAGCGTCCTGAGCGGCGCTCTTTTTTTTTTGCGCCCGGGCGCGGCCACGATCTTCCGATGTCCGGTTGGTGGCTCCTCAAACGTCTAGGCCCCACAACACTTCTTTACTCAGGGAGACACCGTCAATGAGCGAATTTATCTATCTCTACCGCGGCGGCCGGCGAGGACAGAGCCCGGAACAGTCACAGCAGATCATGCAGAAATGGTTGGCTTGGATGAAAGTCCTCACCGCGAGCGGTAACCTCAAAGATCCCGGTCAGCCGCTCGAAGCCGAAGGCAAAGTGGTCGCCGGCAGAGGAGGCACGATCACCGACGGTCCCTTTGCCGAAGCCAAAGACCTGATCGGCGGGTTCTCGCTGATCGAAGCCGACAGCCTCGCGCACGCGGCCCAACTCGCGAACGGTTGCCCGATCCTCGAGGTCGACGGCGTCGTCGAGATTCGCCCAATCATGAAGATGGATATGTAAGTGGAACCGAGCGACCATCTCTTCCGACACGAGGCCGGACGGATGGTCGCCACCCTCACGCGCGCGTTTGGCGTGCACAACCTGGCGCTGGCGGAAGACGTCGTCCAAGACGCCTTCTGCCGCGCCTTAGAGGTCTGGAAACTACGCGGCGTTCCCGAAAATCCGTCCGCATGGCTCATGAAAACGGCCAAGAACCGCGCCCTCGACGTGTTGCGGCGCGAACGGACCGCGCTTACGTTTGCTCCCGATTTGGGACGATTGCTGCAGACCGAGTGGACGTTGAGCAACGCCGTGGAAGAACTCTTTGAGACGAGCGGTATTCAGGACGACCAGTTGCGCATGATGTTCTCGTGCTGCAATCCACGGCTCGCGGAAACGGCGCAGGTGATGCTCGTGCTGCAACTGCTCGGAGGCTTCGGCGTGCGCGAGATCGCGAGCGCATTCGTAACCACGCACGCCGCGGTCGAGAAACGCTTGAGCCGCTCGAAGAAAATCCTGGCAGACTCCACGACCCTTTTCGATATCGCGGGCGGCGGCGACGTTGCGATTCGCCTTCCGGCCGTGCAGCGCACGCTCTACCTCCTCTTCAGCGAGGGCTATCACGGTGCCTCGACCCACGCCGTCGTCCGGGCAGAACTGTGCCTCGAGTCGATTCGACTCGTGCGCCTGCTTGCCGAACATCCGCTGGGAGCCACGCCCTCAACCCGCGCGCTGTGCGGCTTGATGTATCTCGACGCCGCCCGTCTGCCGGCGCGCCTGGACACGGCCGGCGAGCTTAGCACGCTGTTCGATCAAGATCGATCGCGTTGGGACCGTCGGATGATCGACCAAGGGCGAGCCTGGCTCGAGCGTTCGGCGAGCGGTTGCGAACTGAGCCGGTACCACGTTGAGGCGGCGATCGCATCGGTGCACGCCGACGCGTCGCACTTCGAAGACACCGATTGGGCCGCCATCGTCTCGCTCTACAACACCCTGATGACGATCGCGCCCTCACCGATCGTCGCCCTCAACCGTGCGATCGCCATCGCCCAGTTACGTGGGCCGCGCCATGGACTTGACGCGATCGACGCCATTGGCGACCGCGATCGGCTTGCGAGCTATCCGTTCTATCACGCCGCCCGGGGCGAACTCGAGCTGCGCTGCAGAAACGATACGCGCGCCCGCCAACACTTTCAAGCCGCGCTGGCGCTCGCCCGCAATCGCCCCGAACAGCGCTTTCTCGAAAAACGCATCGCCGCGTGTGCCGGGATGTCGTAGGCTCGGCCTGCGCGCCCTGGACCTACGGCCGACGGCCTAAAATGACGCTGTGCCCCGCATGGCGATCGAGAAACTCCAGCCCCTCGACGATCCAGGTATCGAGACCGGCCTGCACGTGGCGGGCGACCTCGCGAACGACGTGAGCGCGATCGCGAAGCCACGACAGTTCGGCTCGCGTCGTCGCCGGCCAGACCGCCGCTTCGCACTCTTCGCACCAATAGCCGTAGGTCACGTTCGCAATTCCATTCGTGGAGGCGTACCCGGTACGAGCTGCGACGACCTCCGCGCGTTAGGGTAGCCGTCGCGTGATTGCGAAGGGGGCCCCCGCTTTCGCGAGGACCCCTTTCTTTTTCCATGGATCGAGACGGACCGCGTCCGCCTCGCTGAGGTGAGCTTAGAGCTTGATCTCCGCGCTCAGGAAGAGTTGCAGCGGGTTGTTCTGTCCACCGTACGCCTGTTGAAACGTGTTTCCAAGGGTCGGAACGTACGAGTTTTTGATGGGTTGCTGAAGCTGGTTCCCGGGGTTGTAGACGTTACCGATATAACCACCCGGCGAGGTATACCAGCACCCAACAGTGCTCTGATTCGGGACGCTCGTCCACGGCTCTTTGGTACCGCCAAAGCAGCTCGTGATCACGTTGGCCGCGGTCAGCCGCAGCGTCACCTTGTTGGAAACGTCGTATGACGCTTGGAGACTGCCGTTCAACGACGTCGGCTCGATGAACTCGCCGAAGTTGTCGAAGTGACCCGTTTGGAAGTTCGGGGTCGTGATGAGCCCCGCACAACTCTGCGCATCGTACGCCTGGCCGCCGGCACCGCCGTACGGATAGCGCGTATCACCAGTAACTGCACCGCCTAACGTAGCGGAACAGGTGGACGGATCGACGCCGTTACCTTCGACCGGGCTCCCGTAGCGGCCACCGGCGGCGATTTGAAGCGCCGGGGTGATCGCGAACCGGTCGTGCCGGTAGTTGAGCAGGAGCGACGCGACGTGCGGAACGTTGTAGCTACTGGCGACCGAGGAAAGCCCGGTACCCGGTAACTGATTGTACGCGATGTAGCTTGCCCCCGGATCGTAGAGACTCTGAATCGGGGCGTTCCAGTACGGATTCGCAACCGGCTGGAAGGTCGTCGAAGTCCCACTGGTTGAGGAGGACGGCGGGACGACGACCGGCGTGCAGGTCGGGTCGGGAGCACCGGCGGCGTAACACGGCGAAGCGTTTCCGCTATTCGAACCGCACCGCTTGTCCGTAGAGTGGCTGGCGCAGTACGAGGTGAACCCGTTGTAGTTTTGGATCGACTGGTTAACGCCGTCCAAAACGGTACCACCGGTCGGCAAGTTGCTGAACTTGACGGTGGCGTAGGTGTACGTGTAGCTGAGCTGGCCGGCAAAGCCGTTACGGCTAAAGTCGCCCTTGTTCAACTGGAATTCGACACCGCTAGCCGTGAGGTTACCGACATTCACGGCCGAAACGAAGTTCGTCTTCGGATCCAACAGAACCTGATATAGCTCGTTCTTCGTCTTGCGTAGGAACGGGCTGAGCTTGAATGAGAGGTCCGACCCTTTGACCTGGTGCTCCCAGGAGAAGTCCAAGTTGTAGGACTCTTCCGGGTACACTTGGTGCGTCGGATCGAAGAATCCGAGCGGGTAGAACGCGGTGTTCGGCGAGGTGTTCGGCAGGTTGTAGGTCGCGTTGTTGTACTGTTGGAACGCCGAACTTGCCGGCTGCTCGTACTTGCCCCACGAGGCGCGCACGACGTTCAGCGGGTTGACGGTATACGTGGCGCCGATGCGCGGCTCGAACGCATGGTAGTCGTTCAGCGACGGGCTTTGCACCGACGTTTTGATCGGGGTATACCCGGTCGGGCACGAGCCCGCTACGTTGTTCGGGGTCGGGACGGCGACGACCGAACCCGCGGACACGCAGTGGAACAGGTTGAAGCTGTTCTGCCACAGGATGCGCGGAACCGTGGAGGCCGTCTGCGGTAGCGGGCCGATCGGTGTCGCCGTGCTCGGCAGATCGTACCGGAAGTCGTCGAAGTGGACGCCGAGGTTGATGTTCAACTTGTCGGTCGGCCGGAAGGTATCGTCGAGCGAGACGTTCGTGAACCGAGGAGCGACCGTGTTGTACGAACCGCGAACCCCGGTTTCGGCGCTCAGGTACTCGCACGGCCCGCCGCCGCAAGAGAACGACGAGATGTCACCGGGTGAGCTCGACGACGATAGACACGCCGTGTCGCCCGTGATGCACGGACCATGCCCGTTGGACGCGAGCGAATTGGAACCCGCGCCCTGCAAGCTGTATGCCCCGACGTGACTCGATCCGCAATAGATCGGGTTCAGCGCGGTGCCGGTCGACACGCCGTCGAGCGTGTAGCACAGACCGCTGGTCGGGGAACTGGAGTTCACCAGCACGCCGACGCGCGACGTAGCCGCGTACCAAGCGTTGTTCCAACGGACCGTACTGGCATACGTGTAGCCCGCCGTGAGATTGAGGAGGTGCTTCGAGTTGAGCTGATCCGCGAAGGTGCCGACCACCCCGCGGGTGTGGGTGATTAACTCATAGTCGGGCGAAACCGCGCCGACGAAGTTCTGGAGCAACCCGCCCAAACCGTTCTGCATCCAGTCGGAATAAAACGAGTAGCCGTAAATGCGGGCGTACGCGTTTGAACCGATGTTCTTCTGGTATTGCACCTTGACGATGGACGCACGGTTATTGTACGAATCTCTTTGTTGCGGCGGAATCGTCGTGAACGGCGACCGCTGCAAGGGCGAGTTGGGAGCGTAGTAGTTCTGGACCTGATTGATGTTGGTGGAATTCAGCGCAACGCCCATCGGGCCACTGTAAACGTTCGTGTCGAAGAACGGCGGCGCAACTGGGCCCGCAATGGCGCAGCCAGCGGGCGTCGACGACGG
Organism: Vulcanimicrobiaceae bacterium; assembly: GCA_039923715.1. Taxonomy (GTDB): domain Bacteria; phylum Vulcanimicrobiota; class Vulcanimicrobiia; order Vulcanimicrobiales; family Vulcanimicrobiaceae; genus JBDTCF01. Next base: position 20,056 of record JBDTCF010000109.1, read on the forward strand.
CGCACCGCACGTACCGTAGGTCACGCCGTTATACAAAGCGGTTCCGTTGGCGACGTTCGTTTGCCGGTCGCCCCAGTCGAGCATGCCCGTCTGGTACGGCGTCTGCAGCAGCGAGTTGTCATATAGCAGCTGGATGTCGTCCTTCCCGCCATCCTTGTGGTGCGGGATTCCGAAGTGGAAATTGACGACAGATTCGCGACTCTGGTTGCTCGCGTTGTAGCCCCATGTCAGCGGACCCAGCGCGTAGCCGCCTGGCCCAAGAGGAGCCAAGCCGGCAAAGCCGTTGCCATTTGCATAGCAGCCCGCCGTCGCGTTCGACGTTCCGCAATTAGCGGCGACGACGTTATACAACGAGCCGTAGTTCGACTCGAGTTCGGCGCCGTTCGCCTGCGTGCCGAGCCGGTACTGTTGATTGAAACCGGCCGTGGCGACGTAGTACGAGAAGTTCCGGTTGGGCGTCGCGCCGCCGGCTTCGATCTGCGCCTTGTGGTAGAACGTCGGGGTTCCCATACCGAGTTCGGCCTGGCCGTAGCCGGGATACGTCCCGGTCTTGATGACCTGGTTGACAAAGCCCGAGAGACCGTTGCTCTGCGCGCCGGCCGGACCGGCTCCGGTGTACACCTGGAGCTCCTGCTGGCCGA
>JBDTCF010000110.1:0-16370 GCA_039923715.1 Vulcanimicrobiaceae bacterium
TAAAACTCCAGCTTGTCGCGCTGCAGATCGATGTTGAGTAAGACGCCGATGGCGGCGAAGTCGGTCAGTACCGCCGAGCCGCCGTACGACATGAAGGGCAGCGGGATGCCGGTGATCGGCATGATGCCGATCGTCATGCCGATGTTGACCACGATGTGGAACGCAAACATCGCAACGATCCCGACCGCGAGCAAGAAGCCGAAGCGGTCGCGCGCGACCATCATCGCGCGCACGCCGCCCGCCAATACCGCAACGTACGCGGCGATCAGGGCGAGCGCGCCGACGTAACCGAGTTCCTCGCCAACGACGGTGAAGATGAAATCGCGCGAGTGTTCGGGCACGAAGTTCAGTTGCGTTTGCGTGCCACGATACAAGCCCTTGCCGAACAACTCGCCGCTGCCGACGGCGATCTTCGACTGGTGAAGGTTCCAGCCGATGCCCTGCAAGTCGTCGTTCGGGTGCAAGAACACGAGCAAGCGATTGCGCTGGAACGGCTTGAGGACGTACTTTGTCCCGACCACGAATGCGCCGATCGCCCCCGTAGCCGCGGCGTATGCGGCGAACTGCCACGCGCGGGCGACGCCGAAGAACAGCTCGGCCGACAGGATCGCGAACACCGCGAGCGCCGTACCGATATCGGGCTGTTTGAGAATGAGTAGCGCGGGGACCGCGACGGCGACGATCGCTAGCACGAGGTCACGCCCGCGCACGATGGCAACGCGCGAGAGCACGGCGGCGACCACGATCGCGAGCACGAGCTTCGCCGGTTCCGAGGGTTGAAACGTGCCGAGTGGGCCGAGCGAAATCCAGCGTTGCGCGCCGAGCGCGCTGTGACCGCCCCGCATCACGACGCCGAGTAGCGCCAAGTTCCCGACGTACAGCCACAGCGCCCAGCGCTGCCAGCGGTGGTAGTCGATCGTCGCAAACAGCGTCATCACGACCGCTCCAACCACGATGTACGCGAGTTGCCTGTGCCACTCGCCCGCCGCGGCCGGGTCGCGCGAGTTGGCCGAGTGGATCAGAACGTCACCGAAGACTGCAATCGCGAGCGCCACGATCGCGAGCACCCAATTAAACGAGCGATACCAGGGCCGTTCCACGCAGCGCTCCTTGCGCGCGTCCCAGCGTCGCCCCCGCTCGAGAGGCTACGCTTTGGCGGCGTCCGAGAGCTTGGGCATCGAAGCGGGTGGCGGTGCCCCCTTGCGGCGCCTGCGGCGCGAGCGCTTCCCGTTCGCAGGGGCCGGGGTCACCGCTTGCGGTACCACGGGCTCTGCGGTAACCGCCACGGGCACTTCCGCCACGGGCTCTGCAGCGGGCGCGCCGGCGGCGGGTGAGTCCGCAGCGGCTATCGGTTCGTCGCCCGCGAGCGGCGCTTCGGCCGGCGTCTCGCTCGGAGCGCAGGTCTCGGCGGGGGCTTCAACCGGCGCCGCCTCGCCGGCGGGCGGCGCTGCCTCCGCGGAGGGCGGCGAGGTCTCGGCGAGCGGTGCGGCCGGTTCGTCGAGTTCGAACGCCGGAGCGGTGGCAACGCCGTTGGCGCGCGGGACGATCGGCGGCAGTGGTGGCGGCAGCGGACGATCGCGCATGCTGAGGATCGGAACGTTAGCGGTCAGCGCGATCTCGCGGTCGCGATGCTCGAAGTCGACCACGACGTGCGAGGTGTCGATCTCGACGTAGCGCCCGATCACTTCGAGCAGATCGGTCTTGAGCGCCTCGACGACTTCGGGCGCCAGCGAGATGTGATCGGAAAGCAGCACCAGCTTGAGGCGGTCCTTCGCGGTCTTTCCGGAAGGCTCGGCGCCGAACAGGCGCGCGAGAAACTCTTTGAACATCAGCGCTTCCTCCCGAACAGCGCGCCGAGCTTGGCGAACACGCCCGCGGGCGCAGGTTCCGCTGAAGCCTTGGGGGCCGCTTCGTCGCCGGCGATCCGTGCGGCGATGTCGCGATAGATGCTTCCGATCGAGGAGGCGGGATCGAGCGACAGGGCTTCGCCGCGGTTGGCGGCTTTGATCACCGACTCGTCGTCGGTCAACACGCCGAGTAGCGGCAAGTGCAAGATCGCATTGACATCTTCGACCGAGAGCATCTTCTGCTTGCGCACGAGCCCCGGCCGCAGGCGGTTGACGATCAGTTGCGGGCGCATCGAGTTGGGCAAGAGCCCGACGACGCGGTCGGCGTCGCGAACGGAACTGACCTCCGGCATGCACACCACGATGGCCTCGTCGGCGCCGACGACGGCGTTTTTGAAGCCGCTTTCTATGCCGGCCGGGCTGTCGATCAGCACGTAGTCGAAACGGTCGCGCAGGGCTTCGACGAGCGCGCGCATCTTGGCCGTCTCGACCTCTTCCTTTTCGCGCGACTGCGCCGCCGCCAGTAAGTACAAGTTTTCCGTACGCTTGTCGCGGACGAGCGCGTCTTCGATGCCGATCTTCTCTTCGAGCACGTCGAGCACGTGATAGCGCACGCGGCTCTCGAGCCCGAGAACGATGTCCAGGTTGCGCAGCCCGACATCGGCGTCGATCAGCACGACCCGCGCCCCGCGCGCGGCAAGTGCCGCGCCGACGTTCGCCGTGGTGGTCGTTTTCCCGACGCCACCTTTGCCCGAAGTAACGACGATCGAGCGGCCGCGCACCTTCGCAACGGGCGCCTCGGCGGGGACTTCGCTCGCCAATTCGTGCATCCGACCTACCTCCAAGCCCCGAGTAGCCGCGAGAAGAATCCCGGTTCGTCAAGCCGGGAGAACGGAACGACTTCGCCTTCGAGCCGGCGCGCGATGCGCTCGTAGATCGCCGCCAAGCGCGTCGCCCCTCCGAGCACCACCGGCTCGCCACGATTGGTGCCGTCGATCACGGCTTCATCGTCGGGGACGATGCCGGCCAGTTCGGCCGAAAGAATTTCGCACACGTCTTCAACGGTCATCATGTCGCCGCTGCGAATCATGTCGGGCCGAATCCGATTGACGATCAAGCGCACCGGCATCCGGCGTTCCGCCAGCTTGCCGATCACCCGGTCGGCGTCGCGGACGGCGCTCACTTCGGGCGTGGTCACCACGAGCGCCTCGGTCGCACCGGCGACCGCGCTGCGAAAACCGTGTTCGATGCCGGCCGGCGAATCGACCAACACGTAGTCGACGCTCTCGGCAAGTTCGGCGATCAGGGCGGTCATCTGCGCCTCGCCGACGGCTTCTTTCTCGCGCGTCTGCGAGGCCGGCAATATCCATAACTGCTCGAAGCGCTTGTCGCGGATCAGCGCCTGGCGAAGCTGGCAGCGCCCTTCGACGACTTCGACCAAGTCGAAGACGATGCGTTTCTCGACGCCGAGGACGAGATCGAGGTTGCGCAAGCCGATGTCGGCATCGACTAATGCGACGCGTGCGCCCCGCCGCGCCAAGGCCGCGCCGAGATTCGCGGTGGTCGTCGTCTTGCCGACGCCGCCCTTGCCGGAGGTGACGACGATGCGTCGCCCGCTCATCGCGCCGGCCCGGTCACGTTTCGGCCCCGCGCGAACGGAACGATGGCGATGCGACCCTTATCGATGTGCGCTTCCTCGGGTCCAAGCGCGTGCTTGCGGCCGTCGCCCGAAGCGATCGCGGTCGCGATGCGCAACTGCGTGGCCGCAAGTTCGAGGGCGGCGACGCGCGCGTTCGCGTCGCCGGTCGCACCGGCGTGCGCGGTTCCGCGGAGCGCGCCGAACACCAGGATGTCGCCGCCGGCGACCAGTTCGGCGCCGGGGTTCACGTCGCCGACCACCACGATGTTCCCGACGTGCTGGAGCGCTTGACCGCCGCGCAGCGTCCCGCGATGGTAGAGGGTCGCCGTCGTTGGGGTCGCGGCTGCCGCAGCGGTGTTATTGCCCGGCAGCGGCGGCGGGGCGGCCCGGACCACACGGCGCGCGCGGCGGGCCGCGAGATCGGCCCGCGCACCGGCGAAGTCGGCGCTGAGCGAGCGCGCACCCTCGGTCAGGGGCGTCTCGGGCGGCGCCGGGCGCTCGGCACGCGCGGCGCGGCGTCGTTCGATGCTGGCCACCTCGCTCGCGCGTGGCGGCTCGCCGAGGTACGCGAGGGACTGGCGGCCGGCCAGCGCGGCCGTTTCGGCGTCGCCATACAGCCCGCGCAACTCGATCCCGTGCCCACGGACAGCGCTGAGGAACGCGACGAAGGCGTCCTCCGGCGGGGTTCCTCCGGCAAAAATGGCGGCCGCCGCGCTGCCGCGGTAAAAGTCGGCCCGCGCGGCGATGCGCGTGCACAATTCCACGCTGGCCGCCTCAAAGGGGCCGGCGTCGAACACGAACTCGAGACCGGCGGCCGTTCCGCGCAGCATCATATCGGGCTCAGGTTGCGGCGGGGCGGCGGCGACGCCCTTCGGCCATGCACATGCGATTCGCAGAGAATCTCGCTTATGCACAAGCTGCCCACAGCTGTCGTGGCCCTGCCACCTAAACGAACGCCCGACCCGTGACACTTGATGAAAATGTGGGGAGCGCCCCGGTCGCGGCAGCAAGCGGCCAAGCGCGCGTCGAAGACAAACCGACTATACCAACCGTTGAGGGACGCCCAAATGCTCATTCGCCGCCTCATCCCACTCCCCGTGATCGCCTCGCTGCTGCTCACGCTCGTGCCGGCTCCTGCGCTCGCGTTGTCCACACCCGGTGAGATCCAAATCGGCAAGGACGAAGATCAGCAGATCCGCGAGAGCTACACGCTGATTACCGACCCGCTGCTCAACGGCTGGACGAACGACATCAGCAAACGCCTCTGGGCTCAGGTCGCGCGCAAAGACGTTCCTTACAACATCAAGATCATCGATCAGCCGGACGTCAACGCGTTCTCGACGGTGGGCGGATACATCTACATCAATCTTGGCGCGCTCGACTTCGCGCAGTCGGACGACGAACTCGCCAGCATCATCGGCCACGAAACGGGCCACATCGAACGCCGCCACGGCGTCACGCTGCCCGCCAAAGCGCAGGCGCTCAACCTGATCTTCGGCATCGCCTCGCTCTTCTCGCCGTTCATCTACCGGTTCGGTCAGCTCGCGCAAGCGGGCATGCTCGCCAAGATGGAACGCGCCGACGAGTTGCAGGCCGACCAGTACGGCCTGTTGCTGATGTCGCGCGCCGGCTACGATCCCGATGCCATGGTGACGTTCATGCGCCACCTCGGCGCGGCGTACGCCGATCACGACAGTTTCGTCGACAAGTACTTCGCCGACCATCCGGGTGTCCCCGACCGCGTTTCGCATTTGGTCGGCTACAAGGAACTCGATCCGAAGATCGTCACCAAAGATCAACGTGTCGTCGCCGCCTTGCACGACCAGCAAACCGCCCGCTACGCGATCGCCGCGCGCGATTTCGCCGCAATCCTGAAGGACGATCCCACGAACTCGATCGCGTTGCTGCATCTAGGCCAATCCCAAGTCGCGCTCGGCGAGCCGAACAAGGGCGAACAGACCCTCGCCCTCGCCGCCGAAAAGGGAACGCCCGAGACGCGTAGCGCCGCAATGCTCGAAATCAAGAACCTCCGTGCAAGCGAAGTGCAATCGCCGTTGCTGCATCCTAGCCTCGCGCCCTTACGTGCGTCGCTTGCCGATGCCGAAGCGCGCGCGAAACAAGCCAACGCCGGGATCGCGTCGCGCCGCGATGCAGGTCGCGACCAGCTCAAAGCGCTCGACACGCGCCTGCAAAGCATCACCTACGGCATTCCGGATTTTAGCCGGATCGATATCCGCAAGGGAACGCGCCTCGAAACGGTCGTGAAGAACATCGAAACGATGGGGCGCGCGATCGACATGTCGTACGGTAAATCGCAAGAGTCGATCGGCGGCGTCGGAAGCCTCGAGGTGCATAAAGAGGGTGGGCTCGTCAAAGAGAACGCCGACATCCTCAAGGAGATGAGCGCTCCCCTCGCGCTCGATCCGGTCCCGACGGCGTCGCTGGCGTTGTTGCCAAGTTACCCGACGATGCTCGGCCAACTTTCGGCCGCGGACAACGACATGATTCGCGCGCTCGACGCCTCGCGTTCGTCGCTGGCGCTGCTCGATGTCGGGCTCGGCGACCTGGACACGTTCGTGAAACGCCTGGCGCGCGCGCCGCTCGATTTCGGCGGCGACCTGTCGCTCTCGGAGTACAACGCACTCCTTCCGCTGATGGCAACGGCCAACGATTCGCTCAACAAGGCGGGTGTCGCCGGCGCCCAAGCCTCGCAGCTCTTCAATATGGCGCGCTCGCGCCAGCTGGTCGCGCGGATCACCCTGCTCGGCGTCGGCTATCCCCAAGATCGCTATTCGACCCTCCAGTACGCGCTCCAACAGCGCGTCAAGAACGACGGCCTCGACTTTGCTACGATGACGCATGAGGACCTCACGCCCGGCGACGTCGCCGCCGCCACCATCATCGCCGCCGACACCAACACCACCCCGCAAGCGATCGTCGAAGAGGCTCGCCGCTCCAACCGTCGCATCGTCGACGTCGCGAACGCGCGCGGCATGAGCGCCGAGGCGCTCGAGATATTCCTCGGCTTGGTCTACCTCGACTATGCCGACGATCCGGTCAAGGAGGCCACCAACCACCCAAGCTAGCGTCGCTCGCGGCGGAACCTTGCGGGACCCGCGTGGGTATCGGTTCCGGCATGAGTAAAAACGCAGCGCTTCTCGCCGGCGACGTTCTGCGGATGGTCCGCAAACGCGCCGGCACGCGGGTCGCCTCCGCCGACGTCCACCGCCCTTTCCGGTTCTTCTTGTGCGGCGACCCCGCGCTCGTTGCCGAGTTCCGCGCGCTGCTGCTGCGCGGACCCTCGGATGGACCGGTCCCGCTCGACGCCGCCTCCACGCTCGAGACGATCGATCCGTTCGGCGGCCGCCCGACGGTGCTCGGACCCGATGCCAAACTCGTCGTCCTGCTGTGCCGCCCGGGCGACCGCGCCGGTGCGCGCGTCGACCTCCTTCAGGGGCTACGTTTGCCCGTGTTCGTGCTGGTCGTCGATCGCGACGGAACGCCCGCCATGCCGCCCGCGGCCCCGCTCGCGGGCGCGGTCGGCGACTACGTCGTGCCGGACCTGGATGCGGCGACGCTCCGGACCCGCTTTTTTCCGCATCTCGTCGAGCGCTGCAAGGGGGTCGAGATCGCGGTCGGCCGCCGTCTGCCCGTTTTGCGGGAAAGCGTCGCCGCCAAACTCACGCGCGACGCCGCCTCGTCGGCGTTGAAGATTGCGGCGGCAAGCGCGGTCGTCGATCACGTTCCGCTTCTCGGCGCGATTCTCGGCGCGGTCGCCTCGGCCGGGGACATGGTCGCGATTACCGGCATCCAGATCGCGCTAATGATGCAGATCGGCGCCACCTACGGCAAGGACCACGACGTCCAGCAGATGTGGGAATTGCTGCCGATCGTCGGCGGCGGTTTTGGCTGGCGCATGCTCTCGCGCGAACTCTCGGGTTTCATTCCCGTTGCGGGAATCGCGATCAAAGGTGCGATCGCGTACGCCGGAACGATCGTGGTCGGCGAAGGCGTCGCGTTCTACTACGAGCACGGCCGGCACATGACGCGCCTGCAAGCCGCCTTGCGCTACGAAGAGACCAAACGCACCGCCATGGCCTTCGCGCGCCACCTCTACACCCGCCTCCGCCGCAACCCTTAGCGGTTCCAGCGGATGTGGGGGGCTTCCAGCGGGATGTTGGCGGCGGGGTGCGCCGGGACGATGCGAACGGTGAAGTCAGCGGCGGAGCGCTCGGGTGGGACGGTCGCGTGATAGGTGCGCCAACCATCTTCGCGCGCGGCCCCGCCGGCGTGCATCGTGACGTGGGTCGCGTGCTCGTGAGCGGAGCGCGCGTCGGCGTACAGTTCGACCGCGACCGCGCCGGGCGGCACGTCGCCGAGCGCCACGTCGATTTCGAGGGCCGTTTCGCCACCCGGCGATTCGCGCAGTTCGCCAAAACGCAACGTGTCCCAATGCGCGTCGAGTTCGGCGCGCCACTTCACGAGCTCGCGCGCGAGCGCACACCCGTCGCGTACGCGGGCGCGATACGCGTGCGCCGCAGGAACGTACACCTCGCGCGCGTAGTCGCGAACCATCCGATCGCTCGAGAAGCGCGCCGTCAGCGCGGTCGCGCTCGCGCGAACGCGCGCCAGCCACGCATGCGGAATGCCGCTCGCATCGCGCTCGTAAAACGAGCGCACGATCTCACCCTCGAGCAGCGCGTAGAGCGCACGTGCCTCGGCCGCGTCTTGATCCGTCCCCGATGAACTCGGGATCGTCCAACCGACGTCCGGCAGATCGACTTCGGCCCACCAACCGTCGGAGATGGAGCAGTTGAGGCCACCGTTGGCGAGAACTTTCATCCCGCTCGTGCCGCTCGCTTCCCACGGGCGGCGCGGCGTGTTGATCCAGACGTCGACGCCGCTCACGAGTTCTTCGGCGAGTTCGAGATCGTAGTCGGCCAGAAACGCAACGCGCTCGCGCACGTCGGATCGCTCGGCGAACGTGAGCCACTCGCGGATAATCGCCTTGCCGGCCTCGTCACGCGGGTGCGCCTTGCCCGCCACCACGATCTGCACGGGCCGCTCCGCATCGCATAACAGCGAAGCGAGCCGTTCGGGATCGCTCAACAGCAACCCGGGCCGTTTGTACGCGGTGAAGCGGCGTGCGAAGCCAAGCGTTAACGCGTTGGGATCGAACGTGCGGCGTGCTGCGGCGATCCGCTCGGCGTCAGCGCCGCGCGCTCGTACCTGCCGCTCGAGGCGCCCGCGAATTCGTCCGACGAGGCGCGCGCGCGCGGCGGCCCGCATCGCCCACAAGCCTTCGGAGGCGAGCGAGCCGCCCTCCGTGTCTTTCCAAAAAGCCGCAGCCCCGGCGCTGATCCAGGTCGGGGTGTGAACGCCGTTCGTCACCGAACCGACCGGGATCTCGTCGTACGGGCGGTTCGGAAAGAGGTCGCCGAAAAGTCGGCGGCTGACGCGGCCGTGGAGTTTGCTCACGCCATTGACGCGGGCGCTCGTGCGCAGCGCGAGGTGGGCCATGTTGAAAACCGCCGCGTCGCCCTCGCGACCGAGCGCCGCCAGCCCCTCGGGTTCTATGCCCAACTCTTCCGCGTACACGTCGAGATACGGCTGGATCAGCGCGCTTTCGAAGCGGTCGAAACCGGCGGCGACGGGCGTGTGGGTCGTGAACGCGTTGCCGGCGCGCGTGGCCATCAGCGCGGTCTCGAATCCAACGCCGCTTTCGAGCGCCAGCGTGCGCGCGCGCTCGACCGCCGCGAAGGCCGCGTGACCTTCGTTGAGGTGACAGACATCGGGGCGAACGCCGAGCGCGCGCAACAGCCGAAACCCGCCGACCCCGAGGACCAATTCCTGTTCGAGGCGCGTGCGCGCCGCGCCGCCGTAGAGCTCGGCCGTGATGGCGCGGTCCGCCGGCGCGTTTGCGAGATCGTTCGAATCGAGCAAATATAAGTCGAGGCGTCCGACGCGCGCCCGCCACGCGCGCAAACGCACGACGCGCCCCGGTAGGCGCAACCGCACGACGAGCCACGAGTCGTCGGCATCGCGTACGGGTTCGATCGGAAGTTGCGCGGGATCGTTCGGCGGATAGAACTCCGTTTGCCGATCGTGCGCGTCGAACGACTGGCGAAAGTACCCCGAGCTCCAAAGCAGCCCAACCCCGAAAACCGGTACGCCGAGATCGCCGGCCGATTTGAGATGATCGCCGGCCAGAATGCCGAGGCCGCCGGCATAGATCGGAAGCGACTCGCCCAGGCCGAACTCCATGCTGAAGTAGGCGATCGCACGCGCGGGGTCGTCGCTGCAGGCATCTGCGTACCAGGCCGGCGTCGCGAGCGCGGCCCGCCGTTCGGCGGCGCACGCTTCGAGAGCCGAGCAAAAGTTCGCGTCGTTCGCAAGAAACTCCAAGCGCGAACGCCCGACCGTTTGCAGCAACGACCACGGGTTGCGGGTCGCATGCCAGAGGTCGGCGTCGATGCGTTCCCAGAGCGCCCGCGCCGCCGGCGCGCGCATCCAGCGAAGATCGAGTGCGAGGGTAACGAGGTCGCCGAGTTCGCGGGGAACGAACGGTGCGGCGGTTTCGCTCAACGGCGCCGCTCGCGCGCGGCGCTGCGCAGGTACTCGAGCGTCTGGCGATCGATCGTTCCGTCGTCGCGCACGCGGCCTTCGAGATTCTCGCGATGCATGAAGCGTACGAGCGCGGTTCGCGCGACATCGCCGAAACCGGCTCCGTCGCTCGGCTCGAGCGCGCCGACCTCTGCGAGCAGCGCGACGAGTGCGGTGCCGAGCGCGTCGTCCACGGCGAGCACGTCGCCGGGCGCGGCGGCGAAGAAGTAGAGCTTGTGCAGCTCGAGCAAACGCGCGAGTTCGTCGATCGGCGCCACGTGGTCGTCGACGCGTAGGTCGATGAAGCGGTCGTTGAAGCCGCCGTAGCCACCTTTCGGTTTGCCCACCAAGAGTGCCGCGCTCTGCTGGCCGCGCCGGTCGCCCCCGGCGAGCTGACCGGCGGCAAGTGCTGCCAGGAGCCGATCGGCCAGCGCGCCGTTCGAACCGGCGAAGGCTTTGGCCATCGCATCGACAACCGCCGGACCGGCTAAGATGTTGCCCTGCGCGGCGAAGCCGTCGCCGGCAACGCCACCGGCCCAGTCCATGCAGCGGCTGCCGGTATACGTTGCGGAGCGTCCGTCGAGCGCCACGACGCCGAGTTGCCGTTCCTGGCGATCGTCGTCGGCCTCGGTGAGTTCGCGCACCACCGCCTCAGGCGCGAGTCCACGCCGCAGGAGCTCGAGCCCGCGCGGACCGTAGGACGTGTTCGCCCAGGCCTGCGTTGCGACCGCGCCGGCGTCGGAGGCGAGCCACGGTGCGACCGCACCGACGGCGAGAAATCGCGACTGAACGGCTACGCCGATTTCACCGGCCACCGGGTCGGCAGCGACGATCGAGAACGTCGAGGGTCGAATCGAGCTCACAGGGCATTCTCCGCGAGGAACGTGAGGAGTGCGTCATCATCCAAATGCTCGTACGACGCCGCGAGTTTCGGTCGCACGACGCTCGCGATCTCGGCGGCGACCGATGCCCGCGCTCGGGGCACGAGCGACGGACGGCGCGCGGCATACGCGCGAACGAGGCCCCGCTCGCGCGGCGAGAGCGCGCGGGCCACGGGATCGTCGCGCTCCGCGACCGGCGCGGGGGGCGCACTCTCGAACGCGTCGTCGCGCACGACGATCGTCCCCGCGGCCATATCCCCCAGTCGCCGGTTGGCGGGCGAGAGCAGCGCGCACACCGCCGAGATCGCATAGAAGCCCAGCCCCGCCTCGAGGACGCGAACGACGTTGCGAATCGCCGCGCTCGCCAAGTCGGGCGGGAAGCCGCCGTCGCGCACGACGCGGATGCCGAGCAGCGCCTTACCGGGAGTACGTCCGTTCCAGAACGTCTCAAACGCGATGAAGTAGCCGAAGAACAGCGCGAATAGCGCGGCGATCGCCAGAGCGACGACGACCGAGCGGGCCAGACCAAACGCCCGCCCGTGCACGAGCGCGTCGGCGCCGGCGCCGAACAGCGCGAAAATGGCGAGGGCGCCGGCGAGGACGGCGAACTGGATGGCGGTGTCGATGAAGACGGCCAGAAAGCGGCTTCCCAAACCCGCCAACTCGTACGAAAATGCGACGCTCTCACCGGTCGAAACGTCGATCGTCCGCTCCATGCTGCGTGCTACTTCAGCGTCGCGACGTACTCCGCGACCGCGCGTAGATCGCGCTTCGAGAGTTCCCAGCGAGGCATCACCGGGTCGAGCGTCTTCCCCTCGTTATCGATTCCCCTCGAGATCGCGCGCTCCAACAGCGCGATCGTATACGGGTGTTTCTGAGCGCCGACCAGGGCCGCACGGCGCAGGTCGGCGCTGACCGCGCCGCCCTTGAGGTGCTTGTTTCCCGCGCCGTTCGGTCCATGACAGGCGACGCAGGTCGGGAACAGCGGTTTCGTCCGCGCGCCGATCTGCACACCGGCTAGGTCCTTGCCGGTTTGAAAGATGCTGCGCCCGTTGGCGAGGAGAGAAACCGCCGAGTTCGGCGTCGCAGCGGGGGAAGGGGTCGCCGTGCTCGGATGCGACGTCGCGCATCCGCCGATGACGAGCAGACCGCCGAGCGCCAGCGCCGGCATGGAAACAAGGTCGCTTTTCATGTGAGAGTCCTTCCAGCTTGGAGGGGGATGCGCGCGCGTACGGCGCGGATAAGGGACGCCATGCGTGAAGACCTCTTCGCTGTCCGGCGACGTTCGCGCTGGGATCAGCTCGAAACCCTCCTGCGCGAGGCCGGCCGGCGGGGATTCGGCCGGCTCGAGATTGGGCGCGCGCTCGAGCTGGCGCGCACGTACCGCGCCACGACGACCGATCTCGCGGTCGCGCAAGCACGCGCGTACGATGCGGACCTGATCGGCTACCTCAATCGCTTGGTCGCGCGCGGGCACGCCTACGTCTACGCCCGTAGCGCGCGCGGCGGCTGGTCGCGCGTCGCTCGTTTCCTGGGGCAGACCTTTCCGCGCGAGGTGCGGCGCTCGTGGCGGGCGATTGGGCTGTGCGCCGCGCTGTTCGTCGTTTCGGGAACGATCGCGTTCTCCACGGTCCGCAGCCGCCCCGCAGCGGTCTACGCGCTGATCCCCGCCTCGGAGATTCCGGTCGTGCGCAAGAGTCTGCACGACTCGAACTTCGCCTTCGACGAAACGCGCGCACCGGTGATGTCGAGCGCGATCGTCACCAACAACGTCCAGGTCGCCGCGCTCGCGTTCGCAGGCGGTATGCTTCTGGGCATCCCGACGTTGTGGGTCGTGCTCAATAACGGCCTGACGATCGGCGCGCTGGGCGCGCTCTTCGGCGCGAAAGGCTTTGGACTAGACTTCTGGGCGACGGTTGCGCCGCACGGCGTCATCGAACTGACGGCCTTCCAAATCGCCGCAGGCGGGGGACTGCTGCTCGCGGGAGCCGTCGTCGCGCCCGGACGCTTGCGCCGGATCGATGCGCTCAAAGCCAACGGACGCCGCGCGATCGCCCTGCTGTTCGGGGTCGCAGCGATGCTCGTCGTCGCCGGAACTATCGAGGGCTTCGTCTCGCCATTGCGCACCGCGTTCGCGTTTCGACTCGCGCTCGGCGCCATCACCGGCGTGCTGCTGATCGCATATTTCGGATTCGCCGGACGCAACGCCCAAGGCCCCGGAGAGAACGCGTGAAGACGGTCCGCTTTCTTGCGCGCGCCGCCGCGCTGGCAGTCGCATGCGCGACGTTCGCCCTCATTGCGCCGAGCGCCGTTCGGGCCGGCGGCTCGCCGCAGTTCGATCTCGCCGGGATGTTGCACTGGCGCAATATCGGACCGTTTCGCGGCGGACGCGCGGTCGCCGTCAGCGGCGTTCCGGGCGACCCACGAACGTTCTATCTGGGCGCGGTCGGCGGCGGCGTTTGGAAAACCGAGAACGCCGGCCAAACCTGGACACCCATCATGGACGCGATGCCGGTCGCTTCGATCGGCGCGCTTGCGGTGGCGCCGAGCGACCCCAACGTCGTCTACGTTGGGAGCGGCGAGGCCGACATGCGCTCCGACATCGTCCACGGCAACGGCATGTATCGCTCGAGCGATGCCGGTAAGACGTGGACGCACGTCGGGCTCGAGGACTCGCGACAAATCGGCCGCATCTTGGTCGATCCGAAGGATCCCAAGACCCTGCTCGTCGCCGCGCTGGGCCACGCCTACGGACCGAACGAGATGCGCGGCGTGTACCGCTCGACGGACGGTGGTGCGAGTTGGACGCGCGTGCTGTTTCACGATCGCGATACGGGCGCGATCGATCTGGCGGCCGATCCCTCGGGCCGAACGGTGTTCGCCTCGCTGTGGCAAACGCGCCGTCCGCCGTGGAGCGTCTATCCGCCCTCGAACGGTCCGGGCAGCGGACTGTACGTCTCGCACGACGCGGGGCTAACCTGGCGTACGGTGCTCGGCGCCGGTCTACCGACGGTTGCGCTCGGAAAGATCGGCCTAGCGGTGGCGCCCAGCGCGCCCAAACGCATCTATACGATCGTCGATGCCAAAGAGGGCGGCTTGTATCGCAGCGACGACGACGGCGTGCGGTGGCGTCTGGTCGACAAGGACGAACGCTTGTGGGGCCGCGGCTGGTACTTCTGCCACGTCACCGTCGATCCGAAGAACCCCGACGTCGTGTACGTTCCGAATACCGCACTCTATCGTTCGAACGACGGTGGCGTGAGTTTCACCGCGATCAAAGGCTCGCCCGACGGCGACGACTTCCACCAACTCTGGATCGACCCGGCGAACGGCGAGCGGATGATTTTAGGGAGCGACCAAGGCGCGGTCGTCAGCCTCGACGGCGCGCGCAGCTTCAGCTCGTGGTTCAATCAGCCGACCGGCCAGTTCTATCACGTCATCACCGACGACGCGTTCCCCTATCGCGTGTACGGCGCGCAACAGGACAGCGGCGCCGCGGTCATCGTTTCGCGGAGCGCTCATCGCGGGATCGAGGAACGCGATTGGCGGCCGCTCAGCGCGGGCGGCGAGAGCGGCTACGTGGCGCCCGATCCACGCGATCCGAATCTCGTGTTCGGCGGCACCGTCGATCGTGAAGACCTGCGGACCGGGCAAACGCGCTCGGTCGCGCCGACGCTCGGCCGCCGCGGGCCGTCGCGCTACGAGTGGACGCAGCCGCTTGCGTTCGGACGCGACGGAGCACTGTACGCCGCCAATCAAGTCATCTTTCGCACCCGCGACGGTGGCGAGCGCTGGGCGCAAATCTCCTCCGACCTGACGCGCCCGGGTTCGCCCGAACGGCGCGGCGTGGTCTATTCGCTCGCACCCTCGCCGCTGCGCGCCACGACGCTGTGGGCCGGGACCGACGACGGCTTCGTGTGGCTGACGCGCGACGGCGCTCGCACGTGGCGAAACGTCACGCCGCCCGGTGTCACCGCGTGGAGTCACGTCGACGGCATCGAAGCCTCGCACTTCGATGCGTCGTCCGCGTACGTCGCGCTCGACCGTCACCGTCTCGACGACGATCGGCCGTACCTCTACGCAACACACGATGGCGGGCGGACCTGGCGTCAGATCGCGCGAGGTATTCCAGACGGCAGTTTCGTGAACGCCGTGCGTGAAGATCCGGTGCGCCGCGGGCTGTTGTACGCCGCGACCGAGACCGGCGTCTTCGTCTCGTTCGACGATGGCGGCCGTTGGCAGTCGTTACGGTTGAACATGCCGGTTGTCTCGGTGCGCGACCTCGACGTGCGGCACGGCGATCTTGCGATCGCCACACACGGCCGCGCATTCTGGATTCTCGACGACCTCGAACCCTTGCGCGAACTTGCGGCCGGCGACGTTTCGGGCGCACGACTGTTCCGACCGCGCGATGCTGTTCGAACGCGAGACGCGAACGACGAGGCCGAAGCTTCGCCGCCCGAGGTGCCGCTCGGCGAGAACCCGCCGAACGGCGCGTTCCTCGACTACGCCGTGCCGGCCGGCGCGCAAGGCCCCGTGCAAATCGCCATCGCTGACGCGCGCGGCGCCGTCGTGCGACGGTGGTCGAGCGCCGACGCGGTGAAGCCGACGGACCCGAAAGAGGTGGACTTCCCGCCGTACTGGATCGTTACGCCGCTACCGCCGTCGGCCGCGCCGGGCATGCACCGATTCGTGTGGGACTACCATCTCACGCGCGACGACGGACCGCTGGCGCCGCCCGGACGCTACACCGTGCGGCTGACGCTCGCCGGGCGCACTTTCACCGCGCCGCTAACGCTGCGTCGCGATCCGCGCATCCGCGCGAGCGATGCCGACCTCGTGGCGCAGGCGTCACTCGCCGGCGCGATCGACGCGCTGGCCGCGCGCGTGCACGCCGCCCTGCACGCCGCCGAGCCCAAACCCGGAGCGCCGCCTCCGCACGTCGCGTTCGACGCGCTTCGCGCGTACGCGGGTCTGCTCGACGAGTTGGAAACCTCCGTCGAAAGCGCCGACGCCGCCCCAACGCCCGCCGAACGCGCGACCTGGACGCGTCTCCGCACCGAAGCGCCCGGCATATTGGCCGCCCCGCGCGTGCGACCCTAAAGCCGTTTGCTGCTACCGCGCATTTGGTAACGCCGTAACCCCAAAGGCGGCAGGTTCGAACTCACTCGATAGCCTCGTGGCCGGCCCGCGTCATCCCGCAGGCTGACCTTGCCGGAGCGCGGAAACGGGAAGCATGAAGCTGCGATCTGCCGTCGGTCTTCTACTGTTTTCCTTCGCGGGCTGCGCGGCGCGCACGGCGGCGCCGCTGACTTCGATGCAAAGCCCTACCGAAGCGCTTTCCCTCTATCACACCGGGACCGGCAAGATCACGCACGTCGTCTACGTCATTCAAGAGAA
>JBDTCF010000111.1:0-12299 GCA_039923715.1 Vulcanimicrobiaceae bacterium
ATTCCACCGTGCGATGAAGGAACGGGCGGCGAAGTTGCCCTACGCCCTCTCGTCGACGTCGACCCACGACACCAAGCGCAGCGAGGACGTGCGCGTACGAATCGACGCGCTTTCCGAACTGACGGGCCTGGGGCGGCGCACGCTGCAACGGCTCGAACTCCTGAGCCGCCGGTTCAAGCGCGAGGTCGAGGGTGGGCCGGCGCCGGACCGCACCGACGAGTGGCTGTTCTATCAGACGCTCCTCGGCGCGTGGCCGCTCGAGTTCGCCGAGGCGGACGACCTCGAGGTCGAACCGCTTGGGGCGCTGGCCGACCGCCTGACCGACTACATGCTCAAGGCCGTACGCGAAGCGAAGCGGCGGACGAGTTGGTCGAACCCCAACCTCGCCTACGAAGAAGCGGTCGCAGCGTTCGTGCGCGGGGTGCTGGGCGAACAGCGCGGCTCGCCGTTTTGGACGGAGTTCTTCCGGATCGCCGAACCGATCGCCCGAATCGGGATGCTGAGCGGTCTTTCTCAGGTGGCGATCAAACTGACGGCGCCGGGCGTCCCCGATCTCTACGCGGGGACCGAATTGTGGGACCTCAGCCTCGTGGATCCGGACAACCGCCGGCCCGTCGACTGGAAGCGCCGCGCCGAACTTCTCTCCGATCCGCTCGTGAACGGCGCGGCCGGCGCGGAATCGGCGACGGCAATGCTGAAGCGCTGGCGCGACGGCCGCGTCAAACTTTTCGTAACGCGGACGCTCTTACGACTCCGGCGGGCGAGGCGCGAAATGTTTCTGCGCGGCGACTACAATGCTCTCGAGACGACCGGCGAACGCGCCGACCATATCGTCGCCTACGTTTCGGGCGTCGCGCTCGTCGCCGTACCCCGTTTGTTGGCCGGTTTACTCGCGGAGCGGGCGCCGTTTCCGCTCGGGCGCCAGATCTGGGGCGACTCGCGGCTCGTCCTTCCGCGACGGCGCACCTCCGGGACGTTCCGCGATGCGTTCACCGGCCGCGTTCACCGCGTCGCGGTTGGAGACGCGCCGACGCTCGACGCCGCCGACGTATTCGCCGACTTCCCCGTCGCCGCGCTCGTACCCGAGGAGACCGAATGACGACCACGTTCCCGCAGGAGAGCCGATGAAAGCCGTCGTGATGGCCGGCGGGGAGGGTTCGCGGTTACGGCCGCTTACCTCCGAGCGCCCCAAACCGCTCGCGCCGGTGGCCAACAAGCCGGTCATGCACCACATCGTCGACCTCCTTCGACGGCACGGTTTCACGGAGATCGTGGCGACGCTGCACTACCTCGCCGACGAGATCGAGACGTACTTCGGCGACGGCTCCGAGTTCGGAGTCAAGATGGAATACGTGGTCGAGGACTCTCCCCTCGGAACGGCCGGCGCCGTCAAGCTCGCGGAGCGCCTGTTGGGCGGCGAACGTTTCCTCATCATTTCCGGCGACGCGCTCACCGACATGGATTTGACCGCGCTCGTCGCGTACCATGAGGAGCGCGGAGCGGCGGCGACGATCGCGTTGCAGCGCGTCGCCAACCCGCTCGAATTCGGGGTCGTCGTCACCGACGAGAACGGACGGATCACGAGATTTCTCGAGAAGCCGTCGTGGGGTGAGATCTTCTCGGACACGATCAACACGGGCATTTACGTCCTGGAACCCCAGATTCTCGACTACATGGAGCGTGGAAGCGCCTACGATTTCTCGCGCCATCTCTTCCCGCAAATGCTACGTGACGATCGTCCCATCTACGGATTCATCACGTCCGAATACTGGACCGATATCGGCAACCTGCAGCAGTACCAGCAGGCGAACTACGACGCGTTGCGTCGCAACGTCAAAGTCGATATCCCCGGCGTCGAGGTCGCGCCCGGAATCTGGCATGGCGAAGGCTGCCGCATCGATCCCGGCGCGCACGTCTTCGGTCCCGCCGTCATCGGAAAGAACGTGACGATCGGCGCGGGAGCGACTATCGCCGAATTGACCGCCCTCGGCGACTCGACGATCGTCGCCGAGAACGCGCACGTTCATCGTTCGATCCTCTGGGAAGACGTCTACGTCGGCGAGGAGGCGTCGCTGAACGGCTGTACCGTCGCCGACCGCAGCCTGATCAAGGATCGCGTGGTCGTCCACGAGGGGGCCGTGATCGGACGCGGCTGCACGGTCGGAAGCGGAGCGGTCGTCAATGGAAACATCAAGATCTGGCCGGACAAGTCCGTCGCCTCCGGTTCGATCGTTTCGATGTCGCTCATCTACGGTATCAAGTGGCCCGGTTCGCTGTTCGGTTCCGACGGAATTTCCGGTCTCGCGAATATCGAAATCACGCCCGAGTTCGCGCTCAAGCTGGGGCAAGCGTTCGGCTCCGCGCTCAAGCCGGGACAGACGGTCTTCACCAGTCGGGACACGCACCCCGCAACGCGGATCATGAATCGCTGCATCATTTCGGGCCTCCTCAGCGTCGGCATCAACGTCGGCGACTTGCGCTCGTATCCGGTTCCACCCTCGCGTTATGCGGTCCGTAACGCCGGCGACGCGGGAATCCACACCCGCATCTCGCCGTGGGACCCCAACGCCTTTCTCATCGAGTTCCTCGATTCGAGCGGCGTCAACGTCGACAAGACGTTGGAGCGCAAGATCGAGAACCTGTTTTTTCGCGAGGACTTTCGGCGGACCGCCATGGAGACGGTCGGCTCGCTCGAGTTCCCTTCGCGCTTGCTCGAAGGATACATCGATGGTTTCCTTTCGGCACTTGCGCCGAAAGCGATGGAGCACGCGCACTTCCGGGTCGTGATCGACTATGCGTTCGGGAACGCGTCGCTCATTCTCCCGCGCATCATGAGCAATCTCGGCGTCGAGATGATCGCGCTCAACGCATACTTCGACGACGAACAGGCGCGTCGTTTCGCGCGCGACCGCCAGCGCCACCTCGAACAACTCAGCGGCGTGACGCTTTCGCTGCAAGCCACCCTCGGCATCTTACTCGACCACGACGGTGAAACGCTGGCGCTGGTCGATGACCGCGGCCGCATCGTCGAAGATAGCCGGCTGTTCGCGCTCTTAACGCTACTGGTGGCCCGAGCCACCCCAGGCGCGCGCATCGCCATGCCGGTGACGGTTCCTTCGGCAATCGAAGAGATCGCGCGCGCGAACGGGGCGAGCGTCATTCGCACCAAGGCCGACCGGCGGGCGACGATGGCGCTCGCCGAGAAGGAGGGAGCCGCGCTCGCATTCGCGGGCGGCAGCGGCTACGAGGCCATCTTCCCGGAGTTCCAACCGGCCTTTGACGCCCTCTACGCAGCGGCGAAAACGATCGAACTGATCGCCGCCGAGCAACGCACGCTCTCCGAACTCGTCGACCGGTTGCCTCAGTGGCACTACGCGAGCCGCACCGTCGCGTGCCCCTGGGAGCGCAAGGGGCAAATCATGCGGCGTCTGCTCGACGACGCGAGCGGCAGCGACATCGAGCTAACCGACGGCATCCGCATTTCCCGCGACGGGGGTTGGGTTCTCGTCTTACCTGACGCCTCAGATCCGTCGTTCAATGTCTACGGCGAAGGTCCCAGCGACGAGGCAGCGCGGCGCTACGTCGACGAGGCCGCCGGCCGCATCGAGGAGTTCGCGCTGGCATGAGCACCGGTTCAAACGCCTGAGTGCGCTCACGCTCGCTGAGTCTCTTCGATAAACGGTAGTTTGCGCTCGAGCACCTCGATGACGGTCGCCCACGTCGAACGTGCGGCCCTCGCCCGGCCGGCGAGGCGCATCGCTTCGGAGGTTTCGGCGTCGGCGGTCGCTCCTCGGAGATAGGCGGCCAGTTCGCGCCCGTCCTCCGTATCGCAGACGATGGCGTTGACGAACGGCTCGGCATACTCTTCGCCGGTTGCGCCGCAGACGGCGAGTCCGCCGGCCGCCATCACCTCAAGCCCCACGAGACCGAAGGGTTCCTTTCCGCTGTTTGCAAGGACGGCATCGGCGGCGGCGTACATCGCGTAGAGCATCTCTGGCTCGAGGAACGCGCGCAGGTTGATGACGTCGTCGGTCGATTGCGCCAGCCGAGCGAAGAGTTCGTCCGGCTCGGCACTCGACGCCGCGACGCTACCAACGCGCAGCCCCCGGGCGCGCGCGCGGTCGAAGACCTCTTCTCCGTAAGACTCGCGTCCGCCGCGCACGACCAAGCGCGCCCCATAACCGGCCGCATGCAGTTCGGCGACCGCGTCGATCGCCTGCATCCAACGCTTGTCGCGATCGAAGCGCCCGACTTTGACGAGCAATGGCCGGCCGTCGAGCGCCCGGCGCCACTCGTGAACGAGCGGTGCGGGCGGGCCGGCAAGCAGGCGTTCCGGAATACCGTTCGGGATCACTAGCGCCTCGATGCCGTGCAATGCCAGTTCGAATTTCATGTACTTGCTGACGGTTGTAATCGTCGCGGCCGCGCGGAGCGCGGGCCAGTCTAGGTCATCGAATCCGTAGGTATTGTTCGCATTCCACAAGATCGTCGCGGCCCAGCGCAACCCACGCGTGCGCAGCAAGCGATCGAGCGCGATCGTCGCGGCTGCGGTTTGCCACTCCTCGGCCAGCACGAGAACGCGCTCGCCCCGCTGCGCTGCGGGTGCGACCAGCGTAGCGAGAAGAAACGGCGGGAGGCTCGCGGTCAGGTCGTTGACTTTACCCGCTTCACCGTCGTACACGTTAGCCGGATGATGGGCCGAGATCCATTGACACCAACGACGGTATCGCAGGTTGGGGCCGCGCTCTTCGAGCGACGAGAGCGTCGGGTCGCCGACAAAGAAGAGGTCGGTCGAGTGGCCCGCCTCGGCTAACGCGCCGGCGAGTTCCGTGACGCGCGTGCCCAACCCGCCGACCAACGAGTAGCGGTCCGGCCCTTCGAACGAGAGGATGGCAACGGCAGAGCTCATGCCGTAGACTACGGGCTCGAACCGCTCAAAATCCCGCTCAGCGCCGCCAAGCGTCCGCTCGAGAGACATTCGAGCCGTCTGAAGCGAAGGCGCTTGGGATGGAGCGGGGGTCGGCCGAGTACGCGCGGCTTGAAGAACAACGGCTGCGCATGGCCTACTGGCAGCGCTGGGGTCCGTACGTCAGCGAGCGCCAATGGGGCACGGTCCGCGAGGACTACAGCGCGACCGGCGAGGCGTGGGAATACCTGCCGCACGATCACGCGCGCTCGCGGGCGTACCGTTGGGGCGAGGATGGAATTTTTGGTTTCTCCGACACCCACCAACGTTTGTGTTTCGCGCTGGCGCTGTGGAACGAACGCGACCCGATTCTCAAGGAGCGGTTTTTCGGATTGACCGGCCCGCAAGGGAACCACGGCGAAGACGTTAAGGAGTACTACTTCTACCTCGACGGTACGCCGACGCACAGCTACATGAAAGCGCTCTACAAGTACCCGTGGGGCGCCTTTCCGTACGAGGAACTCGTCGCCGAAAACGCCCGGCGTACCAAGAACGATCCGGAGTACGAACTGCTCGATACCGGAATCTTCGCGGACAACGAGTACGCCGACGTGTACGTGACGTACGCCAAGACCGCTCCGGAAGACCTCGCGATCGAGATCGAAGCGATCAACCGCGGAACCACCAGCCGACGGCTGCACGTTCTCCCGACACTCTGGTTCCGGAACACGTGGTCGTGGGCGGCGGGAAATCCGCGGCCCTCACTTGCGGCGAGAGGCACGAAGAGCATCCTCGCAGACCACCCCGATCTCGGGCGACGTCGGCTATATTGCGAGGGCGACTGCGAGTTGCTCTTCACGGAAAACGAAACCAACCTCGAGCGACTGTTCGGTCAGCCGAATCGCGCGCAGTTCGTCAAGGACGGAATCGACGCGTACGTCGTCAAGGGCCGCCACGATGCGGTCAATCCAGCCGCGTTCGGCACCAAAGCGGCGGCGCGCTACATTCTCGAGCTGCCGCCGGGAGGGAGTGCGACCATTCGGCTTCGGCTGACCGACCTGCTCGACGAGGCAGTTCCGTTCGGCCCGGCGTTCGCGGCAACGCTCGAAAGCCGGGCGCGCGAGGCCGACGAGTTTTATGCGGGGGTCAATCCGTATGCCCTTACCGACGAACGCCGCCGCCTGCAGCGGCGCGCGTTCGCCGGCATGCTGTGGAGCAAGCAGTACTATTTCTACGTCGTCCGCGACTGGTTGCGTGGCGACCCGCTTCAGCCGCCGCCTCCGCCCGAACGGCTGGAGGGACGCAATTCAGCCTGGCGTCACCTGTTCAGTGAAGACGTTTTTTCGATGCCAGACAACTGGGAATATCCGTGGTTCGCCGCTTGGGACCTCGCCTTTCACGTCGTCACCTTCGCTTTGATCGATCCCGAGTTCGCGAAGAAGCAGCTGCTGTTGTTGACGCGCGAGTGGCACATGCACCCAAACGGCCAGATTCCGGCTTACGAGTGGGCGTTTGGTGACGTCAATCCGCCGGTGCAGGCGTGGGCCGCACTGCGCATTTATCAGATCGAAGAGAAGATGACGGGGCGGCGCGACCCGGTCTTCCTCGAACGCGTCTTCCAAAAATTACTGATGAATTTCACCTGGTGGGTAAACCGCAGAGATGTCGACGGAAACAACGTCTTCCAAGGAGGATTTCTCGGTCTGGACAATATCGGCGTGTTCGATCGCAACGCGCAACTTCCCGAAGGAGGAACCCTCGATCAATCCGACGCCACGAGTTGGATGGGCGTCTACTCCCTGGACCTCCTGACAATTGCGGTCGAACTCGCGAAGTATAACGACTCCTACGAAGACATCGCCTCAAAGTTCTTCGAGCACTTCCTGTATATCGCCGACGCCATGAATTCGATCGGACCCAACGCCTTCGGGCTGTGGGACGAAGAAGACGGATTTTACTACGACGTTCTGCGCCTTCCTAATGGCGACCACTTTCCACTGCGGGTCCGTTCGGCGGTCGGTTTGATCCCGCTGCTGGCCGTTGCGACGCTCGAGCCAAGCTCGCTCGCCAGTCTACCGGACTTCCGACGGCGCATCGAGTGGTTCATCGATAACCGGCCCGAGCTGCGCGCCAACGTGGCCGCGATCCGGACGCCCGGCGTCGACGGCCGGCGCATGCTCTCGATCATCTGGCCGGAAAAGCTGCGCCGCATCCTGCACCGCATGCTCGACGAGAACGAGTTTCTCAGCCCTCACGGGATCCGTTCGCTCTCGAAGGTTTACGAGCGCGAACCCTACGAGCTGCGAGTCGGCGAGACGGAGTATCGCATCGCCTACGAACCGGCCGAATCGCGCAGCGGCGTGTTCGGCGGGAACTCGAACTGGCGCGGCCCCGTCTGGTTCCCCCTTAACTATTTGCTCATCGAGGCGCTGCAGCACTTCCACTACTACCTCGGCGACGATTTTTTGGTGGAGTTTCCCACCGGGTCGGGAAATTTGCTCACGCTATGGGAGATATCAACCGAACTCTCGCATCGGCTCATCGACATCTTCGATCGCGACCGGCAGGGAATGCGACCGGTCTACGGCGGGACCGACATCTTCCAGCACGATCCGCACTGGCGCGATCACCTCCTGTTCTTCGAATACTTCCACGGCGACAATGGCGCGGGTCTTGGCGCCTCGCACCAGACCGGCTGGACGGGGATCGTGGCCAAGCTCTTGCAGCAGTGCGGCGAATATTGCGGCCAAGGAAAGAACCCGCTCGCAGAGCCGGATTCGGAGTCGGCGTTCGTACCCGATACGGCAACGACGTGAGCGGCGTGGACTTGGCCCGAGACGTTTGCGGTGATCTCGTTTCCGCACAGCGCCGCGAATGGCTCGTAACCAATGGCCTGGGCGGCTACGCGTGCGGAACGGTCGCCGGCCTCCCGACGCGACGCTACCACGGCCTGCTGATAGCCGCGACCCATCCGCCGACCGGCCGCAGGGTGCTCGTCACGAAATTCGACGAGACGGTCACCTACGCCGAACGCGTCTACGAGTTGGGGGCGAACCGCTGGGCCGACGGCACGCTCGCCCCCGAAGGGTTCCGTTATCTCGAGCGCTTTCGCCTCGACGGTTCGATCCCGGTCTGGACGTACGCGATCGGCGACGCGCAGATCGAGAAGCGCGTCTGGATGGAGCATGGCGAGAACGCAACCTACGTCAGCTACTCGGTCGTGCGAGCGAGCCGGAACGTCGAAATGCGCGTGAAAGCATTCGTCGATTTCCGCAGCCACCACGCGCTGACCAAAGCCGACTCCTGGCGCATGGACATCGATCGGATTCCCGAAGGCCTGCGCGTGACGCCGACCCCCGAGGCCGAGCCGTTTTTCGTCCTGTCGAATGCACCGATCGTCCGCGACACGCACGATTGGTATCACGGGTTGCGGCTCGAATGCGAAAGCGAACGCGGCCTCGACGACATCACCGACCACCTGCACGCGGGGAATTTCACCACCGATCTTGGGACGAGCGACACGCTCGCCTTTCTCCTCACGAACGGCGAACGCCGTTCGCTCAACGTCGCGGAGGCGCTCGAACGCCGCAAGCGTCGCGACGCGCAACTCGTCGCCGACTGGGAGCGCGCAACCGGCCCGGCCAACCGGAGCGCGAGCGCCTCGGTTCGGCAACTGGTGCTGGCCGCCGACCAGTTCGTCGTCGAGCGCGTCAAGGCCGAAACGCGCGTTCCGACGGTGATCGCGGGCTACCCATGGTTCGCGGATTGGGGTCGCGACACGATGCTCTCGCTGCCGGGTCTGCTGTTGCGAACCGGCCGCCCGCAACTCGCGGCCGGCGTGCTCCGAGCCTTCGCTCAATTCGTCGATGGCGGGATGCTGCCCAACGCGTTTCCCGACGACGGAGGAGAGGTCTCGTACAACACCGTCGACGGCGCGCTGCTGTTCATCGACGCCGTGTATCGCTACCATCGTGCGACCGGCGACCGGGCGCTCGTCGGGGAGCTTTTCCCGACGCTCGCGGCGATCGTCCGCGCCTACAACGAGGGAACGCGCTTCGGAATCGGGGTCGATCCGGCGGACGGTCTCGTGCACGCCGGCGCGCCGGATGTCGCCCTTACCTGGATGGACGCGCGCGTCGGCGAGACGGTCGTGACGCCGCGCATCGGGAAGCCGATCGAAATCAATGCGCTTTGGTATCACGGCCTGGTCGCGCTCGCGCAGCTGGCCGGACTCTTGGGAACCAGTGCGTCGCCCTACGTAAAGCTCGCGGCCAAAGCGAAGACCGGCTTCGCGCGCTACTGGGACCCTTCGGAGCGGTTTTGCTTCGACGTCCTCGACGGCCCGCACGGAGCGGATCTATCGCTGCGGCCAAATCAACTCTTCGCCGTCGCGCTCGAGCACCGCCCACTAGCGCCGGAACAGGAACGCGCGATCGTCGCGGCCTGCGCGGGCGAACTGCTGACGCCGGCCGGCCTGCGGACGCTCGCCGCCGGCGCACCCGACTATCGGCCGCGCTATCGCGGTTCGGTCTACGAACGCGACGGCGCGTATCACCAAGGGACGGTCTGGCCGTGGTTGATCGGCCCATTTGCCGCAGCGGCGCGCAATGTGGGCTACGCCGAAGCGACCGTCGCGAGCTTCGTCGACTCCGTCGCGCGACAACTCACCGCCTATGGTTTGGGAACGGTCGCCGAGATCGCCAACGCCGAACCACCGTTCGCGCTCGACGGCTGCTTCGCGCAAGCCTGGAGCGTCGCCGCGGTCCTCGACTCGTGGAGCAATTTCGGGTCGTAGCGACGATCGTATTTGAAAAAGGACGCACGCTGGGTGCGCCCCTTCTCGTCGGCAACCGTTGAAGACGGGTTAGTACGGTCCGTCGGGGCTGGTCGCGACGCCGAACGCGGCGCTGAGCGAGTTGGTGATCGTGTTGATCGGCTTGGCGCCCGGGTACGTGACTTCGTTGACCGAGGGCGCAAAGGGATCGCTAATGTAGAGATGGTTGTTGCGATGATTGAGGGCGATCTGGTACGCGAGGTTAAAACCGGTGATCAGTTGCGAGGGCTGCGTTGCGCCCGGCGGAAACACCTCGACGCCAGGGAGCCCCTGGTTGTCTATCAGGAGGTTGCCCGACGAGTCGATCGTCGCGCCGCCCGCACTGCCGCCGGTTATGTGAATGCCGAGATTCTTGCCCGTGGTTTTACCCGGTAAGAACCGAAGGACTTCGATGTCGTTGACGGTGGGCGCGTTGTACGCGACGTAGAGCCGGTTGAGCTTATCGAGTGCGAGACCCGCGGGGTACGTCTGAAAGGGAATCGTCGTCGTCGGCGTGGTGCTCCCATTTGCGTATTCGAGCACCTGTCCGTTCGCACTCGCGTTAAAGTTCGAGACGTAGACCGTCCCGTCGACTCCAACCACGACGTACTTCGGCGAGCCCGCTCCGGTCAACGTTTTGCTATGCGTCGTCTGACCCTTGGGGTATTCGGTCACGGTCGCCGTGCCGAAGTTGCAGACGTAGAGCGTCCCTTTCTTATCGACGAACAGGCCGTCGGGACCGCCGATCGCATCGGTGATCTGCCCGATCGGCGCCGGGTTCTTACCGAACTGCGAGTAGATGGCGACACGCTGGTTGAACTGATCGGCGACGTACAGGAGCGCCGTCCCGGCGGCCGCTTCCGCCGATAGCCAGCCGGGGCCCGGGCGTGCCGCCGGCACGGCACGTGCCTGCGAGAGCGGGCCGTTGCCACCCGGAAGCGCCGAACCCGGCGCGAGTTGCGAGCCGCCGGAACAGGCGGCGAGGAGCGCGAGCGCGACGCCGGCGCCGAGCACCGGGCCGAACGTTCGAAGTGGATGCATGCGAAAAGCCTTCCTTTCGTTGAGCGCCTTGCGTTGCCGCGTTCGCCTACCGGTCTTCGTCGACGAGTCCCTTTGCGAATGCGATGACGCATTCGGCGCGCTCGATCGCATCGATCGCCTCGCTTTCGGTGAACGCCGTCGTGGGATCGACGTCGCCAAGTGCATCGGGGTAGCGGGTCGGTGCGTAGTACTTGTCCAGCGTTCGAAGGGCTCCCAGCGTGCGCTCGTCGGCGTCGACGCCGGCCTCGCGAAGTTCCGCTTCGAGTACCGTCAGCGCGTGGGTTCGTACGACATCCCCGCAGCGAACCACGAGCGCGGCACTAAGCGCCTTTTCCGCAGCCTGCTGCGCGTGGAAGCACGCCGCGCTCGGCCACAGAGCCATTCCAGCCCGCGCGATAGCAATGTCCTGCGCCGCGCCGTTCAGCCAAAGGCCGGCGGTCCGGTGGCGATCAGGTTGCATAGATTTTGCGCGCCTCTGCGAGAATGGTTTTCCCGAAACCCGTCAACTCAAGGCGTTTCGCGTATTCATCGGGCCGCAAAACGATCAGATCGATGGGAATCGCGCTCTTTCGAGCGACGAGTAGATCGTCGCCGCGTGAAAGACGCGGTGCGTCGGTCTGGCGAATCACGAGGACGTCGAGATCGCTGTGCGGTCCGACCTCGTCACGAGCGAACGAACCGAATACGAACGCTTCGCAGATGTCGGAGCGTTCGGCGCAGAGCGCAACAAACTCGGCAACTGCCGCCTCGAGGTGGGCGCGCCGGGTTGCACAACGCACCTCGTAGCTCTGCACGGCGCCAGTATACCACAGGTCCCCACGCGGTCGCCGATGTTTCTTCGGCTCCGACCTTCGGCGGCGGGTCAGTTACGTTCTTCCACGGCCGATAATCCGCCAGTTCGCGAGGGTGGGCACGTTTGGTTTTGGGAGCTTCGTGAGCCGGCGTCCGAGTCGAAACTCGATGCAGGCACGCGCTATGAGAAAACCCAAGGAGCGTGATGTACCGCGCGAGCGGTTGTCTTGGGCAGTCCCGCTCAGATGCGAGCGCGGTAAGAGTACCGCCAGGAGACGACCCATCGCGGCGACGTCGCCAACCAGGCCGACGACGGAACGCGACGGGATAAACCACGATTTGGTCGATTTTAGACCACTTCGTGGTTTCAGGTTTTGCGCCAGCGCGGACACGAAGAAGGCGCCCCCCCGGATGGGAGCGCCTTCTCGCACGACCGGGCATGTGCCGGACGCGATGCGTTCGCTGGTGCGAACTACATCATGTCGTAGCCGCCGCCCATGCCGCCCATTCCGCCGCCGCCGCCGCCGCCGTTGTCTTTCTTCGGCTCCGGCTTGTCAGCGATGAGGGTTTCGGTGGTCAGGATCAACGCGCCGATCGAGGCCGCGTTTTGGAGCGCCGAGCGCGTCACCTTGAACGGCTCGACGATGCCCGACTTGACCATGTCGACGAGGTCGCCCGACATCGCGTCGAAGCCTTCGCCGGACTTGGACGCCTTCACGCGCTGGACTTCGACCGAACCTTCGTAGC
>JBDTCF010000112.1:0-8636 GCA_039923715.1 Vulcanimicrobiaceae bacterium
GGTCGCACGGACCCGCTGGTCGGTGTGGTGTCTCGCCTCTTCGTCGGCGTACCCTTCAAAATCGGGAACTTGGGCGCGCAGAAAGTCCAGGTCGCTCATTGCCCCCACGATACTCGCCCGGCCCAGACAGGTTGCAGGCGCGCCGGCCGGGTTCCGCTGGACGGCGGGAATCCGCCAGGCGAGCCAGGGCGTTTCATTTGGCGAGGGCATGACAACCATGAAGCGAAGCGAGCGACGGTGGACGATCCCGGACGACTCATGGCTCGAGTCCGCGACCGCGACGTCGCGGCTTTCGAAGCCATCTACGATGGCTATAACCGACTCGTTTACGGGATCGCCCTGCGCATGCTCGGTGAAGTCTCGGCTGCCCAGGACTTGACGCAGTCTGTTTTTATGAAGGTATGGAGTTCCCCCGAGTCCTTTACCATCGGTAATTTCGGCGCGTGGCTAGCGCGCGTGGCCCGCAATCGAGCGCTCGACGTGTTGCGCGGCCGAGCATCGCACCTCGAAGGTGAAATGCCGAACGATATCGCGCTCGAAGGCACGATCGACGAAATCGTCTTCGCGCGAATCGACGGCGCGCGCGTTCGCGCGGCGATGTCTGCGTTGCCGGCCGAGCAACGCGAACCAATCGAGCTCGGGTTTTTCGGTGGCATCACCCACGAAGAAATCGCGCGCCGAACGGCGACCCCGCTGGGAACGATCAAGACGCGCATCCGAACCGGGCTACGCGCCCTACGCTCCACTCTCGAAACCGAAGTGCCACGATGATGCCTCCGGACGACGAACTGCTCGATTCGGTCGCCGCCCTCGCGCTCGGCATTCTACCTGCCGACGAAGCCCGCTCGCTGCGCCTGCGGATCGCGCTCGACGAGCGCCTGCTCGCCGAGTACCGCTCGCTGCGCATGGCCGCCGACCTGGTCGGGTATTCGGCCGAGAGTTCCGGAGTCGACGCCGCGATCTGCGTCCCGCTCAAAGCCCGCGTGATGGATGCCGTGCGCGCTCAGGCGCCCGCGCGGATTCCCCGCGCCCGTCCGTTGCTCGTCTGGCCGGCCTGGGCTGCCGCTGCAGCAGCGCTCGCATTTGCGCTCGCGACGATGTTACAGAACGCGACGCTGCACGCGGACGTGAAGTCGTCGCACGATCGCGCAGCGCAACTCCAGACCCGCATCGATGCGGAAACGAGGGTCGCCGCAGCGCAGCGCGGCGAACTTGCGGACCTGTATGCTCCCGATGGTAAGCACTTCTCCGTCCAGGGCGGTGAGATCGTGCAGCGCGGTGACCGAATCTACATCGCGATGCGACAACTCCCGAAACTTCCGAAGGGCAAGGTCTATCAGGCCTGGACGTTAGCGCAAGGGGCCAAGGCGGTCGCACCGAGCGTCACCTTCACGCCCGATCGCGCCGGTTCGGCAATCGTCGCTCTGCCGGTCTCGACGGCGCGCATCGCGGCGGTGGCCGTTAGCGTCGAGCCCGAAGGCGGTAGCAAGGCGCCAACCTCGACGCCGAATTTCATTCGCAAACTCGGCTGAGGTCTTTCGACTCTTCGGGAAGCGCTCGGGCGTCGAGTGGCGTCTCGCGGGCTTCTCCGTTCGCGTCGCGCACCACGCGGTACGCGCGCGCGGGCGGTCGTGACGTCACGATCGCGTGGAGCCGGTCATCCACATAGTGCAGGCCGACGCCGTCGTCGGCGGCGACTCCCGGCCCGATTTCGCCGGCCGCGACCATGCGTTGATACGCCGGGCGGCGCTCTTTTTCGCCGTCGTAGTGCGGACAGTTGCTGCCGCCGAGGAAACCGAGCCCCGGCATGCGCTCCAGGTTGCCCGCCACCGAATCGGTGACACCCTCTTCGAACCAGCAGATCGAGCCTGCGCTCGAACCACACAACAGCACGCCGCTGCCCAGCGCGTCGCGCAAAATATCGTCAAAGCCCCAATCGCGCCAGACCGCGAGCATGCTGCGCGTGTTTCCGCCGCCGACATGCACGACGTCATGCGCTAAGACGAATTCACCGAGCGCGGGCGGCGTGCGCCGGAAGAACGGAAGGTGCGAGGGCGTGCAATCGAGCGCCGCGTACGACTCGTAGAACCGGGCCACATACCCGGACTCGTCCCCGCTCGCGGTCGGTACGAACAGAACGCGCGGGTGGCGCTTTCCGCTGGCCGCCAAGATGTAGCGCTCGAGTCGGCGGTTTCCACTATCGGGAACGAGGACGGCGCCCCCTATGGCGACGATCTGTCGGCTCATGCGCCGTTTTTCGACTCGCGCCCTCACTGCAGCGTGCGCGGCGGATACGTGCGTTCGCGAACGGCCACGCCGTACGCCCGTAGACCGCCGACCGCGACGCTCTCGAGGTCCGCGAACCGCCGCACGAAGGGCGGTGGGTCAGGATACATTCCCAGCACGTCGTGCAAGACCAGCACCTGCGCATCGCAGTCCGGGCCGCTGCCGATGCCGATCGTCGGAACCGCCAGCGCTGCGGTGACTTCGCGGGCGAGTTCGGCCGAAACCATTTCGAGGACGACCGCAAACGCGCCGGCCTCCGCGACCGCCCGCGCATCCGCCAGGATTGCGTCGCGCGCGGTTCGACGTCGAAAGCCTTCGCCGAGCGCCGCGGTCTGCGGTAGCACGCCCACGTGACCTACCACGGGAATCCCGGCGTTCACGATCGCGGCGATGCGCGCAGCGGAGCGGACGCCGCCCTCGAGTTTGACGCTGGAGCCGCCCGTGCGCTTTACGAGCCGGACCGCCGATTCGACCGCGCGTACGTCGGACGCTTCGTACGCGCCGAACGGCAAGTCGACGATGACGTGCGCATGCTGCGAACCGCGCACGACGGCGGCGCCATGCCGCTCCATGTCGCGCAACTCGACGGGGGCGGTGGCGTCGTAGCCAAGCACGACCATGCCGAGGGTGTCGCCGACGAGGAGCACGTCGATGCCCGCATTCTCAGCAAAGCGCGCGAACGGCGCATCGTACGCGGTCACGACGGGGAACGGCACGCCTTTGCGCTTGACGAGCGCAGCGGCGCTGACGCGTCGGTCAGGCATGCTCGCTCCCATACGCCGCCGAGCGTCGTTTCACTTCGTCCGCGATCCGAAGGTTGGCGGGGGTTGGAATCCCGAGCCTCGCCCCACGGGTCGCGATCGCGCCGTTCAGCGCGTCGATTTCGGTCGGACGCCCGGCGCGTAGATCGTGCCACATCGACGACCGGTTGGCACCGGTCGCGCGCGCGACCGCAAACGCGTGCTCGAGCGGATCGTCGAACGGCAACCTGACCCTGCTCGCACGCGCCACGGCCGCCGCCTCGCCCGCGAGTTCGGCCGCAAGGGCGCGTGCGCGCGCGTCCTGGGCAACGCTCGCGTTGTCCAAGTCGAACAGCGCACCGACCGGATTGATCGCGGCGTTGGCGATAACTTTCGCCCAGACGTGCGGCTCGATCGGGTTCGCGATTTCCACCCCCAACCCCGCCGAGTGCAGCAGCGCGGCGAGATCGGCGAGCGCAGCCGGTGCGTGCAGCGTGGCTTGGCCAAGCCGCGTCAAACCGATGCCGACGCGCGCGATCGAACCGGACCCGAGGGGCGTTGCGGCTTCACTGGTCGGCGCAAGGACGACCGTCTGCTCGTCGCCGAGGGCCGCTGCGATGCGGAGTTCGCCGTCGAGACCGTTCTGAACGCTGACGATCGGTACGCCGGGCGACAGCACGCCGCGCAACGGGCGCAGCGCCGCAACCGTGTCGTACGTTTTGACCGCGAGGATGAGGACGCCAACCCTTGCGAGCGCGGTCGGTTCGAGCGCGACCGAGACGCGGCGCTTCTCGAAGCCGGCCACGCGAATTCCTTCGCGCTCGATCTCTGTCGCCGCCGCAGGACCGCGAACGAGCAGCATCACGTCCGCGACGCCCGCCAAGGCGTGAGCGAAGAGCGTCCCGAGCGCACCGCCGCCGACGATCCCGATGCTCGCAGCCATGCTCGCGCCGACCGCGTTAGGCGTGCCCCTCAGGGGGGCGCTGGTACGGCGCGCTCAACGCGGCGCGCACCTTCGCGAGCAGGTCGTCGACGTGCGCCGTGGTGACGCGATCGGGCGCTCGCGCACGGAGCGAGGACTCGAGCGAACCGCGCAGTGCGAGCAAGTCCGCGTGCGCGAGGGCAGTTGCGTCGTCGGGCGTACCCTCGGGCGGTGAGAGGGCAAGGCCGATCAGCGTTCGCGCGTAAGCGTCTTGCAGGTTGCGACGCAGCAGCGGGATCGTTCGCGCCGGCCGGTTGTGCAATTCTCGAAAGACGCTCGCGTTCATCCAGTCGAACAAATCGGCGAGCGTCATCGCATGTGGATCGGTTGTTTCGGTAGGTCCCGCAACCAAACGTTGCAGGACGAGCGGTTGAAACATCTGGGCGAGCGCCCGATCCTGCTGTTGGCCGATACGTTCGACGAGGTTTAGATCGTGACGCGGTGGTGGCGCGTACGCCCACTCGGGAAGATTGCCGTACCCGGGAAACCCGACGTATCCGTAGCCGGCCCATTCGCTGTAGGTGAGATGACTGAGAAGCGCGGGCGAGACCGGCAGCGGGTTTGCTGCGAATAGGTAGCGGTCGAGCAGTTCGAACGCTCGACGCTGCTCGGCGCGCGGGACCGGCACGATCGGCGGCTCGGCATGTGGATCGCCTCGGTGCGCGCGCGATAGGTACTGCCCGCCGATGAAATGAGTGGGAAGCTGCGCGCAGGCGTCGTAGCGCCCGAGCAGCGTGCGGAACGCATCGCGTTCCCCTTCGTACGCGTCGTTTTGATGCGGCAGACGACGGTTTAGGGTCGCCATCAGCCCGACGGTCATCTTTTGCTGAACGGCGCACCAGCCCAGCGGATCGTTCGTCAGATCACCTTGCTCCGAGCGCGGATCGGCGGCGTGACCGTCACCCCACGACACGTCTTCATCGGAGGCATACCGATACTTCGGATCGGACCAACCCGAAGCCAGGGCGTTCAGCGTGGGAAGTTCTTGCTGCGGGGTCCGTGCGCCGGGAACGCGCGCGTAAGCCCAGCGGATCAGATGGTAGTCGTACGGACCGAGAACGGTTTGGGCGTAGTCGCCCTGCGCGTAGTTGCGCGGCCACAGGTTGGTGGGCGCGTACTCCATCACGGTCGACGCGATGCCGTAGCGCGAGGTGAACGCCTTGTCCTGGAGTTCTTTGGCGGTATACGCCATCGAACCGATGAAGTTGTGCTGCATGCCGAGATTGTGGCCGGTTTCATGCAAGATCGTCGACATCCAGGTATCGTCGAGAAACTTTTGCGGCATTGGGTCCGTGTCGCGTCCGTAGCGAACGGGATCGATCACGTACGTCCATTCGCGCTGGGCCCCGCTCGGAACGTCGGCCGAAATCAAGATGCCGGTACGAAACTCCTGGCCGGTGCGCGGATCGTAGAGCGTCTGCGAATCGGCCCCGAAACTCGCCTGGTACTCGGTCACCCAACGAAGGACGTTGTAGCGGATGTCGTCGGGGTCCCAGTTCGGGTCGTCGGGTTGATCGCGAACCGCGATCGCGTTGCTGATGCCGATCTTCTCGAATGCGGCGTTCCAGGCGAGAACCGCCGCGCGAATTGCGGGCCGGTGCTGTTCCGGAATCGTGTTGCTCATGTAGAAGACGAGTTGGTGTTTAGCCGGGGAAAGCGGTTTGGTGGGGTCGGAGGGCTGCATGTTCCAGCGTACGATATAGCGCAGGCTCCGGTCGAGCACCCGATCGTTAGAGAACTGCAGGTAGATGTCGTCGTAAATCCCCATTCGGTCGTCGGCTAGCCGCGGCATGTAGTCGCCGTCATGCGGCGGATCGGCGATGTTGTAGGTGACCTTCATCTGGAGGTGTCTGGGGTCGGGGAGCGCGTCGGCGATGCGCTGGTCCTCGGAGGTCCAGGCCTGATCGGCTTCGAGCACGACATTTTCCGGGAACGCCTTGGTGGGCCCGAAGTACGAGTGCTCGCGGTCGAGCGTGTACGGTGTGGTATGCGGTTGAGCTTGCAGGTTCTGCTGTAAGA
The DNA here is from genome assembly GCA_039923715.1 of Vulcanimicrobiaceae bacterium. Taxonomy (GTDB): domain Bacteria; phylum Vulcanimicrobiota; class Vulcanimicrobiia; order Vulcanimicrobiales; family Vulcanimicrobiaceae; genus JBDTCF01. Next base: position 6,028 of record JBDTCF010000112.1, read on the forward strand.
CGGCTTTGAGGTTGAGTTGATCGTCGAGAAACGGCGACGCGTCGACGATTACCGCGCCCGTTGACGCATTGGTCGCGACGACCGGTGCCAGTCCGACGATCGAGCGCGCGAATGACTGATCGATCGCGCGGGTGGCGGCGCTTCCTGGGCCGGCAACGAAGTACGGGTTGGGCCAGAGTATCGCCACGGCGTCGCCGGCACGCTCGAAGCGAACGAGTTCGGTCGGCAGATGGTCGGTATTCCCCCACACCACGCCCTGGCCGCCGACGCCGCTCGATGGCACGATCGTCTGAATGAAATCGTGGTCGAGTTGCGCGGCAGCGAGTTCGAGATAGACCTTCCCGTCCTTGTGCCAGATCGTCAGCAGCCCGCGCTGGGCCTCGGCGCCTTTGACGAACGTGACGTACGGCGCGGGGCCGCCGCCGCCCGAGTCTCCGCTTGCCGCAGGCGCGGCGTTGGCCGGCGTCCACGCAAGGAGAGCGACAAAAGCGATGGCACCCAGAACGGACCGCAGCACAAAAACCTCCAAGGCGCGTACCGCCAAGCTCCGCGCGACCAGGTGCTCGCAATTCGCACCCGGCGCGCCGCACCCTACGCCGCGCTCAGTAGAAGAACTGCCGCAACTGCGTGAAGGCCGGGCCGAACGCCCAGCCCATCCGTCTGGCGGGGTTGATGACCGGTGGCGGCTCGGCGATGGCGAATCCGAAGCCGGAGATCGTCTCGACGAGATTACCGCTTTCATCGTACACGACGAGCGCGCTCCCCTGACTTCCGCTACAGAAAAAGGGGTCTGTGACCAGAAAGAGCTTATTGACCGGATCGACGGCAATGCCGGCCCCGCTGTTACCCTGGCTGCTCGGGCCGGCGCAAGGAAGCTGCACCGCATTGACATCGGTCTGATTTGCGATGTTGTAGAACTCGACTTGGGCGTTTAGTTCGGTCGTCGTGGCCGCGATCCCGGTGTTCGGATCGACGGCCAAACCGTTCACGAAACCGGCGCCGAACGGGCCCCCGTTGAAGCCCGTGAACTGCTTCTGTTTGCCGGTAGCGAGATCGATGACGACGTTGATCGGCGCGGAACCGCCAACGCGGCCGGCATCCGGTGAGAGTGCGATCACCGCGTCATTGGCCGCGGTATACTGCCCGAGTTGCGGGCCGTTAGCACCCCCAAATAGGTTCGGGTCGAGATGGATCACGTTGCCGAACGTATTGGCGGCGATGTCGGAGACGATCAGATCGGGAACGTCTTGGTTCTTCAGTTCGATCGCGAACAAAACGCTCGTGGTGGTCGCTTGGTTCTCGGCATGTAGTAGAACGTCGATATCGTCGATCGGCGGCGTCCACTTACCCGTGAACCTCCGAGCCGTCACCGGATTCATCACCTCGTAATGGCGGATCGCGTAGATGCTGTTTTTGGGGGTGACGTAGTGTGTGACCAGCCCGACGTCGCCGGCAAAGATGCCGTCGACCGAATACGAGTTGCGCTTGCCGCGATAGATGGCAAAGGACTTCGTGATGGCCCCGGTGTTTTGGTTGAAAGTCTCCATCGAGACGAGTTGATCGCCCGAGGGTGAGACCGTTTGGGAACTGGCGAGAACGCCGTCGCTGCCATGCTGGTCGATGTCGAACCCGAAGATCTGGCCGCCGTCGGCGGTCGTCAGGGTCTTCCCGAGGCCGACGAAGTGGGGACGGCGCAGGGCGCCGGCCGGCGCCGAGGCGAGGGCCAGGAAAAGTGGCGCCGACGCCGCCAGGAGGCTCAACCGGACATGCATCGTCGTCGTCACTCCTATAGAGTTCGTCTAAAAAACGTCGTACAGCCCCAAGCCTAGCCACCAAGTCTGAAGCGACTCTGAACCCGACCAGCGAACGCGGCGTCCTATTGGAACCTCGAACCGACAGCGCGGCCGCGACGCGCGGATCGGGCCCGATCTTTGCGACGAACCATTCCGGGTAGGGTAGGGCGGGCGGTGCAATCGCGTCGAGCACGCTCAGTTCGTCGGCGCTGAGGACCACCTCGAGGGCGCCGAGATTCGAAACCAGTTGCTCGGGTTTCGATGAGCCCAGCAGCACGACATCCACGTCGCGCGTAAGCAGCCATGCGAGCGATCTGCGCGATCGTCCAACCTTTGGCGCGCCTGCCAACACGCGCAACGTCTCGACGGCGTCGTAGGCGCGGTCTTTATCCATAGGAATGAAGTCGAAGTCCGCGATCCGACCTCCACCACCGCTCGGATCGTTGCGCTTGTAGCGGCCAGTAAGGAAGCCGCTGGCGAGCGGCGACCAGACGACGGTCCCAACGCCGGCGCTCTTCGCGAATTCGCGGTACCCAATTTCGAGATCCGGGCCCAGCAGCGAATAGTACATCTGCGCCGCGACCAGGGGCGCGTAGCCGCGCGGGGTTCGAGCGAACCATTTGATTTCCGCTAAAGCGGGTCGTCGCGCCGCGTCGTGAGGACAGAACCCATCGGCGCGTAGAACGGGCGGCTTATGATCAAACCCAGCCGCTACTCGTATCCGGAGACGGTCTCACGCCTCTCGCAGGCGCTCGTCGGCGCCGGCAACACCGTTTTCATTGAAATCGATCAGTCCGCGGCCGCGGCCGGCGCTGG
>JBDTCF010000113.1:0-6753 GCA_039923715.1 Vulcanimicrobiaceae bacterium
GCGACCGCCGCACAATATAACTCGTACGGCGGCCCTGCGGCTAGCGGAAACCTGTCGCCCAATCAAACGCTAACCGTAACGCTCGCGCTCTCGCACAAGTAAACGTGATGCGACGGCTCGTCGTCGCACCCGATAAGTTCAAGGGCGCGCTCGACGCCGCTGCGGTCGCCGCCGCGCTGTCGCGTGGGTTTGTGGAAGGCTTCGGCGAGCAGATCGAGGTGCGCGCGGTTCCGATGGCGGATGGCGGCGAAGGCACCGTCGACGCGTTCGTCGCAGCAGGTGCGCAGCGCGTTACCCGCCGCGTGCGCGGGCCGCTCGGCGATCCCGTCGAGGCGGCGTTCGCGCTGGATGGAACGACCGCGATCGTCGAGATGGCAGCGGCCTCGGGGCTCGAACTCGTCCCGCGTGCGCGCCGCGATCCCATGGGCGCTTCGACGTACGGCACGGGCGAGTTGATTCGCGGCGCCCTCGACGGCGGTGCGCGGCGCTTCGTCGTCGGCATCGGCGGAAGCGCAACCAACGATGGTGGCGCCGGTATGTTGCAGGCCCTGGGCGCTCGTTTCCTCGACGCGAACGGCGACGAACTCGCGCCGGGCGGGGCCGCGCTCGCGCGTCTCGAGCACGTCGATCTCAACGCGTTGGATCCCGGTTTGCGCGACGCGCGCATCGAGGTCGCTTCGGATGTCGACAATCCGCTGTGCGGTCCCTCAGGAGCGAGCGTCGTATTCGGCCCGCAAAAAGGGGCCTCGTCAGACGATGTCGCGACGTTGGACAAAGCGCTCGCCCATTTCGCGGACGTGACGGCGAGCGAGACCGGCGCGGACCACCGTAACGATCCGGGCGCCGGCGCCGCCGGTGGTGTCGGTTTCGGCTTGATCGCCTACTTACGCGCGACGCTTCGGCCCGGTGTCGAGATTGTCGCGGAGCTGCGGGGGCTCAACGAGGCGCTCGACGGCGCGGCGATTTGTTTGACCGGTGAGGGTGCGATCGACGCTCAAACCTTACACGGAAAGACGGTGGCCGGCGTCGCCCGGCTCGCGCGCGCGCGCGGCGTTGGGCTGGTCATCGCGTTTGGCGGCGCGCTCGAGCCCGACGCGAGTATTGCGCTTGCGGAACTCGGGGTCGTCGCGGTTCCGATCTCCGAGCGACCCGCCACGCTGGCGGAGGCCGTGGCCCAGACGGAAGGTCTGCTCGAGCGCGCCGCCGCGCGCGCCGCGCGTCTCGTGCGAGCCGGCGAACGCCTCTAGGACGCCGCGCCGGCCCATGGTATACTGCTGGACACAAAAGCAGTGTCTTACGGGGTACCGCCATTGTGGGTTTCAGCAAGACCGTTGCAAGCACGCTGACGTGCTTTGCGCTATCAGGGGCGCTCGCCGGCGCACAACAACGTGGCACCGCAATTCCGCCGGGCTCGCACGTTACCGGCCACCTTTTCATCGCGACGCAGACCGAGCAACTCTGGCAGGTTCTCCGCTTTCCCATTGTCGACGATAAAACCGTCTATGCGCCGGATCGTGCGTACCTCAACGTCTCGCCGCCAATCGCCGTCGGACCGGACGGCGCTCTCTACGGCGCCATTACGAGCGACTACAACGCGAACATCGTCGTCTACGCAAAGGATGCGTACGCCCCTTCGCATTATCTCTATCTCCCGGCGCCCCCGCCAAGCTATTACGGTTACGATACCGCGATGACGGTCGATCGGGCGGGTTATCTATTTGTTTCGCACTACTACGAAGGGTCCGCCGACGCGAAGCGCCCCATCAACACGGTTGGAACGTTCGTCTATGCTCCGGGGTCGAAAGGGTACGACAAGCCGTTACGCACGATCGGGATGCCGAATGCGTTCGGGATGAGCACCGACGCGAAAGGAAGTCTGTACGTCGCCAACGTTTCCGAAGTAGATGTCTACGACACGCCCGTCAAGCGTCCGAAGTTGGCCCGCAAGATTTTCGGTTCGACGTTCCAGGGACAAAATGTCGCCGAAGCGCTAACGATCGATGGCACCACGCTGTACGTGTTCGATGGTCCTTACGGTGGCGGTCCTTCGCAGGACGTGTCCGCGTACGCCGCGGCTTCGCAGGGACCGGTCAATCCTCTGCGCACGATCTCGCTCGCAGGTAATCTCGCGCCGTCCGGAGCCGTGGGTGTTAGTGGTATCGGGTTATTCGTGCCGCTCATGGCAACCAATGATGCGGCCTTTCTTGAGTACAACAAGTATGACCGCGGTCGGCCGAGGATCATCGACCAGGGAGCGTATGGCGAACCCCTGGCCATCGCGGCGGGGCCGTAGCCTCGGGCGAGGGGGTGCCGTCAGGCCGGTTTGCCGCGCTCCGTCGTGACGGCGGCCGGTTTTGCGGGCAGGCCCAGGATGCTAGGTTGACTCGAAAAGCGTAGCAGCGATGCACGTTCGGCGACGGATTCGTCGATGATCTTGAGGACGACATCGGCCAGCTGTTGCGGGTCGTGGCGGACGGTCTCGGTTTCGCTGATCACGTGCGCCGGAACGAACCGGACGCCGAGTTCTTCGATGGCCGTCCGGTCGACCGGCACCGGAAGCTGCCCTTCCTCGGCGTACGCCTCGAGCAGACGGTGCGGCAACTCCTCGTTGACGACCACGACATCGCACACGCGGGCGTAAGCGTGTTCGAGCAGAACCTTGACGTGGTGCGACGCGGAAAAACCCGCCGTCTCCCCAGGCTGCGTCATGACATTGCAGATGTAAATCTTCGGACAGTTCGCTCGTGCGATCTCGTGGGCGATGCCCTCGACCAGCAAGTTCGGAAGAATCGAGGTAAACAGGCTGCCGGGGCCGAGCACGATCGCGTCAGCTTCGCGAATGGCGGCGAGGGCTTCCGGCAGGGCGGGTGGATTCGGCGGCGAGAGCGAGAGTTCGAGTATCGGGAGGGTCGAGGCCGAGACGTTCGTTTCGCCTTCGACGATGCTGCCGTCGATCAACGTGGCGCGCAGGCGGGCCGTCGCTAAGGTCGAGGGCAGAACGCGACCTTTGATCTTGAGCACGCTACTGGAGGCTTTGATGGCGGTGTCGAAGTCGCCGGTGACGGCGGTCATGGCGGCCAGAAACAGGTTTCCGAATGAGTGTCCGCTCAGACCTTCGCCCTCGTTGAAGCGGTACCGGAACAGGTCGGTGACGAGCGCTTCGTCGTCGGCGAGCGCGACCAAACAATTGCGGATATCGCCTGGCGGCAGAATACCCAGCTCTTTCTGGAGGCGCCCGGACGAGCCGCCGTCGTCGCTCACCGTTACGATCGCGGTGAGGTTGCTGGTGTGGCGCTTGAGCCCGCGCAACAGCGTCGAAAGCCCCGTGCCGCCGCCGATGGCGACGATTTTCGAACCGCGGCGCAAACGCATGTCCATCAGCGCGTCGACGATGCGATCCTTGCGCTCGGGCGTGAGCGCGTTGACGATCGAACGCATCCACTGCCGGATTCCGAAGAAGACCATGACGGCGCCGAGCGCCATGAAGATCGGAGCCAGGTAGCCGGGCGACATGAAGTCATCGACGACGTTGTCGAGCGCCTCGTTGATCTCCATATGCATCCCCTCGGCCGTCAACCAACGGGTGATGCCGTTCACGAGCAAGATCGCACCGATCAGCGCGACGATCAACCAGCGCTTTACCCCGAGTCCGGGATAGAACCAGCGGACGATTCGCACGAGGTGCTTCACGCGTGCACCAAGTCGCGCGATTCAAATCCGAGCGCGAGCCGCTCGAAGCGCCGCAGGCGCTCGACCAAGCGGCGTGCTATGTAGATCGAGCGGTGCCGGCCGCCGGTGCAGCCGATCGCGATCGTCAGGCGCGACTTACCTTCCTCAAGGTAGTGTGGGATCAGAAAGTCGACGAATGCGTAGAGTCGTTCGAGGAACGGTGCGGTCGCCGGCAGGCTTTCCATGTACTTTACGACCGCCGCGTCGTTGCCGGTGAGTTCTCGCAAGGCCGGAACGTAGTTGGGATTCGGCAAAAAGCGCACGTCGAACATAAGGTCCGCGTCGAGCGGGATGCCGAATTTGAAACCAAACGCAACGACGTGCGTTACCAGGCGCGGGACGTCGTCGTCGTCGGCAAACGTGGCGGCGATCCGCGCTTTGAGCATCGCGTGCGTCATGCCCGAGGTATCCCAGATGCGTCCGGCGCGCGCCCGAACCTCGGCGAGCGCGGTTCGCTCCGTGGCGATTGCCTCGCCCAGAACGCCACCCGCTTCGAAGGGATGGCGGCGGCGCGTCTCGCTGTAACGGCGTACGAGTGCCTCGTCGGTGGCGTCGAGGTAGAGCAAGTCGTAGGGAATGTGGTGCGCGCCGAGTTCGTCCAACGCGTCGTCGATCTCGCCGAAGGGACCGTGCGTGCGCACGTCGAGCGCGAGCGCGAGCCGCTCGACGCCCGCTTCTTCGCAAAGGCGCACGAGCGAGAGGAGAAGGCGCGGTGGCAAGTTGTCGAGGCAGTGAAAGCCGAGATCCTCGAACGATTTCATCGCCTGGCTCTTGCCCGCGCCGGAGAGTCCCGTCACGATGACGAACCGCCGAAACGTCATCGTCGCACTCCAAAGGCGCCCGTTCGCATGAAGCTGTTTTCGCCCGAAAAAGTCAACGCCCTTATTCCCGTGGTCGGCCCGCTGGTCGACGAGCTTTGGACCCGACGGCAAGCCTTGGCGATCGAACTGCTCGCCCACGATCCGGCCCTGCGGCGCAACGCAGCGAGCGTCGGCCCGACGCGCAACCAGGCGCGCCGTTTTACCGAACTTAAAGCGGAGATCGTGCGCATCATCGGACGGATCGAGGCGCACGGTTGCGTTGTCAAGGACATCGATCTCGGCCTCCTCGACTTTCCCGCCGTCCGCGACGGGCGCCCGGTATTCTTGTGCTGGAAGGCCGGCGAAGGGGCAATCGCCCATTGGCACGCGACCGACGAATCCTTCGTCGACCGCAAACCCCTCTGAGGGAACGCCCTACGTCGTGGCGCCGGCCGTCTCGACTTTGAGGAAATCTTCGGCGAGACCCTGGAGGCGGACGTCGCCGAACTCGGCGGTGTAAGCGCCGGCTTCGTGGCTGACGATGGTCCCGGTTTGGGGGACGTCGGCAAGCTGCGGGATCTTGGCGCGGATCTCGTCGGGAAGCCGAACCTGGTCACCCGTTTCGAGCCCACCTTCGCGCGAATACAGCGTTTCGAGTTCCTCGAGCAGCATGGGCAGCGGAATACCGTAACCTTCGCTGACCTGAGCGATCGTTTCGTGCTCGCTGATGGCGCAGTGCGAGCAGCCGCCCAGGTGGAACTTCGCAAACACGCGGCGCGCGCCGGCGTGCGTCTTGAAGGCCTGATCGACCGTCATCTGTTCGGTAAAATGTGCGCTCACCGCGATACCCCTTGCCGGCTTCCGTCGTTTGTCGCGACCCTGCTGGGCCTGTTGCGTTCCTTCGCCGTAACCATGCGTGGCGCCTCGACGGTTGCACGGCGAGGCCCCGCGCGGTGGGGTCGCGCGGGGCTTGCGGAGCGTGCCTATAAGCCGGATTCTGTACCGCCTCGCGGCGGCGGCAGCCATCTATCTGGGACGCATGTCGCCATGCGACTCGGTGCGATGTAACTCGATTGGACGGGCCGTCCAGCCCTTGCGGGCGCTCGAGCGATCTTGCTTCAGGTGGGGTTTACCCGAGCGCGCGTCACCGCGACGCTCCGTGAGCTCTTACCTCACGATTTCACCCTTGTCTCGAACGCGGCGAACCGCGCCGAGACGGTTTGTTTCTGTGGCACTTTCCTTCGAGTTACCCCGACAGGACGTTATCCTGCACCCTGCCCGGTGAAGCCCGGACTTTCCTCACGTCTCGCGACGCGCGACTGCCCGGCACCCTCCGATCTCGCGATTCGACGCTCGGCCGGGCGAAACCGCCCGCGCAGGGCAATCGGAGCGTGCTTCGAATCGAGAGCCGTTCGGTCCGGGGGCATAGCTCAGTTGGTAGAGCATCACGCTGGCAGCGTGAGGGTCAGGAGTTCGAGTCTCCTTGCCTCCACCAGACGCAACGTCTCGTCCCGCGAGGGTTCGGGGCTTTTTCGTTAGGGGTCGGCGTGCGGTTTTGGGGCCGTGCGGTTTATCGTGCGGTCTAACTGGTGGCGACCCGCGGCGACCAACGAATCGCCGGACCGAGGGAGGAGCGGAACCGACACCTTGCCTTGCGGGACGGCAAGGCTGTACTGAGGAATCGACAGAGCTGGTGCCGGCTCACATGTTGGCGGAGCCGTCCTGGAGGTTTGGCATCGCGCCCTCGGTACGGAAGCCACCGTCGTGCAACCCTCTGTTTGAACAGCGGGCGGGCGTCATTATGCTATGCGGTGCGCTGTGCTGGGGACTTAATGCGGCGGTGCACGGTGCGCGACAGATGGCCTCAGTTTGTGGTTTCTCGGCACTCTCGTTGGCTTCACCGTCCTTAATCTCGTTATCCAAGGCATGCTTGGGCTTCCGGCGCGTGGAGCGGTTACGCCGACTTAGGGTTGCTGAACCCCGTTGTACCGGTCGGTACGACGGTGGCGCTGAAAAAGGAAGGCGAAACCGATCCTAACCACCTAGCGACTTACAAACGGGCCCTCTTACTCGGCTGCTACTCCGGCGGTTTGGCAACCGGGACACAGGTCGCTCTCAGGCTCCCCCTCGACGGAAAGGGCTTCTCCATTACAAGCTTGACCTCGCGAGTGATCGGGGTTCACGCAATCTGGATTCTGGCAGGCGCAGTGCTTCATAGAGTCTG
>JBDTCF010000114.1:0-19247 GCA_039923715.1 Vulcanimicrobiaceae bacterium
GACTGGATGCTACGGGTCTGTCTCGTGATCGAAGGCGTTGACCCTGATGTAGCAACTAAGGTTCTCGGTGTGCAGCCCTCTAGCGTCACGAAGGTGGGAGATCGGTTGCGGAGCGGCGCCCTGGCGAACGTCAGTTGGTGGAGGTTGAACTCGGCTGAATCGCATGACTCGTCTAAGGCCTTAGCAGATCACCTGGACGAGGTATTTTCGGCATTTGGCGTTGGGCAAACGACGCTAAAGGTGCTGGCCGAAGTGCACCCAATTGGATTGTCGGTCCACATCACGCTCTACGGTAAGGGAGCGCCTGACACGCACTTGGATGCCGAGCAGATGCGTCGCTTGGCTGGCTTCAACATGAGTCTCGACGTCGACATCATCGAGTGTGCGTCGAACTGATTCGCGGGGTTGGGGGGGCCTCTGAAGGCTTCGGTCACCTACGCCAATTCTGACCCCATTTTTGACCCCATCACCCCCGACTTCGGGCGGTTTTTCGCGACCCTGGGCGACCTTTGGAGGCATTCTCGAATTGCAGAGAAGGCATGAAAAAACCCCGTCACTGCGGGGTTTTCCTGGTCTTTTATCCTGGTGGGCCATCCTGGGTTCGAACCAGGGACCTCATGCTTATCAAGCATGCGCTCTAACCAGCTGAGCTAATGGCCCCGGCCTCCGTCGTCGGCTCGCGGGACCGACGCTAGTTACACTACCGCGACGCCCGCCCCTGCGCTCGCGCGAGCTATTCGCCGCGGGGCGCACTCCTCTCGAAGGCGATCGTCACGTTGCTACCGGAAAACGCTGCAGACGTCGGGAAGCACGGCGGAACATTATGCTGGTCGAGATGCTGACGTTCGAGGGCTGTCCTCACGCCGCCCTGACGCGGGAACGCCTGGATGACGCGCTCCGCGCAGAAAACGCACGAGCGGACGTAAACGTTGTCGAGGTAGCGAGTCCTGAGCGCGCCCAAGAAGTACGCTTCCTCGGTTCGCCCTCGGTGCGGATCGACGGTGAGGATGCCGAACCTGGTGCGGACGGACGTTCGAACTACGGACTCATGTGCAGGCAGTACCTAACCGGTTCGACGAGCGAGGGCGTCCCGAGCGTCGCGATGCTACGCCTTTCGATCCGCCGCAGCCTCGATCGCGAGATGCTCGGGAGCGCCTAAAACCCGCAACCTGAACCGGTCGCAGAACGCATCCGGGCGACTCAGATGAGCGCGATGAACTTCTTGAGGATCTCGTCGTCGTGTTTCATCTGTTCCATCGCGAGGTCGCGGATCGCGTTCCACTCGCGGACGTATTCGGCGCGCTCCTGCTCGTGCATGTCGAAGTCCTTGCGAATGCGATCGAGTTGCAGTTCGTTTGCTTCCGTCTCCAGATGGGCGCGCACGAGCAACCGCTCCGCGCGCCGCGCGACTTCGTCCGACGTACTCTCGGCCGTGTCGAGTTTCGGCTCGGCAGGCGCGGCCGGTGCGGCGTCGTCGTCCGCGTCGGCCAGCGCCTTGTCCGCGCCGGCCCTCGGGGAAGGAGCGTCGGCGGCGCCGGGTTGAACCGGGCCGCCGGTTGCACCGATCACCGCTTAGTCCTTGATCGTCCGGATGAACTCTTTGAGGACCGAGTTGTCGGCTTCGCGTTGTTTCATCGCGACGTCGCGCATGACGTTCATCTCGCGCAATTGCTCGGTCTTCTCGTCTTCGAGTTCGTTGAACATCGTCGATTGCCACTGCATCGCGCTGTTGTGGCGCATGTTCTCCAAGTTCAGTGCGAACTGGTCGTACTCGGCCATCTGGTCGGCGTACTGTTGGAGCGGCAGCGTCGGATCGTTGTTCGGCCCCAGGTTACCGGCGCCGGCGGGCCCGTTCTGCATGCCGCCTTCGACGCCGCCGGCCAATGCGCCGAGCGGGTTGCCGGTCGTGAGGAACCCGGTCGCCGCGCCGGCGATGCCGTTGAGAAGATTGAAGCCCATCGCGGCTCTCCTATTGTTGTGCTGAAAACGATGAAGAAGGGGAGGCGGTCGTCAGTTGCTGCTCGAGCCGTCGCCGGGATCGAGCAGCCCGATCATCTCGGCGTCGACTTGCGCGCCGGGGCCGCCCTGCTGCGCCATCGCGGCGAACGAGCGGAACTGCGAGGGGTATGGAATCGGCTGCGGCACCGTAACCGGCGGCACGTACCCGCCGGACGACGCGGCCGCTCCGCCCGGCGCCCCGATCGCCCCGGCCCCGCCCGCCGCGCCCGCGCCCGCGCCGTCGCCCGCCGGCGCCGCCTCCGCTCCAACCGCGACGCCTCCCATCGGAGCCCCGCCCAGCTCCGTATAGTGGCGAAGGACGGAATCGGCGTAGCCGAGGTTCGCCCCGTCCCCCCACGTCGTACGCGTCCCGGTGGCGTGCGGCGAGCCGGCGTTGTAGGCGGAGAGCGCCTCGTGGACATCGCCGTACTCGGAGAGGAGACCCGAGATCATGCCGGCGGCATAGTCGGCGTTCTGTGCCGGGTCCATGGCGGCCGGCGTTTTCGCAAAGGCATGCCACCGGTCGTCGATCTGAAACAGACCGCGGCCGTGTCCACCGTCGCCCACGATGTTGGCGCCCGAGTTCGAACCGGGTCCGCCGGTTTCTTGGGCGGCAACGGCGGCCAAGAGGCGCGGATCGAGCCCGTGACGTTGGGCGGCCGCCTCGATTTGCGGGCCGTAGCGGATAGGGGAGAGCATGATCGTCCTTTCCCGGCCGCGCGTGGCCGTGGGCGCCGGTCCTTTCACGCCGAGGGCTTTCGTTGACAAGCGCTCGGAGCGCGTCTATGCTAGGGGAGTTACGAGGCGGGGCCTTCCGATCTGGAGGCCTCGAATGCTGTCAAAAATGGGTCGCTCGCAGTACATCGATATCGGCGGCGTCCTCGCCACGGGTCGCGAACTCGTGGTCGACGACGAGGTCGACGTTCCGAGTTTTGGTTCGTACGCGTTTCCAAGCCCCGCGCGGCTCGATGTCCGGATTCGCCGGGTCGACCGGGGACTCGACGTGAAGGGAACGATCGATGTTGACTACGAGGGGTCGTGCGACCGCTGCCTCGAGGACGTCCGCCGGCCCCTGCACCTCCTCGTCGACGAACGGTTTCCCGCCGTAGCCGACGCGACCGACCCGCTGGCGGAAGCGAACGTCCTCCACCACGACGGTTTGGACGTCGCGGACCTCGCACGCCAACTCATCGACGCCGCCCTCCCCATGACGCTCGTGTGCGAAAGCACCTGCCCCGGTCTGTGTCAGTCTTGCGGAACCCGTCACGCGACCGGACGAAGCGACTGCCCACCCCTCGACGAAAGGTAAACCCATGGCCAATCTTAAGTGGAAGACGCCCCGTTCGAAAACGCGCAGCCGCCGCGCCGCCAACTGGCAGCTCAACCCCGTTACCACGGTCGCCTGCTCGCAGTGCCATCACGCGAAGCGCCCGCATTTCGTATGCGCGTTTTGCGGGTATTACGACGGCCGGCAAGTGATCGAGCCGAAGGACGAGCACGCCGGCCACCGCCACGCCTAGCCGGCATTGAACGGCCGCAGCCAGGCCCCGTCGTTGCACGGCGTCCGCATCGCCGGGACCGGGCACTACGTCCCCGAACTCGTCGTGACCAACCAGGACCTCGAGCGTACGCTCGATACCTCGGACGAGTGGATCACCACGCGCACCGGTATGAAGGAGCGACGTTACGCACCCGCCGGGATCGCCTGCAGCGATATGGCCCTCGCGGCGGCGCGCGTCGCGCTCGAGCACGCCGAACTCGAAGCCTCCGAGATCGACTGCTTCATCCTCGCCACCGTCACGCCCGACTACCCGTTTCCCGCAACCGCTTGCATCGTGGCCGCGCGCTTGGGCGCGGTCGGTAAGCCCGCGTTCGATATTGAAATTGCGTGCAGCGGATTCATCTACGGGTTGTGTTTGGGCGCGAGCTTTATTCGTTCGGGCGTCTTTCGGCGCGTCGCCGTGATCGGTTCCGAAAAACTCTCCTACATTACCGATCAGGCCGACCGCTCGACCGCGATACTATTTGGCGACGGCGCCGGCGCGGCCGTTCTCGAACGCGCCGAAGTCGACTCCTTTCTGAGCTGCGAACTCGGCGCTGACGGCACGAACCCCGAAATGCTGTACATTCCCGCGGGCGGCTCGCGCCGGCCGATCGACGCGCAAGCGATTGCGGCAGGCGACCACAACGTGCACATGCTGGGGCGCGAGATTTTCAAATCGGCGGTCAACCGCATGGTCGAGGCCTCGAAGATCGCCCTCGAGCGCGTCAGCCTCACCCCCGGCGACGTTACGTTCATGCTCCCACATCAAGCCAATCAGCGCATCATCGACGCCGCGGCGCGAGGCCTCGATATCCCCTCCGAGCGCGTGCTTTCGAACGTCGAGCGCTTCGGCAACACGTCGGCGGCGTCGATCCCCATTCTGCTGGCGGAGTCCGTGGAGCGCGGGCTCTTCCACGAGGGCGATCTGCTGCTGTTCGTTGGTTTCGGGGGAGGCCTCTCGTGGGGCGCCATCGCCTGGCGCTGGTCGGAGCTGGGACGCCGCCCATGAGGGTCGGCGCCATTTTCCCGGGACAGGGCTCGCAAACCACGGGAATGGGCGGGGACCTGGCGATCGGCTCGCCGGTGGCAGCGGATCTCTTTGCGTGCGCGAGTCGCGTGCTCGGCTACGATCTCGTGCGGCTGGTGCGCGACGGTCCCGAAGAGAAACTGCTCGAGACGCGCTACAGTCAGCCCGCGATCTTCGTCACCAACTACGCGCTCGCGGCGGTGGCGAACGAGCGCGTGACCGCCGTCGCCAGCGCGGGCCATTCGTTCGGCGAGTACTGCAGCCTCACGCTGGCGGGCGCGCTCGCGTTCGACGACGCGGTCGCGCTGGTCAACGAGCGCGGCCTGGCGATGCAGTACGCGGCCGAACTGCGCCCGGGTGCGATGGCCGCGGTCCTCGGACTCGACGTCGAGAGCCTCACCCAAGTGGTGCAGGCCGCGCAGGCCGAGGGTTGCGTGCAGCTCGCGAACTTTAATACGCCGGCCCAGATCGTCGTGAGCGGGGAGGTGGCGGCCGTTCGGCGCGCCGGCGAGCTTGCGCTCGAAGCCGGCGCCAAGCGGGTGATTCCGCTGAACGTTTCGGGAGCGTGGCACAGCGAGCTGATGGCGCCGGCGCTCGAACGGTTTGCCCCTTGCGTCGAGCGGACCGCGATCGCGACCCCGCGGTTCCCGGTGATCTCGAACGTCGATGCGTTGCCGTACCTCGACGCCGCGCACATCCGGCGCAATTTGATCCTTTCGCTCGAGGCCGAAGTTCTCTGGCACGCAACCTCGTTGCGGCTCCTTGAGGAGCGGCTCGACCTGGTCGTCGAGTTCAGTGCCTCGCCGGTGCTCGCGCCCATGATGAAGCGGTTGCCGGGGGCACCGCAGGTCCAGCAGGCCGGCGACCTGGCGGCGATCGGGAAACTTTTCGGATGAGTTTTGAGGGAAAAGTCGCGCTGGTCACCGGCGCGAGCCGCGGGATCGGCCGCGCGATCGCCGTCGACTTCGCCCGCCAGGGCGCCGACGTCGCATTGATCGGCCGCGACGCGGAGAGTTTGGCCGCGACCGCGACCGAAGCCCGTGCGGTGCGTCCCGGCGCGCGCCTGGCCACCATCCTGGCCGACGTCACCGACGCGAGCGCGGTCGATGCCGCCGTGGCGACCACCCTCGCCGAACTCGGGCGGCTGGATTTCGCGATCGCCAATGCCGGTCAGTCGGTCGACAACCTGATCGTCCGCGTCAAGCCGGACTTCCTCGAAGCGATGCTGGCCGTCAATCTGAAGTCGGCGTTTTACCTCGTCTCGGCGGCGGCCCGCCCCCTGATGCGCCAGCGCGGCGGGTCGATCGTTTTGGTTAGCAGTATCGTCGGGCTTGCCGGGAACGCGGGGCAAGCGGCTTACGCGGCCGCCAAGGCAGGCTTGCTCGGCTTGGCGAAGTCGGTAGCGAAGGAATTAGGGTCGCGGAACGTAAGAGTCAACGCCGTCGCGCCGGGTCTCATCGAGACCGCGATGACGGAGTCGATGACGGACGAAGCGCGGAGCCATTTCTTACATGCGATCTCGCTCGGCCGTGCCGGCACCCCGCAGGACGTCAGCGGCGTCGTGACGTTTTTATGCTCGGACGCCGCGAGTTATATGACGGGCCAAACCCTCGTCATCGACGGCGGCTCGATGTGACGCGGCCTCGCAACGAATAGGAGAATCATGGAAACCAGTACGACCTTCGAGAAAGTTAAGAAAATCATCGTCGACCAGCTCGGCGTCGATGAAAAGGAAGTGACGCCGGACGCGTCCATCGCCGACGATCTGGGTGCGGATTCGCTCGATCAGGTGGAGCTCGTCATGGAGTTCGAACGCGTCTTCGAGATCGACATCCCCGATGAAGAAGCCGAAAAGATCAAGAAGGTCGGCGACGCCGTCGAGAAGATCGACTCACTCGCGGTGAAGAATGCCGAGGCCGCGCCCAAGCCGATCGACGCGCCAGCCCCGAAGGCGGAGTAGCACACCCCTCTTGCTCGAAGGACTTTCGGAGCGCCTCGGCGCGATCTTCCAGCGGCTCGCGAGCCGCGGACGCCTTACGGAAAGCGACGTCAACGACGTCGCCCGCGAGGTGCGCGTCGCATTGCTCGAAGCCGACGTCAATCTCTCGGTTGCGAAGGCGTTCGTCGCGCGCATCAAAGAGAAAGCGGTAGGGGCCGAAGTCCTGGCGTCGCTGACGCCGGCGCAATCGGTCGTCAAGATCGTGCACGACGAACTCGTCGCGCTGATGGGCGGCGCGGTCGCGCGGCTGCAGTTCTCGGACGCACCTCCGTCCGTCATTCTGCTCGTCGGCCTGCAAGGCTCGGGGAAGACGACGCATGCGGGCAAACTTGGGTTACGCCTTAAGGAACAGGGCCGCCGCGCGCTGCTGGTCGCTGCCGACGTCTATCGGCCGGCAGCCATCGAACAGTTGCAGACGCTCGGACGGCAGATCGACCTGCCCGTTTACGCCGAGAGTTCGGGCGACGCGGTTGCGATCGCTCGGCACGGCGTAGAAGAAGCTCGCCGGCTCGGGCTCTCGACGGTCCTCATCGATACGGCGGGTCGCCTCCAGATCGACGATGCGCTCATGGTCGAACTCGAGCGTATCGTCGCAGCGACGAAACCGAAGGAGATTCTGCTCGTCGTCGATGCCATGACCGGTCAAGAAGCCGTCAACGTCGCCAAGGGCTTCCACGACCGGCTCGGCGTCACGGGCGTGATCTTGACGAAAATGGACGGCGACACGCGCGGCGGCGCGGCGCTCTCGATCTTAGAAGTCACCGGCGCGCCGATCAAGTTCGTCGGCGTCGGCGAAAAAGTATCAGCCCTCGAACCGTTCTATCCCGATCGCCTCGCGTCGCGGATTCTCGGCATGGGCGACGTCATGACCCTGATCGAGAAAACGCAGGCGCTCTACTCCGAAGATCAAGCGCGCGCGCTCGAGCAGAAACTTCGCAAGAACGACTTTACCCTCGACGATTTCCTGAGCCAACTGCGGCAAGTTCGCAAGATGGGTTCGATGGCCGATCTCGTCAAGATGATCCCGGGCCTCTCGCGGGCGCTCCCAAAGGATCTCGAGATCGACGAGCGCGATACCCAGCGGGTCGAAGCGATCATCTGCTCGATGACACTGCGCGAGCGCGCGCGCCCGGAACTGCTCAATGGTTCGCGCCGCCGCAGAATCGCCGCGGGCAGCGGGACGCAGGTCGCCGAGGTGAACCGGCTGGTCAAACAGTTCGAGAGCGCTCGGACGATGATGAAACAGTTGGGCGGCAAGCGCAGCGGCATGCTGTCCAAAATGCGCGGCGGGGCGAAAGCCGGTTAGACCGACGCGCGCACCCTTCACTCACACAAACGAAAGAACGTAAACGCATGGTCAAGATCCGGTTGCGCAGAATGGGCGCCAAGAAACAACCCACGTATCGCTTCGTCGTCACCGACGTCCAGGCTCCACGCGACGGTCGGTTCCTCGAGATCCTCGGGCACTACAACCCACGCACCGAACCCAAAACGGTCGTCGTGGACGCCGAAAAGGTGAAAGCCTGGCTCGCGAAAGGGGCGCAGCCCTCCGATCCCGTGCGCCGCTTGTTGGCGGAACAGGGACTCGTCGAACGTGGGCCGATTTCGCCGACCAAGCGAAAGCCCAAATCCGAGAAGCCCGAGGCATAGGGTTTCCGAATGAGCGCCTTCGACGACGAATTCGGACTCTTCGGCGACGAACCCGCGCCTGAAGAAGACGAGCGTCGTTCGACGCTCGGCGCGCGGAAGATCGCTTCGGGCGAACCCCTTAACGAGGAGATCGAACCCGAGGACGAGCGCCCGGCCCGCCGCCGCGCGCAAACGGGCGAGCGCCGCACTTCGAACGGCGAGTTCACTCCGGCGCCTCCCGGTTCGCGCCGACCGCCGCCGCGGCGTCGCAGCGAGCCAGGTTCCCGGCCGCCGCTCGCACCGGAAATCGCGCATCCGCGCGCGGTCGAACTGCTAACGTTTCTCGCCAAGAAACTCGTCGCGAATCCGGAAGCCGTGGCGGTCGTACTCCACCCCGACGAACGCGGCGCCGTTCTCGAACTCGAAGTCGATCCCGAAGATTTGGGAAAGGTCATCGGCCGCGGCGGACGCGTCGCGCAAGCCCTGCGCACCCTCGTGCGCGCCGGCGCCGAAGGCCGCATGACGATCGATATCGTCGACGTCGATGAAGAAGATGACGACGAAGAAGAAGACGAAGCCGGCGAGGCGGAGTCGAACGGCGGCGAATAGCGCGACGAGACCCGACGACGCGATCGTCATCGGGCGCTTCGTGGGAACGCTCGGCCTTCGCGGCGAGTTGAAGGTCGCCGGAACGCGTCTCGCCGCCGACGCCCTCAACGTCGGCACCGCGCTGATCCTGTCGTTCGACGCGCAGCGCGAAACCGCGATCGTCGCGACGGTGCGACACCACGCGGGCAAGCTCGTCGTGACGCTCGAGGGTGCTCCCGATCGGACGAGCGCCGAACGTTTCGTCGGCTTTGCGATCTCCGTCGCGCGAGAGGTCGTCCGGCTTTCGCCGAGCGAGTATCTCGACGTCGATCTGATCGGGCTACAACTCGTCGACGAAGCCGGCCAGGTTCTTGGGACCGCCGCGAACGTCGCGCACTATCCCGCGCAGGACTGCTTGGTTCTCGCCGGCTCCGGCGCGCTCGTCCCTCTCGTCACCGCTTTCGTTCGAAAGATCGACCTGACAACAAAAACGATCGTTGTCGACTTGCCGCCGGGTCTTCTGGACCCAGCCCAGGCTGTCGACGCCTAGGGTCTGTCTGGCCTAAACCGCTAGCGGCCGGTACCGGCTCGGATGCTGGCGTCGGTTGCGGTTTGGACTGCGCGCCCGATTGCGTCGTGGGCGTACGCGGCGCTGGTCGAGTCGGTTGCGACGCGCTCGTTGGCCATCGCGTGCGTTGCGCAGTCGTAGCGAAGTAACGTGAAGTCGACGTGCGTGCCCCGCACGATTCCGCCACCGCTCCGCCGCACATCGAGCGTCCCACCATAGACCGACGCCGTATGGTATCGCGAGCACAAGTCAGGCGCCTGGCTCGAAAGGTTCGTGGCGGAAGTCCCGGCAACGACCGTTCCGCCAAGTCCCGCGCGCGCCAGCGTCATCCCGAGAACGCCTGCAGCGAAAGAGCGGTCCGGCTGGCTCGCGGACCCGTCCATCGGCCCGACGACCGCGCCGATGGTAGCGGCCGCGCTGGGACTTGGGCTGGGCGCCGGCGTCGGCGGCCGGAGCTTAGCCGGTCGTGCGCTCGCCGGCGGCGCCGGCGTTGCGGGCGCCCGTGTCGCAACGGACCGAGGCGTCGCCTTAGCGCGACGCTGGAAGATCTTCGAGAGGTTGCCGCCGTTCGCCGCCGGCGGGGGACTCGCGCTCGGGACGGCCGGCGGTTGATCGAGCGCAGCCAAGCTTCGACCCGCGTGGCGCAGGATTGCCTGTCGCACAACGTCGGCCTCGCCGGCAGCGTCGGCGAACGTCTGCACTTGCACCGTGCTGCTCCACACGACCGAGCCGCTATAGGTGCTGACGACTTGTGTCAGGAGCGAGATCTCGTCGCCGAGCGGCGTGAGATAGCCGGTCACGTAGTAGTCGGCGCCCTGTCCTTGGGCTGCCGTCAGGAAGTCCGCGCGCGCGATGCCGGGCGTCGCCGGCTTTACCACGACCCCGCCGCCCGAGGCCATTTGCTGCGCGAACAAGATTGCCAGCCGCCCACCGGCATCGGGCGCCACCGGACCGGTCGCCGTCAGCGGATAGACGACCACGACCGGCGGCGGCAAGTCGCTGACGGCGGCCAGAAGCGGGACGGCCGCGCACAGAGCAAGCAGCGACGAATACAGACGTTTCATTCCAATCGAGGTGCTTCGCGGTCGAGCGTTCCGGGACTTCCCGCCAAAAAAGAGATCAGGCTTGCTCGTCTTGGGACCACCAGCGCGCGCTCAGTTGCGCTCCATACAAAAAAATGATGCCCATGTAGTAGAACCACAACAGCAAGATTGCGAGCGTCGAGAGGGCGCCGTAAAGGTGCAGGAAGTTGACGTGGGCCGTGTAGACGCCGAAAGCAATCTGCGCGACTTCCCAAGCAACCGAGGTAAAAAGTGCGCCAGGCAACGCGAATCCCGGCGGCATGCGCCGATTCGGAAGGTAGGTGTAGAGCAACATCGAGACGGCGAACACGAGTAGGAATCCCGCTGCGTACCCGGCGACCTGCGTGGCCATCTGTGCGTGGGGAAAACCGCCATATTGCACGGCCAGCGTGATTGCGATCGGCAGCGCGGTGGCGACGATCAGAATCACCCCGAGGACGGGCAGAATGACGAGTGACACGGCGATATCGGTGAGCAGCGGACGACCCTTCTCGATGCCGAGCGCGCGATTGAGTGCGTACGAGAGGGCCATGAAAAGGTTCTTCCCCGACCAAACCAGGACCACGAGGCCGATGAGGCTCGAGAGACTACGGAAGTTTACGATCTGCCGGATGTTGTCGCCGATGACGCCCTGGACGCCGGGGGCGACGCTGCCGATCAGCGCGACGGCCTCGCTCTGCGCGTCGTTCGTCCCGTAAACGAAAGCGAGGAAGGCGATCCCAAGCACTACCAGCGGAAAAATGGCGAACAGCGCGTTAAAGGCGATCGCTTGCGCGAGGAACGCGCAACCGTCCTGCGAGAAACGCACCGCCGCTCCGTGGAAGGCGTCGATCAGGTGGCGCACGGTGCGGTGTTTCCCAACGTGATCCCGATCCCGGTTAGCGTCGTCCTCGACGGACACCTCGTGCTGGGTTCGACCGCCGCCGATCTCGTAGGTGGGACGGTGACCGTCCCACTCGATCCATACGTTCGCCGCTTGACCGATCGCATCGTCGTCGACGCAAGGCAGAGAACGATCGTGCTCGGACGATCGGCGACCTCGCTCGACTTGCGTCTCGGTGAACGGTCGGCGCAAACCGCAAACGGGGTGCTAACATTACCCATCGCGCCGTACGTCCGCGAAGACACGACGTATATCCCGCTGGCGGCCGTCGCGCGGGCGTTGGGCGACGCCGTTTCCTACGACGCCCGCGCGCGCGTGATTTCGATCGTGAGCGCACCGCCCGAACCCCTGGCTACCATGACGCCATACGTCCCGCAATCACCCGCCCCAAGTCCAGTATCGACGTTTACACCGCAGCCGGTCCCGACGCCGCGGCCGACGGTTTCCGGAATCCCTCAACCGCGCCGCACGCCGATCGAAGCCGGCCCCGCAGCCGGCGGCTGACTCAGGTGCGCTACGACAGCATCGTAACCTTACCGTCCGCCAAGGTATAGACGGCCGAAACGATGTGCAGGTCGCCGCTCTTGACGGCGGGCGCGAGTACGGGCGAAGACGAGGCCAGCAACGCGGCTTGTGCTTTAGCATTCGCTCTCGTTGCGTCGTCCTTCGAACCGTGCGCCGTCACGACGGACTGAATCCCGCTCTCGATGCCGCGTTGAATCGCGTCGAGATGCGGTGGCAGCGGTTTCTCGTTGGCGATCGCATCGTAGGTCGCGCTGATGGCGCCGCACGACTCGTGTCCGAGAACGACGATGAGTTTCACGCCTAGCACGGCGTAACCGTATTCGATCGTTCCAAGCACCGCATCGGTCACGAAGTTGCCTGCGTTGCGCGCGACGAACAAGTCGCCGAGACTCTCATCGAACACGTGCTCCGGCGGGACGCGCGAATCCGAACACGACAGGATGGTGGCGAAGGGAGCCTGCCCGCCGGTCAACGCCGCGCGGCGTTCGTCGACCAAGCTGTTGTGCGTGAGCGTCCCGCTGACAAACCGTGCGTTGCCCGCCTGAAGCCGCTCGAGCGCGGACTTGGGTGAGACCCCACCACCGACGGGCGGCTCGGCAGCAAAGGCCGGAACGGACCCCATTGCGATGCCTCCGAGTGTTCCAACCGCTCCTTGCAAAACGAGCTTACGCGAAACCGGCATAAGGGTTCTCCTTGCGGCGTGCAAAATGCGGCAAAACGACTGGCGCCGCGCCCGCATCATTCGGTATCGAGTACCCGGCTTTCCCCCGTCGCGCGGCGGAAGGCGATCACCGCGCGCTCTCGTGCTTCCCGGTGATCGACCATGGGGGCCGGGTAGTCCTTGCCGATAACTGTCCCGAGCGTCCTTTGCAACATCGGCGGCATGCGCCACGGCTCGTGAACGAACGGGTCCGGCACCGGCGCGAGCTGCGGTAGCATTCGTCGTACGAATTCGCCGCTTGGGTCGAACCGCTTCCCCTGCACAATTGGGTTGAATATGCGAAAGTACGGAACGGCGTCCGTCCCGGTCGAGGCGGCCCATTGCCACCCTCCGTTGTTCTGCGCCAGGTCGGCATCCGCTAAGTGTTGCTCGAAGTACCGCTCGCCGGAGCGCCAGTCCAACAGCAGATCTTTGGCAAGAAACGAGGCGACGATCATTCGTAGCCGGTTGTGCATCCAGCCTGTACGATTGAGTTGCCGCATGGCGGCGTCTACAATCGGAAACCCAGTCTCGCCCTCGCACCAGGCAGCGAAGTCGCTTTCCGAGCTTCGCCACGGAACGTCCTTCGCCGCCTCCAGGAACGGGCCGTTCGCCACATGCGGGAACTGCTTGAGGACAGCCTGATAGAAGTCACGCCAAATGAGTTCCGAGATCCAGGTCTCGATGCTCGCGCGCGCGAGCGCGTCTGCTGCCTGCGCGCGTTGCATCGCTCGTTCGATGCACGTCCGAATTCCAATCGTTCCGGCCCGCAAATGCGGCGACAGCCGAGATGTTCCATCCAAGGCCGGGAAGTCACGTCTCGTCGCGTAGCGGTCGATCGCCTCCGCTTCGGTTAGAAATTCCAGCAGTCGGCGTTGCGCGCGAATTTCGCTTACGCGCGGATACGCCGGGTCCGTTCGGTACCCGAACTCCTCGCATGATGGTGACGATCCGGCGGCGCCGATCTGGGCTCGGGTCAGAAGCTTACCGGCCAGGGCGCTCTCGGACGGAACGGGGAGGCGAGGCTCGCACATCCGTTTCTCCAGCCACCGGCGTCGAAAGGGCGTAAAGACGCGATACGGTGATCCGTCGGCGCGCGCGACCTCGCCTGCCCCAAAGTACACGTGGTCGAGGAAAGATCGCGCCTCGATGCCGCGCGCCGCCAGACCCCTTTCAACCGCACGGTCTCGCGCGATCGCCGGAGGCTCGTAGTCCTCGTTGTAAAATGCCGTCGTGGCGCCGATACGTTCGGCGAATCGGGCAAGCTCGTCGACGAAATCACCGCGCAAGAGCACCAAATCGCTGCCACGTTCGATCAGACGAATGCGCAGCGCGCCGACGGCATCGAAAAACGTTGCGATCAGCGGCGCACCCATTCGGTCGCTCGCTAACAGTGGTGGGTTGATGACGAAAGCGAGACACACGCGCTCGCAGGCCCGACACGCCTCGAACAGGGCCACGTTATCGTCGAGCCGCAAATCCCGACGCAACCAAACGAGTCCCACCTTCACCGTGTCACTCGACGGGCTGGAGTAACCGCAGTAATCTGATAGTTGGCCGCCATATGAGTTTAGCCACGCTACCCGCCATGCGGCCGCATGTCAAGCGTTTGTCCCGACAATTGCTTGACATCCCGGACCCTCGCGACGTACGATTCGTAGCCGACCAGCGGAAAGTAAGGAGATTGGGTCCATGGACAGGGTCGCGGTCACGGGCGCGACCGGCTTCGTTGGAAGCGCGGTCATCAACGAGCTGCGCAAACGCGGCTTCGCGCCGGTTGCGCTCGGTCGCGACCTCGAGGCGATGCGGTTTTCGGCGGACATCGAGCGGCGAACGTTCGATCCGAACGATCCACAGCCGAATCCACGCGCTTTCGAAGGCGTCGATGCGGTCGTTCATCTCGCCGGTGAATCGGTTGCCGGACGCTGGACGGCGGCGAAAAAGCGGGCGATTTACGATTCGCGCGTCGTCGGCACCCGCGCGGTAGTTGCTTCGATCGAAGCGTGCAGCGAACGTCCTGGCGTGCTGGTGGGCGCGTCCGCGTCGGGCTACTATGGCGCGCGCGGCGACGAGCCGTTGTTCGAGTCGTCCCCGCCCGGGGACGACTTTTTGGCTCGAGTCTGCGTGGAGTGGGAGCAGGAGGTGACGGCCGCTCAGCGACTCGGCCTGCGCACGGTTCACGTCAGAACGGGGATCGTGCTCGGTCGCGGTGGGGCGCTGCCCCAAATGGCGGCTCCCTTCCGATTCGGTCTGGGCGGCCCGCTCGGCTCGGGCCGCCAGTTCGTCCCCTGGATTCATCTGGACGACCTTGCGGCGCTCTACGTCTTCTGCATTGCCCAAACTGGTCTCGCCGGCCCCATCAATGCAGTCGCGCCCGACTATGCGACCAATGCTCGATTTGCCGATGCGATCGGCGCGGCATTGAGGCGTCCCGCGATTCTGCCGGCGCCGGCCCCGGCGCTGCGCGTCGTTCTGGGCGAGTTTGCGCAAACCGTGCTCGCAAGCCAACTGCTCGTCCCAGCCGTCGCCGAGGACGCCGGTTTCTCATGGCGCCACGAGTTGCTGGAGACGGCCGCGATCGATGCGCTGGTTTCCGGCCGCGGCCGGCGCTCGGCCGTTCGCGTATTTGAACGCGAAACTTTCCTGACCTATCCGCTCGAAACCGTCTTTACATTTTTTTCCGAAGCTCGAAACCTCGAAGCCATTACGCCGGCATCGCTACGCTTCGCGATCCGGAGGCAGCCGGCGGCGATGCAACGCGGCGCGCAAATCGAATACGACCTGCGTATACACGGCCTTCCAATTCACTGGAAGACGATGATTGCGAAGTGGGATCCGCCGCATGGCTTTGTCGACGTTCAACTCCACGGACCGTACGCGTTCTGGCGGCATACGCATGAATTCGTAGAAACGTCCGCCGGCGTCGCGATGCGCGATCGCGTGCAATACGCGCTACCATTCTTTCCCGCTGGAACTTTGGCCACACGCCTCGTCGAGGCAGACATCCGTGCGATCTTCGACTATCGAACCACCGCCATCGAAGGTCGCTTAGGTTCGGCGCCGTCGCATGCCGGCGTCGCCTAGGCGGCCCATCGTATCGCCGCATCCAAGCGAGCGTGGGATTGGTCTCCAGTTAGCGCAACGCCTAACTGGGTAACTTCGCCATATGAACGATAGCACAACTATTGACGTTCCGAACGAAGCGACGGACGGACTCCATTCGTTGCAGACCTACGTGAGCGACCTACTCGCGCTCGAAGAACACATCGCTAAGCCCCTCGATGCCCAACTTGATTCCGAGGCGATGAAGAAGTACATGCAAGCCGCGGCGATCGTGCGTAACATCAAAACGTCCAACGAACGGCACGCGACGGCTTTGAAAGAATGCCTCGATTCCCTCGGGGGTCACGCTGCGAGTCCGATCAAATCGGCTTGGGCCTCGATGCTCGGCGGGGCTGCCGCAGCGATTGGCTCATCCCGCAAGACGAAGGTAACGAAATGGTTGCGCGACGACTACACCGCCCTCAATCTGGCAGCGATGGGGTACACATTGCTGCAGGCGACCGCAATCGGCCTTGGCAATTCGAGCATCGCGGGCGTGGCCAAAAAGGGGTTGGCCGACTACGCGCGATCCATCATGGAGGTCAGTGAAGCCGTTCCCGATCTCGTGCTTTGCGAATTACGCGACGAGGGGGTTGCCGTCGAGGCCGCGGCGGCCGAACAGGTGCGGCGCGAGAGCGAATCGGTCTGGCGCGACGCCAGCAAGAGTCTCCACGGAACGAACTAAAGCGGTCGCGCTCCCGCGAGCATTCCCTTGCTCGTGGGGGCGCCTCCACTCGACCGTCCCCGGCTAACGCGACGACCGGCAACTCAAAGGCGATCTCGGCCCGAGCGCTTGAGGAGGTTCGGCGGCGGTTCGAGGAACGGGCCAGCCCTCCAAAAGCGATCCTCGTTCCAAGCCGCTTGCGTCAATCCCACGGGGTTCGCGAGGGCAAGCCACGCCAGGGTGGGCGCGAGTGACCACGCGGCGATTGGCTCGCGAAGTTTGGCGAGCGCCACGTACAGCGACAGCCCGGTCGCAGCGCTGTAAAGAACGGTAACGCCCGCCGCGTTAATGGGCGAGCGCAGACCAAAATAGGCCGCCTCGAAGGTTGCGAACAGCATCCAGGCGAGCATCTGAGTACGCAGATACTCGGCACGACCCGGCGTATCCAGCGGCAGATTTGCGACGCGCAGCGATCCAGCAATCGAACACAAGCTGTTGATTCCCCACGCGATTGGGAACGCCGCACCCGGCGGCGCGAAGACCGGCAGCCGCTCGCGCTCGTACGCGGCCCGGTCCGCCACGGTTTCCTCGTCGTCCCGGTCCCGAACGAGCGCAGCAGCAGCGCGGCGCAATCCCGCGCCTGCCGAAAGGACTCCACCGTAGAAGACGGCCCCGTGCCACCACTTCCATTGCCGTTTCATGCGGACGATGTACCCGGATTTTTGCTTCGCCTGTGCCTATCATCAGAAAATGATGCGTGGTGCAATCGCCGTCAGGCAATAGGTGGTTTCGCGCGAGCCGAAAATGCTTACGTCTCCTGTTCGCGTTCGCGCGGGTGGGCTTGGTCGAACTGGCCCCGCATTCGGGCCAGTGAGACCTTCGTGTACACTTGCGTCGTCGCCAGGCTCTCGTGCCCGAGCAATTCCTTGATCATCAGCAAGTCGGCGCCGTTCTCGTACAAGTGGGTCGCGAACGAGTGCCGCATCGTGTGCGGCGTCGTGCGCGGATCGATCCCGGAGATCGCCACAAACAGCCGGAATATCTTGTAGAGGCTCGAGTCGGAGAGTCGGCGCCCGCCGCGGCCGATGAAGAAGCCCGCGTCGGCGGTCCGCGGCCGATGGGCCAGATAGGCCCGCATGGCGTCGGCAGCCGGCGTCGTCAGCAAGACGGTGCGATCCTTGTTGCCTTTGCCGCCGACGACGCGCATCTGGCGGCGCTCGATGTCGACGTCTTCGAGGTTGAGCGCCACGAGTTCGGAGCGCCGGATGCCGCTTCCGTAGAGCGTTTCGAGGATCGCACGGTCGCGCAGGCGCAGGAAATCCGAACGTCCGGCCAGCGACGTGCGCAGAAGTTTAGCAACGTCGGGGATGGCCAGCGCCTTGGGCAGCGAACGCCCGATCTTCGGTGAGGGCACCTCGAGCGCGGGATTGCTCTCGCGCCGCCCGCTGAAGCGCAGAAACTTGTAGAACGTGCGCAGCGCCGAGAGTTTGCGTCGAATCGACTTGGGCGAGTAGCTGCGCGTGGAGACGAGGTGCGACGCGTAAGCGGCGACGTCGATCGTTTCGGCCGTCGCCAGACGCTCGTAGGGCGGGTCTAGGTGCGCGCGCAGATCGCCCTCACGCTCGCGCGCGAGCAGGTACGAGCCGAAGCTTTCGAGGTCGCGTTGGTAGGCGGTCGCGGTTCGAGGGCTGGTGTTGCGGGCGTCGAGGTAGTCGGCAAACCCCGCGATCGCGGCATCCTCGGATCGAAAGCGTGCGGCTTCGTACCTGCGCGTTGGGCCGGCCATTCCGCCAGCTCTTCGCGCTAGGGGACCACCGCCCCCACGCCGCCGCTTCCTGCGGCGTTAAACGGATATTCGGAAGCACGCGAACATCAAGTTCTAACATGCTCCAAATCGTATCGCACTGACCCGCGCCGCAGCAACGCACGTTATCAACGAGCGGCTCGGCCTCAGACCCGGGCATCGTCCGGCCGTCCGGCTGGCGACCTCCGTTTTCGGCGATGACCTGGGTCCGCGCGCGCGCTGGCATAGGGGAGTATGCTTGAGGGCGCAATGCCCTACGTTATTACCGAACCGTGCGTCACCGTCAAGGACCGGTCGTGCGTCGACGTCTGCCCGGTCGACTGCATCCACGGGACGGACGAGGACTCCCAGCTCTACATCGACCCCGACGTCTGTATCGACTGCGGCGCGTGCGTTTCCGCCTGCCCCGTCGAGGCAATTTACGCCGAAGCCGACGTCCCCTCCAAATGGGTCGAGTACACCGAGCTCAACGCAGCGTACTTTAAGCGTGCGCTGGCCGGCGGACCCCCGAAATAGGAGGGCTCGCCCCATGCTGTTGGAACCGTAGCATGCACTTATGCGGAGGTTCCAATGAAGTTGGTCACGACCATCGATCGCGAAACGCTCAAAGACGCCACACTCGTGGCCGATTCGAACGAGTTTGCGATTTTCGACGTCGGCAACGATACCTTCGCGCTGGTCCACCGTCACGAGGGGGTGGATTGGCAAGCCATCACGATCTCCGGCGACGGCCTGTTTCGGGTCGGCGAGATGCTCGCAAAGGCGACCCGTAGCCTGTACCGCGACGTGGCTAGCGACCTTTCACGACGCCCCCGGACCGAGAACTGAACGAGAGCGATGAGAAAGTACGAATTTCAAGTCCTGAGCCTCGATCGCATCGAGTTGCGCGAGGTCGGTTCGCCCGCATCGAACACCCTGAACGGGCTCGGCGCCGAGGGTTGGCACATCGTTCACGTTCGCGAGGATCCCCAACACGGCCGCGACCTGTTGATTTGGCTGGAGCGCGAGACGACCGGTAGCCCCTGAGGCTCGATTCCGCCTGGCCTCTAGGGCCGGCGCCCGGGTTCAAGCACGCCTCGGCCGCTTCTCCTCGAGTTCTCAAGTAACGATAATCTGAATTTCCGTGACTTCGCTT
>JBDTCF010000115.1:0-11385 GCA_039923715.1 Vulcanimicrobiaceae bacterium
GCCCCGGAATGAAGTGGTCGACGGTACTGGTTGTCGCGTCGATCGGAATCCGCGCGACCCCACTCCAATGCACCCCGTCACTCGACGTGCTCGAGACCAGATCGTTGGCCGCGCAGCCCCCGCGAAAGCGACAGTCCTGCCAAACCACGAACGCGGTTCCGGCGCCATCGACGGCGGCACTTGGCAGCGGCCCGCTTCGAATTCCGCCGGCATCGGCGTGGTCGACGATCGTCGACACCACGGTGGTCGCGCTCCAGGTCGCGCCGCCGTCGTTTGAAACGAACGCCAGCACGCGGGCGAGATTGAAATCGTCGATCGCGACGACCACCGTTCCGTTCGGCCGAACGAGCGGCTGACCGCCGATCCCCTGGGCGCGATCGGCGGTCGTCGCGGGCGGCGACCACGTTTGGCCGCCGTCGGCCGAGACGCTCATGTGAATCAGTCCGTTTGCTAGCGCGCTGGGGTCGTCCCACTCGACGTAGCAGTGGCCGTAGAACGGGCTCGTACGCGCGTCGTCGCACGCGATCCAGTCCTTGTCGCTGGCAACCTGTTCGGGCGCGACGGAAATCGGGTCGCTCCAGTTCCGCCCATCGCTCGAGCGGTTCACGAGCACCGCGGGCGTCGGCGCGTTGGAAAAGAGCACCGGTAGCGACGCGATCAGCCACACCGCGTGCGCCGCGTCGTAGGCGACGACCGGATCGCTGACCGTGTCGAACGGACCGGGCGGGGTCGAGACGACGGTCATGGCGGGCAAGAATCCGGACGTCCAGGTCGCGCCCGCATCAAACGAACTCGCAAAGCCGATGTCGGAGGATCCGCCGCTGATTGAACGGCCCACCTGAAATGCCGCGACGACCGTGTTCCCCACCGCGAACAGGTGCGGCTCGACTTCGGTGCGATGCTGCGTGCTCGGATTCACGAACGGGTCTTGACTGATCTGAAGAACGCCCGCAGGCGCGCTCGGCGTTGGCGAAGGCGTCCGCGGCGCGGGCGGGGTCCCGCCGCCCCCCGAACATCCCGCGGCACCCGCGGCCAAGAGCGCGAGCGCGAACGTGAGACGTCGAAAATACATAAGCGCAACCTTCGGGCGTCGAAATCTCGCGTCCTCGCCACGGCAACGGGCAGGTCACGACGAGCGACCACAATCGAGTCGTGTGCACGATCGTCGATCCGTCACGAACGCTGCTCGCGGGTGCGGCTTCCGATTCTGACGTTTGCGACATCGCACGTACACTGGCACGCTTCGGCGACCGCGTTCTCGACTTCGCGGCGCGGTTCGGGATCCGCATCGTCCCGCTGCGCGTCGGACAGCGCTATTACGAAGCGTCCGGCGCGCTGCGGCGTCTCGGCGTCGATGTCGACGGCTGGCCGGTCCCACCCGCTGGGCTCTTCGTCGTCGAAGAGAAAACCGTCTTGTTGCGTTCGGCCAGCCCGATGACGGTCGCGCACGAGTTCGGGCACGCGCTCGATTGCGCGCTGGGCGGCGGCGTCTACCGTTCGGGCTACGATGCACGGGTTCGAGCGGCATTCGCTGCCGCGCGTTCCTTCGTGACGCCGTACGCCGCGACCGGGCTCGACGAGTATTTCGCGGAATCGTTGCGCGCGTACGTCGAGGTGAACGATCCACACTCGCCGTGGCCCAGGGCCACTCGCGCCCGGTTGGCCAGCCTCGATCCCGCGATGCACGGCGTCGTCGCCGGGATCCTCGAGACGTTAGCCTGACGTTCGCTCCGCCGCCTCCGGCTCGTCGCGGCGCTCGCTACCGATGGCCCACACGAGCGCGATCAAGAGAAAGTTCGCGAGCAACGAACTGCCGCCGTACGAAACGAACGGAAGCGTGATGCCGGTCAGGGGAAAGAGACCGATCACGCCGCCGACGATGATGACGACTTGAAAGCCGAGCGTGGCGGCAAGACCGGTCGCCAGGAGCTTCGCATAGACGTCGGGCTGCCGCGTCGCGCGTGATAGCGCACGCCAGACGATCGAAGCGAACGCGGCCAGCAGCACGAGCGCACCGATGAGCCCGAATTCCTCGCTCCACGCCGCGAACACGTAGTCGGTCGCGACGTCGGGGATAAAGCGCGGGTGGCCCAGACCGTACCCCGTGCCGAACAAACCGCCGGCCGCCAGCGAGAAGTATCCCTGCACGGCTTGATAGCCGCGACCGAGCGGATCGGCGAACGGCGAACGCCACACAGCGATGCGGGCACCGACGTATGCGTAGTGGTGAACCGCCCAAAAGACTGCGGCGCCAAAAAGCGCGGCACCGCCGACAATCAAATCGATGCGCCGCGTCGCCACGTAGAGCATCGCTGCGAACGTCGCCAGCAGGAGCGTCGCCATCCCAAGATCGCGTTCGAACACTAAAATCGCCATGGAAGCGCCCCATCCCAGGAAGAGCGGCCCCAGGTAGCGCGCGTTCGCACGGAGCGACCACGGTTTCGCGGCCGCAATGACGTCGCCGGTCTCGGCTAGGTATGCCGCCATGAACAGCACGATGAAGAGCTTGATGATCTCGATCGGCTCGTACTGAACGGGACCGACGCGAATCCAGAGTTTCGCACCGTTTACCTCTTGCCCGAAGGCGGCCAGCAGCACGAACAAGATGACCGACCCGAGCACCCAGACGTACTTGAATCCGGCCAACCGGCGAAAGCGCTCGAAGGCCGGGCCGCAGGCGAACGCGAGCCCGAGCGAGATTGCGAGCCACACGATTTGTCGCTGCGCGAGCGCGGGCGAGATGCGTTCGATGACCAACAGACCGAGCGCTGCGAGCAAGACGGCGAGCGCCGGTAGGGCGTCGTCGCGGCGCACGTCGTTGGGCCGGCGCCCGACCCACGCCAGTGCGAGCAACCCCAACCCGACCAACGGCCACGTCCGTAAATCCGGTGGCGCCAGCGAGAGCGCGAAGCCCGCGATCGCCAACGCCGCGAGCATGGGGACGAAGCGCGCCGCGAAACGGAAGACGGCGCTAATGCTTGTCGGCGGCGTACGTATCGGGCGCGCCGGAATTCGGTTCGATCGTACCCGCGCGATAGATGAGCACCGCCAGGAAGAGCGCGGTGCACAACAGCATGACGAGCGCCGCAACCGAGCGGAACGTCTGCTCGAAGCGAACCGGAGACTCCGTCGCAAGCGGCGTCGGCACCAGCAGATCGCGTCCCACGATGAGCGTTCCGTTGTCGAGGTTTCCGCGCATCTTCGTCATCAGCAAGAGACGGGCGACCGCTTCGGCCGACGATTCCGACGACTGCAACGTCTCCTCGATCTCGTCGGCGGTGACGCAACGGTGGATGCCGTCGGTGCAGAGCACGAGCTGATCGCCGGCGAGCAACTCGACGTGCGCGATCGAGGCTTCTAATTTCGATTGCGTCCCGAGGCTTCGCCAAAGCAAGCTTCGGACGCGCGGCTGTGCCGAGAGCGCGCTCTTCGCGCTCGGGACCGCATCGGTAAAGATGGCGTCGTCGTTGGTGATCGGTTCGAGGCGTCCGAGACGCAGAAGATAGGCGCGGCCGTCGCCGACGTGTCCGACGAAGGCATGATGTCCGACGACCAGCACTGCGGTAAGCGACGTGCCGCCCGCGACGAAGTCTTCGTGGCTGCCGCTCTGCGCGTAGAGGCGCGCGTTCGCGTAGTCGAGCGCGCCGAGGACGAGGGCGCGGACGCTGCTCGGCGAGTTCGCGCGCGCGCCAAACGCGCCGAGACGCTGGCGACGGCGGATGTAGTCGCGGACCGCGTTCAGGGCGAACGTCGCGGCCGGCGTGCCGCGTCCGAGGGTCCCAAAGCCATCGGCAACGCCGAAGAGCGCTACGTTCGGAGCGACGTTTTCGCTCACATGCGCGTCGTCGTTATGTTCTTGCCAGATACCAAGTTCCGACCCGACCGCTATCTCCATCGCGCCCCGACCTCGCTGCCTGCCCAACCCGAATCTTTTCGGTAAGCGTTCGATTCCGCTAGGTCGTTCTCGTTCCCGCCAGGACGCCGCGGAACACGACGCGAGTCATGCCCAACGCGATCTCGTCGCCGGCGACGAGGGCCGTCGGGCCGTCGATCGGCTGGGCATTGACGAAGGTCCCGTTCCGGCTGCCCAGGTCCCGGATCTCCAAGACGTCCCCCGCGGCGTCGATGCGTGCGTGCAAGCGGCTGACCTGCGGGTCTGCCACGACGACGGTCGCGGTCGGCGCCCGGCCGATCGAAATCGGGAGCGGCGCCCTGATCGTCCGGACGGTTCCCGAATCCTCGATCACAAGGTCGACGTTGGCGAGCATCGCCAAGGTGTCGTCACGGCCCGCTCGCGCCCCGCGCCATGGCGCGAAGACCAGCAAAAAAAGGGCCACCCCCGCGAGCAACTCGACGCTCGCGAGGCGCGGGTCCACGACGCTCACCGTTCGCCCTCGAGGACGAGGATCGAGTCGCCGATTTGCAAGCGGTCGCCGTGGCCCGCGTGTCCTTCCGCGACCACCTCTCCGTTGAGGCGCGTTCCGTTGGCCGACCCGAGGTCGGCGAAGGCCGCCCCGCCGGCTTCCGCCCGCAGCCGGAGGTGACGGCGCGAGACCCGCGGGTCGCCGAGCGCGATCTCGCAGGCCGGGTCGCGTCCGACGATGACCGCGCGACCGTTATCGGGCAGCAGAAAGTACGCGCCGACCGGAATCCCGCGCACCACGCGTAGTCCCAAGCCAGGCTGGGCCTGGGACGACGCCGGAGTGGCATCATCCGACGCGCGCTCGGCATCGACCGCGATCGTGCCCACCGGGAGCGATGCATCGCCGCGCAACTCGACCGACGGCAACGCCACCGAACGTCCGGCGCGCGCGCGCAACGCGCCGACCAGCCGCGTCCACTGCGTCTCGAGGGGCGCGCGCTCCGGCTCGAGCCGCGCCGCATCGGCCCGACTGACCCGCACGACGTAGCGCTCGATCTCGGTCCCGTCCGCGCTTCCCTCGGCGCCCTCGAAGGTCGCGACCAGACGGCGAGCGATTTGAACCGGCTCCAGTTCGCTCGGAAAGGCAAGCGCGAACGCACGCTCGACGGCATTCGCGCACCACGCCTCGATCCGAACGAAGGGATTCATCCGCTCGAGCGGCGGAGAGCGGCGACGAAGAACCCGTCGCGCCCATCCAACCCCGGCGGGACGATCAGTTCGCCCTCGCCGGAGCGAAACGGCGCGAAGCGTTCGGGCACGACGTCGCGCACGAGTGCAGGTTCTTGCGCCAGCAGCGCCGCGACGACGTGCGCACCTTCCCGTGGATCGATCGAACACACGCTGTAAACCAGGCGACCGCCGGGGCGCAACGCGCGGGTCGCCGAGGCCAGCAAGGCGTGTTGCAGGGCGACGTGCCCTTCGCCATCGGCCGGCTGCTTGCGCCAACGCGCTTCGGGGTGACGTCCGATCACGCCGATCCCCGAACAGGGCGCGTCGACCAGGGCCGCGTCCACGGCCTCGTCGAGAACGAGCGTGCTCGCGTCCGCCGCGATTGTCGCGGCGGTTGTGACGCCGGCGTGCGCCAGGATTTCGGGGAGCCGTTGCGCTTTACGCTCGTCCCGTTCGACGCAGAGCAACGTTCCACGTTCGCCCAAGGCGGCGCCGATCTGCAGGCTCTTGTTCCCGCGACCGCTGCAGAAATCGACGACCCGCTCGCCGGGCGCGGGTGCGAGCAGATCGACCGGAATCGCCGCCGCTTCGCTTTGCACGAACCAGCGTGCTTCCGGATCGTCGGCCAGTCCGCCCGACGGAGCGATCAACACGTCGCTCACGAACGGCGAACGACGTACCTCGATGCCGCGCTCACCGAGCAATGCTTCGACCTCGGCGACGCCGGCTTTGAGGGCGTTCGTACGAACGGCGTGTTGCGGCGCGGCGTTCAGACCACCCAAGGCCGCTTCGAGCTCGTTGCCGAGTGCGCCACGGAGTTGCGCGACGATCCACGTCGGCAGCGAATAGCGGGTCCCGAGATAGTCGTTCTCCGATTCGAAATCACTGGGATCTGGCGCAAGCGGCGGCTCGGCGGCGACGCGGCGCAAGATTGCGTTGACCAGGCCGGCCGTCCCGCGATGGCCGTGATGCAACGCCAAGTTGACGGTTTCGAACACGGCCGCGTGCGCGTCGACGCCACCCATCACCACGAGCTGATAGATTCCCAATCGGAGTATCTCGGCGATCGCCGGCGGGAGCGGCTTGGCGCGTCCGGCGAGATAGGGTCGCGCGTACCAATCGAGCAAGCGGCGCATCTTGATCGCACCGTACGCGAGTTCGGCGGCGAAGGCGCGGTCGCGACCGTCGAGGTCGCTGCGTCGAGCACGATAGTCGAACGCCGCTTGCGCGCCGCGCTGCTGCTGCTGCGGCGCGAAGACATCGGTCACCACCCCGAGCGCGAGTTCGCGTGCGTTGGTCTTACGCGTGGCGGGCGGGTTCACGTTCGCCGCCACTGCAAGAACTCGCGCCCGCTCATGGCGCGCCTGTCGGGCGGAACGAGACATTCCAAAACGACGAACTCGGCGCCGCCGCACGGAACGATCGGGCCCGAAACCTGGCGGGGATCGAGCGCCAGATCTTCGGCGCTCGCCACGCGCGCTTCCAGAATCTTGTACGGGCGCTCTTGGCCGGCCTCGAGCAGCGCCTTCGCGCCGGGCGCCGGCGCCAGCGAACGAACTTTGTTCACGACGTCGTTGGCCGGCATCGTCCAGTCGAGCAACAGGTCCGTTGCGTGCAGCGGGCGCGTCAACGTTGCCGCGATCCGCTCTCCGGCGATGCCGGCTTGGCATTGCGGCGAGCGCCGAAGCGTGCCCATTTGGAGTTCCCGGAGCGCGCGCCCAAGCGCCGTCGCGCCGAGCGTTGCAAACCGGTCGTGCAACGCACCGTACGTTTCGCGCGCGCCGATCGGACTGCGCTCCGCAAGAGCAATATCTCCGGTGTCCATACCGGCATCCATCCAGATAATCGTAATTCCGCTTTCCACGACACCGTCGCGAATCTGTGACTGTAAGGGGGTTGCGCCGCGATAGAGCGTGAGCAGACTAGGGTGCACGTTGAGGGCCCCCGAGGGAGGCAGGTCGAGGATCGCCTGCGGCACGATTTTGCCGTACGACGCAACCACGAACACGTCGGCCGCCGCCGCGCGTAAATCCGCTTCGCTCTCACGCAATCGCTGCGGCTCGAGCGTCGCGAGCCCGCGCTCGCGGGCTGCGCGTTTGACCGGCGTCGGATGCAACTTCTGCCCGCGACCCGAAGGCCGATCGGGTTGCGTAACGACCAGCGCGCACTCGGTCGCATCGGCCAACGCGTGGAGCGAGGGAACGGCGAAAGCGCTCGTTCCGAAAAATATCGAGCGCAAGCGGTTCGGCGGTCGCGAGGGGGCGTTACGCGGACAGACGGCTTTCGCCCGCGCCTTCGACCTCGGCGAGTGCTTCTTTCTCTTCGTCGGTCTCGGCCGGACGGACGTTCTGCGCCTTGTCGACGTACAGGATGCCGTTTAGGTGATCCATCTCGTGCTGGAGACAACGGCCGAACAACCCCGTCCCCTCGAGTTCGATCTTCTTCCCGTGCCGGTCGTAGCCGGCGCAGACGACGCGTTCGAAGCGCGTCAGATCACCGATCATTCCAGGCACCGAAAGGCAGCCCTCGATCGAGGCAACTTCGCCTTCGGTGAGGGTGAATTTGGGATTGACGAGGACGTACGGCCCGTACACTTCCTCTTCGTCTTGAAGATCGACCACGAACACGCGCTTCGAAACGTCGATCTGCGGTGCGGCCAACCCGATGCCCGGCGCTTCGTACATCGTCTCGAACATATCGTCGAGCAACTGCTGGAAGAGCGGGTCGGCCAGTTCCTTAAGCCGGACCTTCTTCGCGACTCTGCGGAGGGTCGGATGGCCATCGGTGACGATGGGGCGCACGTAGGGCATCCCGCCTTCTTCTGACTCGACCCTCGCAAATCCAGCCGGCGCCGGGTGGAGCCGACAGGTCCTACAGGATGTACGAGCGCAGGTTGGCGTCCCCGACGATCCCCGCCAGGCGTTCGCGAACGTACGTCCCGTCGACCCGGACGTCGCCGCTCTCTTCGGGCGCTCGGTACGAGACGTCGTCGAGCAAGCGTTCGAGAACGGTGTGGAGGCGTCGCGCCCCGATGTTTTCCGACTCCTCGTTGACCTGCATCGCGAAGGTTGCGATCTGCTCGATGCCGTCGTCGGTGAACTCAAGCTTGACGTTCTCGACGGCCAGGAGCTGGCGATACTGTTCGACCAACGCATTTTTGGGCTGGGTGAGAATCGTTCGAAAATCGGCGGCCGTCAGCGAATCCAGCTCGACGCGAATCGGGAAGCGTCCCTGCAGTTCCGGGATGAGATCGGAAGGCTTGCTGACGTGGAACGCACCGGCGGCGATAAAGAGCACGTGATCGGTCTTGAGCGGTCCGTGTTTGGTATTGACGGTGCTGCCTTCGACGATGGGCAAGATGTCGCGCTGCACGCCTTCGCGCGAAACGTCGGGGCCGCGGCTACCTTCGCGGCCGGCGACTTTGTCGAGTTCGTCGATGAATACGATCCCATTTTCGGCGGCCCGGCGCAACGCTTCGCGTTTGACCGCCTCACCATCGATCAACTTGCTCGCTTCTTCGGCCGCGAAGACGCGGCGCGCATCGGCCACCGTGACTCGCTTGCGGCTCTTGCGCTTGGGCAGAAGGCCGCCGAGCATCTCGCCCATGTCGGCGCCGCCCATCGAGGGGTCGCCACCCATCATGCCGATCGGCACGTTCGCGGTCTCTTCGACGTCGATCTCGACCAATCGCACGTCGTAGAACCCGCGCAGTACGTCGCTCTTGGCGGTCTCGCGGATGCTCGCGGCGTTCGGCGGTGGCTGCGCTTGGGGCGGCGGCTGCTGGGGTGGCGTTGCAGGCTGCTGTTGCGGGAACGCGTTGCCGAAGATCGAGCCGAGCGTGGCCGCGAACGGGTTCGCGGGTTGACTTGGTTGCGGCGGACGCGTCTCCGGAAATAGCAGGTCGACGACGCGCTCGACGGCCGCCTCGTCGGCGGCCTCGCGCACTTCGCTGCGACGCTCGTCCTGCACCATGCGGATCGCTGCATCGGCGAGGTCGCGGACCATCGACTCGACGTCGCGCCCCACGTACCCGACCTCGGTGTACTTCGTCGCCTCGACCTTGACGAACGGCGCCCCCGCAAGGGTCGCCAGCCGGCGCGCGATCTCTGTCTTGCCGACGCCGGTCGGCCCGATCATCAAGATGTTCTTGGGGATCACTTCGTCGCGCATCTCGTCGCCGAGTCGCTGGCGGCGATAGCGGTTGCGCATCGCGATCGCGACCGCGCGCTTGGCGTTGCCCTGCCCGACGACGTACTTGTCGAGTTCGGCGACGATCTGGCGCGGCGTAAGGGCTTCTATCGTGGCTACCATCGAGCCGTCATATCATCCATCGCGGGTGGTGTTACCCTGCCGGATGCGCGAAAGGCCACAGCGCCCGGTTGCATTGCTTGGGTGAGGAGGCCTATTCTGGGCGCGCTCGCGGACTTACGTCTCGATTCCCCCTCGCAGCGGAGGAAGCGGCGCGGCAATGCCGTACGCGTGCGCCCCTTGGTCTCAGAAAGGAGCCCTATGAAACTCCTGGTGATTTTTGCTTTTGGCATCGGGCTGGCAGCGCCGGCTGCGGCGATGGCCAGCCCCTCCTGGCAGGATCTTTCCGAACAGACGGCCCTTCGCGCCCTCGACGCGGCCCCGGCCGTCACGTCCGGCGTCACCGTCCGCGCTTTCCCCTCCACCGCACACCCTATGCAGGCGGCGAGGACGCCAAAATTCTTTACCAACTTCGTCGCCGCCGGTATCGCCGTTGCCGGCGTGCCGTGCTTCAACTGCGTTTCCGGCGTACCGAGCGCGCTCGGATTACCGGATCCGTTCAACTACGTTCCATCGAACACCGTGATGCAATATAACACGTCCTGGACCAACCTCACGTTTCAAGGTACGTGCACCGTCGCGATCGCCATTACATCGGGCACAAAGCTTATCGATAGCGCATCCTACAACGTGCCCGGCATCAAGGGCGCCGGCGGATACGATATCGGCCTCAACCGCAACCGTCCGGTCTATTCCGGCAGGGCGTTGCTCACCGGCAAAGTCACCTGTGGAGCGCCGAGCAGTTCGGTAACCGCGAATCTAATCTTCCAATAATCGGCCCACGCTTACCCCCGCAGAACTTGCGGGGGTAAGGACGATTTTTTGCGACGTCAGGTGTGGCCGAGAGCGATCGAAAACAGCTGCGGAATGATTGAGTACGGGTCGGTTCCGTTTCCGTAGTTCACCAGGATGACGATCTCGATGCCGTCGTTTGGAAAGGTCGCGTTCATCGTAACGAAGCCGCCGACGGCGCCGTTGTGCCAAACGTAACGGTGCCCGTGCAACGAGCTAATGACCCAGCCATCCGCGTACGACCCAAAGGGCTCGTGGATCGGGCTCTTCGTGAACATCTGCTTGAGCGACTCTGCGGTGAAAATGCCGGGTTGCCGAACCGCCCGGTCCCAGAGCTCGATGTCGCCGACCGTCGAGGTCAAACCTCCGCAACCGGCGAGCCAGGCGAGATTCCACTGCCACGAACGATCGATCGCACCGAAGTCGTTCTCGTATCCGAGCGACAGGTCGGTGACGGGCGGGAATGGGTATCCCTGATTGGTTGCGTGCATCGACAGCGGCCCGAAGATGCGGTTTTGCAGGAACGAGCCGAGCGATTGACCGCTGACCTGTGCGACGATCAGTCCCAGCATCAAATAGTTCGAATTGCTGTAGCTGTACTGCGTTCCCGGTGTAAAGAGCAGGGGGTAGGTTGCGAGCCGGTTTACGATCGGCGTGTAGTCTTGTTGGCCGCTCCGCATGAAGTCGGCGTACGCTTGACTGAAATCGACTTGGCCACCGAACGAGTTGTAGTCGACGAGGCCGCTGCGGTGCTGCAACAGGTACAACAACGAAATCGAGCCTCCGTTCGGAAAACTCGGGAAGTACTTCGAAAGCGGGTCGTTGACCGAAAGTTTGCCGTCTTGCTGAAGCAGCAGAATCGCTCCAGCCGTGAACTCCTTGCTGACCGAGCCGAGGTCAAACACCGTCTGCTCGTCCGGAGCGAATTTTCCGCGTTTGAGGTGGAACAGTTTATCCGGTTGCTTGATTTGCCAAAAGTTGCTGCCGCTAAATCGATCCGGGAGACCGCGGTCGCGGAACCCGTAGCTGTGCACGTACACGGGCTGCCCGTTTTTATACACGCCAAGTTCGACGCCCCAGCCGCCTGAGTAATTGGCCTCGATCACGCTGTCGAACGTCGGCTTGGTACGCAGCGCCGCCGCGCTCGCACTGCCGGCGGACGAAGCAAACATCGCGAGTACCAACGGGCCGCC
>JBDTCF010000116.1:0-13119 GCA_039923715.1 Vulcanimicrobiaceae bacterium
AGCCGTAGGCCGCACAGATCGTGCGCGCCGTACGCTTGACCGCGCTCGGCGGACCCGAGTGCTTCCACGTCGAGACGCTCGCAGACCCGGTGCCGGAGGCCGGCGAAGTTCTGGTGCGGATTTCGCACGCGGCGCTGAACCGGCGCGACGTGTACATCGCGCAGGGTCTCTATCCCGGGATCGAGCTTCCGAAAACGCTCGGTTCTGACGGCGCGGGAACGGTAGCCGGACTCGGCCAGGGCGCAAGCGGACCGGCGCTCGGAAGCGTCGTCGTCATCGACCCGCAACTCGGTTGGGGCGTTCCGGCCGGGATTCACAGCGGGGCTGGCGCCTCGATTTTGGGAATGCCGCGCGATGGGACATTCGCCGAATACGTGGTCGTGCCGGCGGCGAACGTTTTCCCGAAACCGGCGGCTTTGAGCGACGCCCAAGCCGCCGCTATTCCGCTAGCCGGGCTCACCGCCTACCGCGCCGCGTTCGTGCGCGGGCGTCTCGCGAAGGACGACGTGGTGCTGATTACCGGAGTCGGTGGTGGCGTGCAAACGTTCGTCTTGCTCTACGCCGTGCACGTCGGCGCGCGAACCATCGTCACTTCGACCAGCGACGAGAAGCTCGCGCGCGCAAAGGCGCTCGGCGCCGACGTGACGATCAACGTCAGGACGTCGGCGGCCTGGCACAAAGAGGCGCGCGCGGCGTCGGATGGCGGACCGACGTTGACGATCGACTCGCTCGGCGGCGAGACGCTCGCGCGGTGCCTCGAAATCGCGCGGCCCGGCGGCCGGGTCGTGATCTACGGCGGCACCACGGGCGATGCGACGATTCGCCCCTATGCGATCTTTTGGAAGCACCTCGACGTCCTTGGAACCTCGATGGGCAGCCCGCAAGATTTCGCCGCGATGCTCGCGCTGTTCGAAAGCGGCGCTCTGCGTCCGGTCATCGACCGCGTCTATCCAATGGACGCCTGCGCCGCCGCCGCCCAACGGTTGCTCGCCTCCGAACAATTCGGAAAGGTCGTGCTAGCCGTCGCCTGAGGGCCTGGACGACGTTAGCCGGCCGAGACGTCGCGAGCGACTAGCGGCTCGCGAGCGACTAGCGGCTCGCGGGGTCCGCGGCGTCGCGGGAAAAAGGAGTTTTGGTCGAATTTCGTCACTTATGTGGTCAATTTTAGACCATTTAACGGGCAAATTTCAAGGCCGCCGCCGTTCGTAGGCTCGCAGCGGTTCGTTGGGCGCGCCGAAGCCGAGTTCGGCGGCGGCGACCGCGAGCGCGCCGGGATCCACGAGGCGTGACAAATCGGGCTGCAGGATCGCGCGTTCCTCGGCGTTCGGTTCACGCGCGAGAGCGTGGGGGCGTACGCGGCCCTCGCGCTCGAGCGCGATCAGATACGCGAGTACTTGACGCGCCGCCGCCGGCCACAAAACGCGGTCCGTTGCGTGGTAGATGTGCGTGACGAGTTGCGGAATCGTCTGCGCCCCCTCGGCGAGGGCGGCGAGGATCTCGCGTTCGCGCGCCTCGCGGTGTGCGATGTATGCGTCGAGCGTGGCGAGCGGTGAATCTAGCCGTTCTCCGTGCCCGCCGAAAATGGAACTCGCCTCCGCGAAGTCCCGCCGCAAACGTTCGAGCGTCGCTTGATAGGTGCGCATGTCACCGGCCGGCGGCGCGACCACCACGCTCCCGCGACCGATCACGACGTCGCCGGTGAACAGCACGCGTTCCTCGGCGAGCCAAAAAACGAGGTGATCGGGCGCGTGTCCGGGTGCGTCGATCGCGTGCAGCACGAGACTCCCGAGTTCAATCGCGGCGCCGTCCTCGCAGGCGACGTCGTGTGGGAAGCGCGCGCGCGGATGCGCCCATACACGCGCACCGGTTCGAGCGTGCACGTATGCGGCGCCGGGTGCGTGGTCGGGATGACCGTGCGTGACCAAAATCTCGGCGACCTCGAGCCCGCGCGCGCGAACCGCCGCGAGGATTGCGTCGCCGTGGGCGGGATCGTCGGGTCCGGGATCGATGACCGCGGCGCGGCCGTCACCCGCATCGAGGAGGTAGGTGTTCGTTCCGTCGAGCGTCATCGGCGAGGGATTCGGCGCGCGCAAACGCGCGACGCGCTCTGTGAGAGTTACCCGCACTTTCCCCTCCGTGGGAGTGCGTGAATTCCCCCCATCCTGCGGGTCACCCGCACTTTCCCCTCCGTGGGAGTGCGTGAATTCCCCCCATCCTGCGGGTCACCACGTTGCGAGTTCAGGCGGGAGCGAGATCGTGCCGGCCGCGTCGAGGGTCGGCATGACGGCGATCGGCGAACGCGCGCGCGCCGCACGGTCGAGATCGGCGACGCGTGTAAAGGCGGACAGCCGTTCCAGGTGGAGTCGCGTCGGAAACGCGAGCATGAATTCGTCTTGGACGTTTCGCGCGAGCGCCACCTGCGGGGTAAGCCATGCCCCGTCGTGCAGTTCGACGGCATCGACCAGTGCGTGTTGGTTCTCCGGCGCGCGCGCGACGAAAAAGCACGCGTCGAACCGGCGCGACTCGTTTGGCGGCGTAATCCAACGCGAGTAATATGCCAGGCGCGCACCGTCGAGGCGCCAGCCCAGCGCCTGCAGCGAGCCCACGAACGAATCACCCTCGCGCAGCTTCGCACGCAGTCCGGCGAGCCGCGCGACGTCGCGCGCGTCGAGCGCCCTCAGGTCTGTCTGCAGGGCAAGCAAGACGCCGGCTTCCTCGAATAGTTCGCGAAGCGCGGCGACCGCATAGGCCGGGGCGACCCCGCCGGGGCTGCCCTCCAACAGCGCGAGCGCTTCGGGGGCGCGGTCCGCGTCGTCGAGCGCACCCCCGGGGAAGACGTACGCGTCCGGCATGAAGGCGCTGTGCGCGTTCCGGCGCGCGAGGTAAACCTCGATTCCTGCGGTCGGCCGGTCGCGCACGAGCATCACCGTTGCGGCCGCTCGGGGAACCGCGGTCCCGTTCACCTCGTTCTGCAAGTATGATCACGCGTTTCGTCGCCGCGCTCGGCCTGGCCCTGTCGCTCGGCACGGCAGCGGTTGCCCAGCAGGCGCCGACTCCCGCCCCTTCGCCAACCCCCGCCGCGACCGTTCCGGGCGGCATAAAGCTCCCGCCGAGCATCATGAATAACCCGATCGTTCAGGGTGCGATCCAGGCCCTGACCGGGACCGCGACCCGCGAATTGGGTCTCGACCCGAATTGGAGCCAAGGGCGAGTGACGTACTTCAAGCGCTTCGAACTGCAGATTGAGACGGCGCCGAACAAGTATCGCGCGATCCACCTGCACCAGGGAACGATCATCGATCCGCGCGGCACCACGCTCTCGGATGGGATGCAGGTCCGCGCGAGCGGGGTGCATCAGTCGGACGGTTCCCTCAACGCCAACGAGATCACGGTGGTCGGCCGCTAGGCGGGAACATCCGCCGCCGCCGTCGGCTCGTTCTCTAAAAGTACCTCAGAGAATGAAGGAAGGGAACAAGCCATCATAATGATTTCCAAACGTATCCTCGGCGCGCTGGTCGCCGCAGGCGTCCTGTTTGCCGCCACGCCGTCGTTCGCCGACAGCATGAGTGCGACGAAAGACGCCATGTCGATGTCGTCGTGCAAGCCACCCGCCCGCTTCGGCGGCACCGCGTACTGTGGCGCGCCCAAGCTGGAGAACACGCTCTCCATGGTCGTCGCCGGCGGCGGCCCAGCTTCGTTCAGCACCGTGACGCTGGTCAAGTCGCTCGCCGGCGACAAGGCCGACGCCGAAGTCGCGTCGTTGCAGAAGAAGTTCGGGAAAGCGACCGTCACGCAGTTCATCAAGACGTTCGACTTTATCGTCGCCGACACGCTCAAGATCGTCAAGGAGAAAAACATCAAGCTGCCCGCGAGCCCGAGCCCCGATCCGAAGAACGGCAAGGCGTTGGCCGCGGCGCTCTACAAGGACGGCATCGACTCGAAGCACGGCTTCAACGTCGAGTACATGTTAGACGTACTCGTTTCGCACCCCATCCACGTTCAAGTGATGAAGGACGTCGATGCGAAGTACGGCTTGGCCGCAGACGCGCAGTATCACGTCGCCCTCCTTCAGGTGATGAAGGACCTCAAGGCGGTTTACGGGCTCTAACCCCCCGCCTCCGTCGAAGCTGACAGGGTGGCCGTTTGGTCGCCCTGTCGCGGCGTTCTAAGAGACCTCTTCTGAAGGCCTGCCCCGAGGGCATCGGCAGGAGTGCGGCCAAGAGAGCTTCGTGCCCTCGACCACCGAGTGGGCGTGAAGGAACTCCTCCGACGCGCCGAAGCCGTCGTCGTCATTCTCGGATCGTTCGTCCTCGCCGCTCTCGTCATCCGACACAAAGCCGCCATCCAGGCGGGCCTAACGACAATCGGCCCCCTTTCCTACCCTATCGCGATCGCTATTTTTACGATCGTCGCTTCGGCGCCGTTTTCGGTGACCGACGCGATCGCCGTCATGGACGGGGTCCTGTTCGGGCCGCTATGGGGATCGGTCGTCAACGCCGTCGGCATCGTCTGTGCGGCGGTCGTTGGCTATCTGGTTGCTCGCCGGACCTGTCACCTGCTCGATCTCGAAGCGCACGTCGCCCGGCTGCCGGGCTGGATTCGGCGTTTCCGGCTCGGCTCGCCGGCCTTCTTGCTGACGGTCCGCATCATCCCGGGCCTTGGCGGAACGCTCGCCACGCAGGTCGCCGCGGCGCTGAAGGTGCCGCTTTTCGTGCACGTTTGGACAATGTCCGCGATCGCCATTC
This sequence comes from Vulcanimicrobiaceae bacterium, assembly GCA_039923715.1. GTDB lineage: Bacteria > Vulcanimicrobiota > Vulcanimicrobiia > Vulcanimicrobiales > Vulcanimicrobiaceae > JBDTCF01. The sequence continues at coordinate 4,746 of JBDTCF010000116.1, forward strand.
CGATCTGCACGTTGCTCGCGGTCTTCGGCGACCGGGCGGCGGTTGCCGCGCACGGTTACTACGAAGCGCACCGCCCGCACGTGCGCGTCCACCTTCCGAACATGCCCTTTCATTTTCGCCGTCGCCTTCTACCGGAGCATCAATGAACGCGCGCCGCATCGAAACGCCCGAGGAACTTGCCGAATTGGCGCGGCAGGTCGAAGGAGCGCCCGTCGTGGCGCTCGATACCGAATTCCACAACGAGCGATCGTACGCGGCGCGGCTGATGGTCGTGCAGTTGGTGGTCGGCGATCAGGTGGCCTTGGTCGACCCGCTGCGGGTTCCCGATCTTCAGCCGCTGGCGGACGCTCTCGCGACGACGACCATTGTCGGTCACGCCCTGCAAAGCGATTTAAAGATCTTCGCGGACCGCTTCGAACGACTTCCTTCGCGCGCTTTCGACACGCAACTTGCGGCCGCGTTTCTCGGCTACGGTATGTCCATCTCGCTTGCGGACCTGGTGCACGATTTGGTCGGCGTCAGGCTACGGAAGTCCCAAACGGTTAGCGACTGGAGTGCCCGGCCACTTTCGCCGCATCAAATCGACTACTTGGTTGACGACGTTGTGCACCTGCTGCCGATGCGCGACGCGCTGCTCGCGCGCTTGCGCGAACGCGGACGCGAGCGCTGGTTCGAGGAGGATGCCCGCTCGCTCGTGGACCCGGAGCGGTACCGGCCGGACCCCGAACGGTTGTACCTGCGCATTCCGGGCGCCGCGCGAATGAACCGGCGCGAACTCGGCATTTTGCGCGAACTGGCGGGACTGCGCGATGAACTCGCCCGCGACCGGGACGTTCCCGTGAAGTACATCGTTCCCGACGACGTCATGGCCGGGCTCGTGCACTTGCGCCCGAAATCCCGCGAAGAGTTGGTGCAGTTGCGCCGTCTCGATGGTGGCGCGCGCAAGAACTTCGGTGACCGCATCGTCGCAGCGGTCGCGCGCGGTCTCTCCCTTGACGATACGGAACTGCCCCGCAAGCCGCCGCGCTCGGCTGGCCACGAGCGCGAGTCGATCGCCGCGTGTTTGAGCGTCCTGGCGGGATCTATCGCTGCTGCCAACGAGCTACCGGTTGGCCTGCTGGTCTCGCGAGCCGCGCTGGAACGGGTCGCGCGCGAACTGCCCTCGACGCCCGAAGCCGTCGCCGCAACGCTCGACGTGAGCGATTGGCGAGCCGAACTCGTCGCCGGGCCGCTGCACGACCTGCTCGCGGGCCATGCGTCGCTTTCGATCGTCGGCGCAGCAGACGGGCGGCCGCGCGTCGAAGCGACGCTACATGACGACGCCGCAGCACCCCGATAGTTTTTCCGCCCGCGATTCGCTCGCGGTCGGCCCTCGCACCTACTCGTATTTCCGGTTGGATGCCTTGGAACGAGCCGGACTCGTCCGGCTCGAAGCCTTGCCGTTTTCGCTAAAGATCCTGCTCGAAAACCTGCTTCGCTTCGAAGACGGTCGCAGCGTGCGGAAAGACGACATCGCAGCGCTGGCCGGTTGGGATCCGGCCGCAAAAGCCGGGCGCGAAATCGCGTACCGTCCGGCGCGCGTGCTGCTGCAGGACTTCACCGGCGTACCCGCAGTCGTGGACCTGGCCGCGATGCGCGACGCGATGGCGGTGATGGGCGGCGATCCGAAAAAAATCAATCCGCTGCAGCCGGTCGAACTCGTCATCGATCATTCGGTGCAAGTCGACCGCTATGCGACGGCTGCGGCGTTTGGCGCGAACGCCGAACTTGAGTTCGCGCGCAACCGCGAACGCTACGCGTTTTTGAAGTGGGGGCAGAGCGCGCTTAAAGACTATCGAGCGGTGCCGCCCGATACGGGGATCGTGCATCAAGTCAATATCGAGTTCCTCGCGCGGGTCGTGTTCGGGGCAGGCGGTGCCGGGCTGCCGCCGCCGGAAGATGCATTGGCCTATCCCGACACCGTCGTCGGAACCGATTCGCACACGACGATGGTCAACGGATTGGGTGTCCTCGCCTGGGGCGTCGGCGGCATCGAGGCGGAGGCCGCGATGCTCGGTCAGCCCGTAACGATGCTGATTCCCGAAGTGATCGGCGTGCGGCTCGTGGGAAAACTCCGCGACGGGGTAACCTCGACGGATCTGGTCTTGACGATCACGCACCTGCTGCGCAAGCGCGGCGTTGTCGGGCGGTTCGTCGAGTTCTTCGGGCAGGGCCTTTCAAACCTGGGCGTAGCCGACCGTGTCACGATCGGCAACATGTCGCCCGAATACGGTTCGACGGTTGCGATCTTTCCGATCGACGCGCAAACGCTTGCGTACTTGCGCTTGACCGGCCGTAACGCCGAACAGATTGAGCTGGTCGAGGCATACGCCAAAGCGCAGGGTCTCTTCCGCACGGACGCGACGCCCGATCCGCGCTACAGCGACGTGCTCGAACTAGATTTGGATTCCGTCGAACCGACGATTGCCGGGCCGCGCCGTCCGCAAGATCGGGTGGCGCTCGCGGATGCAAAGTCGAATTTCAACGCCGCCTTGAAGGAGTGGCAGAATGCCCGCGATGGTGGCAGCAACGGTCTGGCGCTCGATCGCCTCGAGGGTGAAGGCGGCGGCGGGACGGCGATCGCCGCGCGGCCCGAAACCGAAATCGCGGACGGAGCGGTCGTGATCGCGGCGATCACCTCGTGCACGAATACGTCCAACCCCAACGTCATGGTCGCGGCCGGGTTGGTCGCGAAGAAAGCTGTCGAGCGCGGGCTACACACCAAGCCGTGGGTCAAGACCAGCTTGGCGCCGGGCTCGAAAGTCGTCACCGACTACCTCGCGAAGGCCGGCTTACAGCCGTACCTCGACCAACTCGGGTTCAACTTGGTCGGCTACGGATGCACCACGTGCATCGGCAACAGCGGTCCGCTCCCCGAGGACGTCGCGCATGCGGTCGCCGAGCACGACTTGATCGTTGCCGCCGTGCTTTCCGGTAACCGAAACTTCGAAGGCCGCATTCACGCGCAGGTGCGGGCGAACTATCTGGCCTCGCCGCCGCTGGTGGTCGCGTATGCGTTGGCGGGCCGCATGGACGTCGATCTCGTGAACGAAGCGCTCGGCGTCGACCGGGCGGGGAACGAGGTCTACCTGCGCGACTTGTGGCCGACCAATGCCGAGATCGATCGAACGGTCGGCCAGGCTCTGACCGAGGCGATGTTCCGAACCCGTTACGGCGACGTCTTCACCGGCGACGACGACTGGAATTCGATGCCCGTTCCGAGCGGCGAGCGGTATGCCTGGGACCCGCAGTCCGAGTACGTCAAGCGCCCTCCATACTTCGAGGGGATGCCGGCGGAACCGGTACCTCCCAAAGACATCCTCGCCGCGCGCGCGCTCGCCGTTCTCGGCGATAGCGTAACGACCGACCACATTTCGCCGGCCGGCGCGATCGCCAAGAGCGGCCCGGCGGCGGAGTATCTGATCGCGCACGGCATCGAGCCGCCGGACTTCAACTCGTACGGTTCGCGACGCGGCAACCACGAGGTAATGGTCCGCGGGACGTTCGCAAACGTGCGCTTGCGCAACGCGCTCGCCCACGGCATCGAGGGCGGGATGACGCACTACCTGCCCGAGCGCAGGTTGCTGTCGATTTTCGATGCGGCAGAGCGTTACAAGGCGGATGGAACGCCGCTGATAATCCTGGCCGGGAAAGAGTACGGGTCCGGCTCGTCGCGCGACTGGGCCGCGAAGGGGCCGATGCTGTTAGGCGTGCGCGCCGTGATCGCGGAGTCATTCGAGCGCATTCACCGCAGCAACCTTATCGGCATGGGGATTCTGCCGCTCGAGTACCGCGACGGGCAAACCCTCGCGCAACTCGGGCTCTCGGGCGACGAGGTTTTCGACGTCGTCGGACTGGCCGAACGCGTCGTGCCGGGTTCGCGCCTACAAGTACGCGCGACGACGATTGGCGACGAACCCAAAACCAAGACCTTCGAAGTAACCGTGCGCATCGACACCCCCGACGAGGCCGAGTACTACCGCCACGGCGGCATCCTCCAGTACGTCCTCCGCTCGCTGCGTGCGGCGGCGTAGAAGGACGTCGGGCGGCCAATAGTTGGTGAAAATCAGCCACTTAACGGGTGGTTTTCACCCGTTAAGTGGAGGATTTAGGCGAACCGAATAGAACGCCCATGCCATGTTCAGCCGGGCCATTGCCTCGCAGTTGGAGGTAGCTTGCCGAGACACTCCGGTCGTCTTGCTGAGCGGGGCGAGGCAGGTCGGCAAATCGACGCTCGCAAGACAGGCAGCCCAGGCCGCTCCTGGAGCCCGCATCTCGTTCGCACGGGCCGCGCTCGAAGGCGATCTTCCGAACTACGTGTCGCTCGACGACGCGACGTCGCTCGCGGCTGCGCGCTCCGATCCCGAGGGTTTCCTCGAGCGACACGCCTCGGACAAGAGCCTCGTCATCGATGAAGTACAGCGAGCGCCCGATCTCCTGATCGCGATCAAGCGCGACGTCGATCGTGACAGGCGACCGGGCAAATATCTTCTGACAGGCTCGGCCAACGTTTTGACGATTCCACAGATATCGGAGTCGCTCGCGGGACGGTTGGAAATTCTGCCGATGTGGCCGCTCGCCCGATGCGAACTCGAAGGTGTCGAGGACGCGTTCCTGGGCCGCGTCTTTGGGAGAGGTCCGCTGGCATGGGACGCGCGCGTGGCTCGCGCAGGGATCGTAGAACGTGCGATGCGCGGCGGTTACCCGGAGGCAGTAGCCAGATCCGATCGTGGGCGCCGGCAGGCTTGGTTCGGTGCGTACATATCGACGATCGTACAGCGCGAAATCAAGAACATTAGCGCCATCGAGGATGAAAGCGGAATACTGCGCATCCTACGGACCTTGGCGACGCGCTCGGGCGGTCCACGCAACATCCAGACCCTGGCAAAGGACACGGGAATCTCGAATACGACGATTCAGCGGTACCTTGCGCTCCTGAAAGCGACGTTTTTGGTTGCCGAACTTCCAGCCTGGTACCGAAACCTCGACGCGCGGCTGGTCAAGTCCCCAAAGATGCTTCTAGCGGACTCCGGTCTGTACGCGTCGTTGCTCGACATCGCTGCGCGCGATAGCGAGCTGGGACTGCTCTTTGAAACCTTCGTCGGCAATGAGCTCCTTCGACTCGCGAGCTTTCAGCCTGCGCGCCGCTACTCGCTCCTGCACTTTCGGACGCACAAGCAGCACGAAGTGGATTTTGTTATCGAGGAATCTGGTCGCCGCATCGTGGGGATAGAAGTGAAGCTTTCGTCCCGGGTCGGCGCCGGGGACTTTTCCGGATTGCGTGCACTTTCCGATGCGGCCGGCCCCGATTTTCACCGTGGCATCGTGCTCTACACCGGTGATCGCACGCTTTCGTTCGGGGAGAAGCTGTGGGCCGTCCCCATCGACGCACTGTGGACGTGAACGGACCCTCGGGACGCTACGACGCGATCGATTATCAGGAAAAAGCGCGAGCAGGATGCGTCTGCGTTCAAGCGAGAAGTTCCGCCGTTTGGGGAAGTTCGGTACCTTGGTCCTTCATCCGGATCATCAGGAAAAGCGCGACCAGGATGCATGCGCCGCCGGCGAGCGCCGCGACGCCAACGTGTTCGTGGAACGCGACGGCGGCAAGCAGGCCAGCGATGACCGGTTCCAACAGAATCGTCGTCGAGAGTTGGGTCGGCGAGAAGCGACGCAGCGCGGCATTGAGCAGCGTGTGCCCCAGCAGTTGTGAGACGAGCGCCATCGCGACAATTCCGCCCCACGCGAGCGGGTCGTTCCCCGGCGCCGGCTGACGCGCGAAGGCCATTGCTAGCAGCAGCACGATGGCCGCCCAACCAAACGTGCGCGCCACCGTTTGCGTCGTCGCCAGGCGGACGCCTTTCGCGGGATGCGTTGCGAGCGCGCGGACGATCAGCATGTACGCACCGATCGCGAGCGCCCCGCTCAACGCGAGCAGCACGCCGAGCAGCGCGTGTCCACGAACGGGCGCGGGTGCGTTGCGGCTCATCACGACGACCGCTAACCCGAACGCGGCGAGCGCCAACGCGAGCCACGCCCGTCGTTCGATCGCCTTGCGAAGTACGAACGCGTCGAAGGCTATCGTCCAGAGGGGCGTCGTGCAGACGAGCAGGGTCGCGAGCGCCACCGAAGTGTAGAGCAACGAGGCGATCCAGGTCGCAAAGTGGACGGCGAGCGCGAGGCCCGCTAGCGCCAAGCCCGCCTCAGTACGGAGCGGCAGGCGGCCCGGGTACCGGACGAACGCGATGACGAGCAACGGCAGGCTGGCGATCGTGAGGCGCAGGGCGGAAACGGCGAGCGGTCCGGCTCCGTGCAGCGCGTAGCGTGCGAAGATCGCCGAGGCGGAAACCGCGAGCAGAGCGACCGCGAGACGCAAGTACGGCACCTTCGCTTCGGCGTTGGGTTCCTCGTACCGAGGCTCCTGCGCTGCGTTTGACACCGGGCCGGCGGCGGCGTATCGTTAGCGCAGCACGGGAGCCCGTTTATGCGGGCTGAGAGGGTGGCCGGGGGTCGCCGACCGTCCAACCTGATCCGGGTCATGCCGGCGGAGGGAGCGACCGAAACGCATCGTTCGATCACCGCCGGCGCCCACGTACTCTGGCGAATTGGAGAACTCTGGTGGCGTTGATTGCCGACGGTCTTACGAGCGACGAGAAGCGGGCAACGGTCCGTCGCACCTACCTCGCGGGCCGCGACCCCTCGGTGCGCGTCCCGATTCGTGAAATTCACCTGACCAACGGTGAGACGCACCGCCTCTACGACACGAGCGGCGTCCATGGCGACACCTCGCTGGCGACCGACATTCGTGCGGGCATCGCGCCGCTGCGGGAGGGCTGGATCGCCGCGCGCGGCGATGTCGACGAACTCGAGCGACCCACCTCGGTGTATCGGATCGGGCGTGAAGCCATGCCGGAGCTTGCGGACGTACGATTCAAAACGACGCGTAAACCGCGGCGCGCGAAAGCGGGCGCCAATGTCTCCCAGATGCACTACGCGCGCCGTGGTGAGATAACCCGTGAGATGGAGTTTGTCGCGCTCCGCGAGGGCGTTGCGCCCGAACTCGTGCGCGACGAGATCGCGCGCGGCCGAGCGATCCTGCCGAATAACGTCAACCATCCCGAGAGCGAGCCGATGATCATCGGTCGCAATTTTTTGGTCAAGATCAACGCGAACATCGGTAACTCGATCGTGAGCTCGTCGATCGACGAAGAGGTCGAAAAGTTGACCTGGGCGACGCGCTGGGGCGCGGACACGGTGATGGACCTTTCAACCGGCAAGAACATTCACGAAACCCGCGAGTGGATTCTGCGCAATTCGCCCGTTCCGATCGGCACGGTCCCGATCTATCAGGCGCTCGAGAAGGTCGACGGAAAAGCCGAGGAACTGACCTGGGATATCTACCGCGACACGCTGATCGAGCAAGCCGAACAGGGCGTCGACTACTTCACCGTGCATGCCGGCGTCCTGCTACGCTACGTTCCTCTAACGGCGAAGCGAATCACAGGCATCGTTTCGCGCGGCGGGTCGATCCTCGCCAAGTGGTGCCTCGCGCATCACGCCGAAAACTTTCTCTACTCGCACTTCGAAGAGATTTGCGAGATCATGAAGGAATACGACGTCGCCTTCTCGCTCGGCGACGGTCTGCGCCCGGGCTGCCTCGCGGATGCCAACGACGAAGCGCAATTCGCCGAACTCGATACGCTTGGCGAGCTGACCGAGATCGCTTGGAAACACGACGTGCAGACGATGATCGAAGGTCCCGGTCACGTGCCGATGCACCTGATTAAGGAGAACGTCGACCGCCAGCTCGCGGTTTGCCACGAAGCCCCATTCTACACGCTAGGCCCGCTCGTGACGGACGTCGCTCCGGCCTACGACCACATCACGAGCGCCATCGGCGCCGCGATGATCGGCTGGTACGGAACGGCGATGCTCTGTTACGTGACCCCCAAAGAGCACCTCGGACTACCCAACAAACAGGACGTGAAGGACGGTGTGATCGCGTACAAGATCGCGGCGCACGCCGCCGACGTCGCCAAAGGACATCCCCACGCGCGACACTGGGACGACGTTCTCTCAAAGGCGCGCTTCGAGTTCCGCTGGGAGGATCAGTTCGGTCTGGCGCTCGACCCCGAGACGGCGCGTGCCTTTCACGACGAGACCCTCCCTGCGGAAGGCGCGAAGGTCGCACACTTCTGCTCGATGTGCGGTCCGCACTTTTGCTCGATGAAGATCACGCAGGAGGTGCGCGAGTACGCCGAACGCGGCATGGCCGAAAAGTCGAAAGAGTTCGCCGAGCGCGGCGGCGAGGTCTACGTGCCGGCCTGATCCCGCT
>JBDTCF010000117.1:0-36966 GCA_039923715.1 Vulcanimicrobiaceae bacterium
TCGACGACTCCGCCGCTGGTGGAATCAGCTACGATCGGCACGCCGTTCGCGGTGAATGCAGCGACCCACGGAAAGTCGCTGGTCGTACTCGTCGCCATGGCGCTCGGGCCGGTCAGGCGCGGGTCTTGAACGAGCCGAGTCGGCATCGAACCGGGAGTCGGGTGGAGGATCTCGACCGTCGTTCCTAAGCCTTGAATATTGAAGGGATTCCCGTTGTTGAAGTTGGCGATGAGCAGGTCGCCTGCGACGATACTGCCCGACGTCACCGGGGCGATCGTGAGACCGTACGGGTTCTGGTCGCCGTTCGTCGGATCGACGGTGGAGCCGATCGTGACGATGTGCTTGAGCTGATTGATGACGCCGGCGCCGGGCACGCGTACCGTGCGTTCCGGAACGACGACCGAAGCCGACGCAACGCCGCCGGCCAAGGCTGCGAGCGCGAATGACGCGAGCGTCGTACGTGCGACGTTCGCCAGATGAGGTTGTACCATATGCCTAATATCCCTCGAGCGAAGAGGACGCCTTGGGCGTCCGAGAGCGTGAGAACTTCCGCTCGCGTTTGCTGGGCCAGACCGACAAAGACATCGAGGCGAGCAGGCCCTACATATGCGCTCGAAATCTGAAGAGAGTCTGAATTCCTCGCCGTCGGCCGTAGTCGCCCCTCGGTACTCTTGGCTTACTGTACGCGCCCGATGTACCGCCGATCGCGGGTGTCGATCCGAATGAGGTCGCCTTCGTTCACGAAGAGCGGAACTTGTACGACGGCTCCCGTCTCCAGCGTGGCGGGTTTTGTAGTACCTTGCGCGGTGTCACCTTTGAAACCAGGTTCGGTGGTAGTGATTCGCAGCTCGACGTGCGCCGGCAGGGTAACGCCGATCGGAGTTCCGTCGTGGACCTGAACGTCGATCTTCATGCCGTCTTTTAGGAAGTCGGCTGGATCGCCGATCAACTCGCGCTGCAGCGTCATGTTCTCGAACGTTTCGTTGTCCATGAAATGGAAGCCGTCGGCGTCGTTGTAGAGCATCTGCATCTCGCGGTTGTCGACCGTCGCACGCTCCAGCTTTTCGCCCGCGCGGAACGTCCGCTCGACCGTCGAACCGGTCTTAACGTTTTTGAGCCGGGTGCGAACGAAGGCCGAACCTTTGCCAGGTTTAACGTGGAGAAACTCGATCACGGTCCACAGGTGACCGTCGATCACGATCGTGACGCCGTTGCGAAAGTCGTTCGAGGAAATCATCGCCCGCCATTACTCCGAGGGACGAAGAACCTCATCTAAAGCTTCGACGCGTCAAATCGTCCAGCGGTCGAAGAGCGACATCGCGTTCTCCGTTCCCGCGCGGAGTCGCTGGAGGTTTGCACGGTGCCGCCAGCCGATCACGGCGGCGGCGAAAGCGCCATACGCCAGGCCCGCCGGCCCGAGCAGCCAGGTGAGCGCGACGACGGAAACGAGCGTCCCGACGAGCGAACCGACCGATGAGTAGCCCGTCGGGAGAGCGGCCGCTAGCCAGGTGGCGGCAAAGGCGAGCCCGGCGAGCGGGCTGAGCGCAAGTAAAGCGCCGAGATGCGTCGCAACCCCCTTGCCGCCCCTGCCACCCAGCCAAGGGCTGTAGCAGTGACCGACGAGCGCGGCGATCGCGGCGCCGACAGCGGGCCAGTGCGAATCTCCGAACAGCGCGGTCGCGGTCCAAACCGGAACGAAACCCTTGAGCGCATCGAGCACGAGCACCGCGACCCCGGCTCGCTTGCCGTAGGTGCGTAAGGCGTTCGCCGCGCCGATGTTCCCGCTCCCGCTCGTGCGAATGTCGGTGTTGAAGAAGATGCGTCCGACCAGAACTCCGAACGGAATCGAGCCGACCAGAAACGCCAGAACGATCAGGGCCGCGAGGGTCACGGACCGTCCGTCTCGCGCGTCCGTTCGCGAAACACGAGCGACAGCGGAACGCCTTCGAACTCCCCGTTCGCTCGCAGCACGTTCTCGAGGTACCGGCGGTACGCGTTCGGGACGAGCTCTGGATTATTGCAGTGGAACACGAATAGCGGCGGATGAGCGGCGACCTGCGAGGCGTAGTAGATCCGCCCTGGGTGTCCGCCCATCGACGGCGGCGGGTGGCGCAGGATCGCTTCGCGGACGATCGCGTTGAGACGCGCGGTCGGAATGCGCCGGTTGAGATTTTCCGAAACGCGAGCGACCATCGGCATCAAGCTGCCGAGCCGGCGGCCGGTAAGCGCCGAAAGGAACGTCACCGGAGCGAAGGCGGCAAAGGGCATTTGTTCGTGGAGGACGGCGGTCAATTCAGGCTGACTGTACTCACCTTGCGCGCGCGCGAGATCCCACTTGTTCGCGACGACGATCAAGCCCTTACGCTCTTCAAGGATGATTCCGGCCAACCGCCGGTCTTGCAACGTCGTGCCGACCATCGCGTCGATGACGAGCAGCGCGATGTCGCAGCGCGCGATCGCCGACAAGGACCGAAGCGAGGAGTAGTACTCGATCGCGCCGTGCGCCTTCGAACGCTTGCGCACCCCGGCGGTGTCGATCAGACGCAAGCGACGGCCTTCGAGTTCGAGGATCGTATCGATCGCGTCGCGGGTCGTCCCCGGAACGTCCGAGACGATCGAGCGCTCGTCGCCGACCAACGCATTAAGCAGGGAGCTCTTGCCGACGTTGGGCTGCCCGACGATCGCGATTGCGAGTTCGCCTTCGGCGTGCGTCCCAGGGGCGTCGGGCGGAAGCCGTTCGACGATCTCGTCGAGGAGATCCCCCGTCGCCTCGCCGTGGAGAGCCGAGATGACGAGCGGTTCGCCAAAGCCGAGCCGCGCAAATTCGCCGGGAACTTCGGAGCGAACGCGCGCGGACTCGCCCTTGTTCGCGACCAAAACGATCGGGCGGCGCGTTCGCCGGAGGATGTCGGCGACGTCGTCGTCGAGCGGCGAGACGCCCGTCGTCGCGTCGACGACGAACACGATGACGTCGGCGTCTCGCGCCGCGATCTCGGCCTGGGCGCGGGTCGCCGTCCCGATCGCGTCGCGCGCTTCCTCGTCGATCCCGCCCGTATCGACGACGCTGAAGGTACGCCCGCGCCACTCGGCAAGCGCGTAGAGACGATCGCGGGTGACGCCCGGCGTGTCGTCGACGATCGCGAGACGCCGCCCGATAAGCCGGTTGAAGAGGGCGCTCTTCCCGACGTTGGGACGGCCGACGATCGCAACGGTTCGCGGGCGTAGCGCTGCATTTGCGTCGGAGACGTCTTGGGCCACATCGGTTTCCATCGCCGCACCTTCGCCGTGGCCGCGCTTGGCGCCCACGAGGGAAGCATCTGAGGGCGCCGACGCGAAGGACCCTAGGATGCGCAGTGCCTGTTGCGTCGTTTTGGCGCTTCTCTTGCAACTCGCGTTCCCGGCGGGCGCGCAAGGCGCCCTCCCGTCGTCGGGCGCCGTCTATCTTACGACGCTCCCCTCCGGCGCCGACGTGTGGATCGACGGCGTCTACGTCGGGCGTTCACCGGTCCTGGTCGACGCGCTCGAGCGAGGGCATCACGCCGTAACGCTGACGAAACTGGGGTGGGCCGCGCGCGAAATCGAGATCTCGGTCCCGGACGCGGGGACGGTGCTCTCGAGCCTCGAGTTGGCGCCAGAGCGGAAGAAGGGGCGCGCACAGCAGCGGGGGGCGTACGTGGTTCGGGGCCTGGCGAACGGAACGCACGTCCAAGTCGACGGAGTTGCCGTCGAGCCGACGGACGTAACGCCGATCGGCGCAGGCACCCATGTCGTCGCGGTGAGCGGCCCGCAAGGGCGCAGGGTGCGAACGTTTACCGTCGTCGCGGGCACGACGACCGAAGTCGTTCTACGGCCTGCTCCGGTCGGCGCGAGTCGTTCCGCTGTCGTCGCCCCGGCGCAAGAGTTCCTTCCGGACGGCGCGTATCGGCTCGAGGGGAAGAAGGTCGTGGTCCGCTACGAGGGGCACGAAGCGGTCGCGCACTTGGACGAAATCCCGCTGCGCGTGGATGGGGTGACCGTCTCGTACGGCGCCGCCCCGACGATGATCGGCGGGAAGCTCTACCTTCCGCTCGGTCTGCTCGCAAAACTCAACGCGCTCGGAACGAAGTAGTATGGCTGGAATCTACATCGAAACGTTCGGCTGCCAAATGAACGAAGCCGATTCTCAGTACATCGCCGACCGCGCGACGGCTGCCGGTTACGCCGTCGTCGATGAGGCGCGCGCGGCCAGCGTGGTCGTTCTCAATACTTGCACGGTCCGCGAGCGAGCGGAACGGCGCGCCTACGGGCGCATGCAGCACTTCGGCGCCCTCAAAACGGCCGATCCTTCCGTCAAGATCGTCGTCTGTGGGTGTCTCGCCGAGCAGGACCGCGATCGCATGCAGGCGACGGTACCGCACGTCGACGCCGTGTTCGGAACCAGCGAACTCGTGCGGCTCGGCGATACGCTCGCCGCCTGGCGCCCCGAGTTTGAAGACGACCGAACCTACGACGATCGGCGTTCCATACTCGAAGCATTTGGCGGCGCGGCGGACTGTATCGCCGATGCCTTTTCGCATCTGCGCGCGTTCGTTACGGTTCAGCGCGGGTGCTCGTACTACTGCACCTTTTGCATCGTTCCGCACGTCCGCGGTCGGTTCGATCACCGGCCGTTCGATGAAATTCTCAGCGACGTGCGCGCGGCCGTCGAACGTGGTGCGCGCGAGGTGACGCTGGTCGGTCAGACCGTTAACGCGTATCGCGATTCGGTCGCCGGCCACGACTTCGCGGACCTCTTGGAGGCGTGCTCGGCGATCGGGCAGCTCGAACGCTTGACGTTCTTGACCTCGCACCCAAAGGACTTCACCGAGAAACTGGCGCGGACGATGGGACGCTTGCCGAAATTGAATCCCCGCTTCCATCTTCCCGTGCAATCGGGTTCGAATCCGATCCTGCGCCGAATGAACCGGAAGTACACCGTCGAGCGCTACCGCGAACAGATCGCCACCTTTCGCGCTCACAGCCCCGGCTGGGCGCTGACCACGGACCTCATCGTGGCCTTTCCGGGCGAGACGGAAGCCGATTTCGACGCGACGCTCGCGCTGTGCGACGAGTTGCGTTTCGCCAATGCCTATATGTTCGTGTACTCGCCGCGTCGCGGTACGCCGGCATCGCATTGGGAACAGATTCCGGCCGACATCGGTGGCGAGCGGCTGCGGCGCCTCGCGGCTGTGACCGACGCCTGGGCGCGCGCCTGGAACGATCCAAAGGTCGGCACGCGGGTGCGCGCGCTTGTCGTGGGGCCGTCGCGAAAAGACCCGAGCCGCCTTTCCGCCAAGGCGCTGGACGGTACGACGATCGTCGCGCCGCTCGGACGCGAACCGCTCGAACGCTTCGTCAGGCGCCCCTGGATCGACGTTGAAATCGACACGGCGTGGGTTTGGGGTGCGAGCGGACGCATCGTCGGCCGCGCCGCGAGTTTTGACGCCGCGGCGGAACCGGTCGCGGCGCCCGACGTCGATCTCGTGGCCCTGCTCGCCCGTTGACGTACGCGTCACCGCTTCTCGAGCAATACTTCGGCCTCAAGGCGCGTCACCCGGAAGCGATTCTGCTGGCGCGGGTCGGAGATTTTTACGAGGCCTACGGCGACGATGCGGAGACGATCGCGCGCGCGCTCTCGATTGCGCTGACGTCGAAGGACGCCGGCGCCGGTGCGAAGATCGCTATGGCGGGCGTGCCGCATCACGCGCTCGACGGGTATCTCGCAAAACTCGTCGCGCAGCGGCGGCTCGTCGCGCTTGCCGAGCAGATGGAGGCGCCCGTCCCCAACCGCTTGACAAGGCGTGACGTCGTCCGGCTGGTGACCCCGGGAACGTTAATCGAAGAGCACTTGCTCGATCGCGGACGAAACAACTACCTCGCAGGTCTGGCCACCCAGGGCGACGCGTTGGCGGTGGTCCACGCCGACGTCTCGACCGGCCGCGCACTCGCGACCGCCTATAGTGGACCCGCCTCGCTCGATGAGGCGCTGGCCGAACTCGCCCGCCTGGAGGCGGTCGAAGTCGTGGCCGACCTTTCGAGCGAGATGCGCGACGCGATCGCGACCCAACTCGGCGGCGTGCGCATTACGGCGACGGCGCTGGCCGCGGTCGAGCCGCGCGAACGCGCCCCCATTGCGGACTTTTCGCTCGACGAGTCGCTGGCGATGCACCGCGCGCTCGAGGCGCTGGCCGGATTCGTTCGCCGGGTCGGCTTCACCGATACGACGGCCGCACTACGCGCGCCCGAATTCTACCGCGCGCAGACGTTTCTCTCGCTCGACGCGCTCGCGCGCAAACATCTCGAGCTAACGAAAGCGCTGGGGGCGAACCCGAAGGCGACCCTTCTCGCGACGATCGACCGCTGCGAAACGGCGATGGGTTCGCGGCTACTCGCGCGCTGGATACTCGCACCGTTGCTGGACCGGGCGGCGATCGAACGACGTACCGAGCGGGTCGGCGTCTTGCTCGCCGACTATCCCACCCGCGCGCGCCTCCAGGAACTCTTGCACGAGGCGTTCGATCTCGAACGGTTAGCCCAGAAGGTCCGCTTTCGCCGAGCGCTGCCGCGCGATCTGGCGTCGCTTCGCCGAACGCTGCGCTTGGTCGAACCGCTACGCGCCGCCTTACCCGCCGGGTTGGCCGACTTCGCCCCGCGTTTGGCCGACGTGCGCGAACCGTTGGCGCTGCTCGAGCGGACGCTCGTGGACGAGCCGCCTGCGACGATTTCCGACGGCGGCGTGATTCGGCCCGAGTCCTCGCCCGACGTCGAAGAGTGCTCCTCGCTACGTACCGACGGGCGGCGGCGGTTGGCCGAACTCGAAGAGCGCGAGCGCACGCGGACCGGTATCAAGCAACTCAAGGTCAAGTATGCCAGCGCGTTCGGCTACGCGATCGAAGTCAGCAAGAGCAACCTCGCGCTCGTTCCCGCCGATTACGTTCGCAAACAAACCTTGACCAGCGCCGAACGCTTCGTTACACCCGAACTCAAAGAGCTCGAGATCGCGATTTCGAGCGCGCAAACGCGCCAACTCCGGCTCGAAGAGGTTCTGTACGCGAACTTGCTTGAGACGTTGGCGTCCGGCGTCGAAGCGCTACTCGAAACGGCCGACGCGATCGCCGAGCTTGACGTCTACTGTTCGCTTGCGCAAGCCGCGGGCGAGCGTGGCTACGTGCGGCCCACCTTCGTGGACGAGAGTCGCATCGACGTCGTTGACGGGCGCCACCCCGTGATGGAGGCGCTGGCCGACATGGCATTCGTTCCGAACGACGCGCACGTGGCGCCCGATCGCGAGCGCTTCGTGCTCCTGACGGGACCGAACATGGGTGGCAAGTCGACCTACCTGCGCCAGACCGCGCTGTTGGCGATTCTTGCGCAGATGGGGTCGTTCGTTCCGGCGCGCTCGATGGAGCTTGGCGTCGTCGACCGGATCTTTACGCGGATCGGCGCGGGCGACGATCTGGCCTCGGGCCAGTCGACGTTCTTCGTCGAGATGGCGGAAGCGTCGAACATCTTGCGGCGCTGCACGCCGCGAAGTCTGCTGGTCGTCGACGAAGTCGGCCGAGGGACGGGAACCGTCGACGGCCTCGCGATCGCCCAGGCGATCTGCGAGTACTTGCTCGATCTCGGCTCGCAGGCGCCGATGGTGCTGTTCGCAACCCACTTTCACGAACTTGTCGCGCTGGCCGAGCGTTGGCCGCTGGTCGCCAATTTTCACGTCACGGCGGTCGAGAATACCGCCCGTTCGGGCGCGCCGGTGTTTTCGCATCGCGTCCTCCCCGGCAGCACCTCGCGCTCGTTCGGAATCGAAGTCGCGCGGATGGCGGGCCTACCGAGCGGCGTGATCGAGCGCGCGAGGGAGATCGCCGTCGTCCTCGGTGAGCGCCCGACGCTCGAAGTGCAGGTTCCCTTGCGAACCAAACTCGCGCACCCCGGCGCCGAAGAAACCCAACTCGCGCTGAAATTTTAACGGCTTGCTTCGGAGGCGCGGCCGCGCTGCACGAGCATGACGTGGCGCTGCGCGAGCCCCGCGTCCGGCCGGAACGGGGGGGTGACCGGGATCTTGTGGGCGTCGAGGAGCCGCTCCAAGCGACGGACTGAGGTTGCGACGACGACGTCGCGTCCCGCCCGGCGCTCGCGCAGGATCGTCTCGGCGATGTCGGCGATGCCATCGGCGTGGACGAGGCCGACGCGATCGAGCCGAACGATGACGCGGTCGTTCGTCAAGCCGATGCGCTCGAGCGTTTCTGCGAAACTGCGCGCGAGCCGTTGGTCGGCGTCGCCGATAAGTTCGATAATCGTCTGCGGGTACGTGGGCATCGGAGTGATGACGGGTTGGGCGTGCATGAGTCCCCCTTTAGTTCGAAACGTAGCCGCAGTATCGGCCGCCGTCCTGAGAGCGGCCTGAGAACCGGCCGATTCCAAGACTCCTCTCAGAATCGTCGAATACGCTACAAAGAGAAGATGGAACGTGCAGGAGCGCGCGTCGCCGTGGTCGACGACGAACGCCACATCCGAGAGTTGCTTGAGATCGGTCTTGCGGACGAGGGTTTTCTCGTGCGGTCGGCGGCCGACGGCCAGGCCGGCTTGCGGCTCGTGCGCGAGTGGACCCCCGACGTCATCGTGTTGGACGTGATGTTGCCCAAGATCGACGGCATCGCACTCTTGCCGCGCTTTCGCGACCTCACGGAAGTTCCGATCCTGATGTTGAGCGCGAAGGGCGAGGTCAACGACAAAATCGCCGGACTCAGTGGCGGCGCCGACGACTATCTGAGTAAACCCTTCGAGATGTCCGAGCTGGTGGCGCGCCTCGAGACGGCGCTACGCCGCCCGCAACTCGCGCATCCAAGAGTCGTCCGGTACGAGGACCTGACCATCGATCTGGCCACGCGCATCGTCCGCCGAGGCGAACGCCAGATCGAGCTGACCGCGCGCGAGTTCGACCTTCTGGTGGTGTTGGCGCGCAATGCGCAGCGCGTGTTGACGCGCGACCAACTCCTCGATCTGGTCTGGGGTACGGAGCGCGACGTCGGGACCGGAGCGGTTGAAACTTACATCTCGTACCTGCGCGCGAAGGTCGACGCCGGCGCGCAGTCGAGGCTGATCCGAACGCATCGCGGCGCCGGTTACTCGCTGGGGCGGCGTTGATGTTTCGTTCGCTCGCGACGCGGCTGGTTGCCTGGTACGTGCTGGTCGCGATCGCGCTCGTCGCGATTGTCGCCGCGGCGGTGACGGCGTTCGCGCTTTCGACCTTCCGCTTCTCCACGGACGAATCGGCGAAGTACGTGTTACGCGAGGCGCCGGACCTGGTCAAGACGTACGTCGCGCGCCACCGGACGCTGGCCGAGGCGGCACCGGAAATCGTGCGGCGGCTTTCCCGGCCGGGCTTGCGGGTCGCACTCGTTGCGGTCGACGCACGCGGCGTTCATCAGCCGCTCGCGATGGACGATCCAATGGGCCCCGAACCTGGCGGCCACGTCATCATCTTGCGCGAGACGTTCAAGAAAACGACGCCTGGAGAGCACGGTACGATCGAGTACCGGCACGTCGAGCGGTCGAGCGACGAGCGACTGGCCATCGGGCCGCCGCCACCGATGATGATGCACGGCGGCGCCTTCGGCTTCGATCACGGTCCGGCGACGGGCATGTGGCTGGCCAGAGTTTTACGGCTTCAGACCCGGTTTGCCGCCATTCCGGGCGGCGAGGTGATCGTTTCGGTAGATCCGCGCCCGCTCGCGCACACGATTAGCGCGTTCTGGCTCGCGATGCTACCGATCGGATTGTTCGCGATTCTGGTCGCCTGGCTGATGGGGCGCTACATCACGAACCAAGCGTTGCGACCGCTGGTACAGACGACCGCGGCGTTGCGGCAGTTTGCCGCGGGGGACTTCACCCCGCGCGCGATCGTTACCGCCGACCGGAACGAGATCGGCGAACTCGTGACCGCTTACAACGGCGCGGTCGCGCAAGTTTCTTCGGCGTTCGAAGAACGTCGCGTGGCCGAGGGCGAAATGCGCCGCTTTATCGCCGATGCCGGCCACGAACTGCGTACCCCGCTGACGGTCGTCATGGGGTTTATCGACGTTCTGCGGCGTCGAGGTTCGGGCGACATCGCGGAACGTGCGAATGCGAGCAACGCCGGCATTCTCGATACGATGCTGATCGAGAGCCGGCGCATGCGCGCGCTCATCGATCGTCTGATCGCGCTCGCGCGCCTCGACAATGCCGACTCGCGCGCGCTCGACGTCGATCTGGGCGCCCTCGCCGGGCAAATTGGACGCACGCTCGAACCGCTCGATCCGGACCACCGCATCACCCTGCGGATCGAGGAGAACTGCGTCGTCCGTGCGGACGAAGCCGAGCTGCGCGACGCGATCGCGAACGTTGCCGAGAACGCGCTAAAATATGCACCGAAGGGGCCGGTCGAGATCGTCGTCCAGGGCGAGCGCGACGACGTGCGCCTGACGGTGACCGACGGCGGCCCAGGAATTGCGGCCGACGAACGGGCGCGCGTCTTCGAGCGCTTCTATCGCGGCGAGCAGCGCGGCACAAGCGAGGGTTTCGGGCTCGGGCTAGCGATCGCCAAGCGTGCGGTCGAACGCGCGGGCGGAACGATCGACATTACGGACGCGCCCGGGGGCGGGACCCGCGTAGCGATCGGCCTGCCCCGGAGCGCGTGACCCGCATCGCGAACACCCCGGTGTGATCCAACTTCTCGACGATATCACGATCGGACAGATCGCCGCCGGCGAGGTCGTCGAACGGCCCCTTTCGGTCGTCAAAGAACTGGTCGAAAACGCGCTCGATGCGGGCGCGCAGACGATCGCGGTCGCGCTCGAACGCGGCGGGATCGACCGCATTCTCGTCCGCGACGATGGATGCGGGATCGCGCCACGAGACTTACCGCTCGCGGTTCGACGTTACGCGACCAGTAAGCTCGTCGACGCCGCCGGGCTGCAGGCGATCGCGACGCTCGGATTTCGCGGCGAAGGACTCGCGGCGATCGCTGCCGTGGCGCGCCTGCGGGTCGTTTCGCGGCCCTCCGGCGCAGAGATCGGCGCCTCGCTCGAGGCGTTCGAGGCGACGGTCGAATTGGGTGGGCCGATCGCGGCACCGCCGGGAACCAGCGTCGAAGTTCGCGAGCTGTTTGCCAACGTGCCCGTGCGGCGGGAGTACCTACGTGGCCCGGGCGCGGAGTTTTCGCGGATTTCAAACTTTCTGGCGATGTTGTCGCTCGCGTATCCCGCCGTTCGCTTCGCGCTCGCCCACGACGGCCGCGACGTTTGGACGCTGCCGGCGGCCAGCGGGCTCGACGAGCGGTTGGCGCACGTGTTCGGTCTCGGCGCTGCGCGTGACTTGCTGCCCACGCACGAGGCTCCGCACGAGGACGGGATCGCGGTGCGCGGGCACGTGAGCCGACCGGGCGTCGATCGCCCGGATCGGCGCATGCAGTTGCTGTTCGTGAACGGACGGCTGCTCCGCTCGACGCTCTTCGCCGGTGCTTGGTCGGCGGGCTACGCGACATACGCGATGACGCAACGGCAACCGTTCGGCGTTCTGTTCGTAACGGTCCCGCCGGACGGCGTCGATCCGAACGTCCATCCGACGAAAAGCGACGTTCGCCTACGCCACGGCGCGCGGGTCAGCGACCGCGTCCGCCGCGCGATCGTCGCAACGCTCGAGCGCGACGCGCGGACTCGCGTGGGCGCGGTCCTTTCCTGCGCTCCCGATGCAGTCCCCTCGGCCGCAGGGTTCGCGCACGCCCTTCCGTTCCAACTGACCACAGCCGGTCTCCCGGAAACCCAGTCCGTTGGGGGCGCCGAGAGCGAGCAGGGGCTTCGCATCCTCGCGCAATTGGACGACACGTACATCTTGGGCACCGATGGCGCCGCGCTCGTGCTCGTCGACCAACATGCCGCGCACGAGCGGATCGCCTTCGAGGAAATCGCCGCCCGCGGCGAGGGCGTGGTGCGCAGCGAACCGTTACTCGTTCCTGAAACGATCGAGCTTGACGCCGCGCGTTGGGAACGCCTCGAAGCCGTCCGCGCCGATCTCGTCGCCGCGGGACTTGAGATCGAACCCTTCGGCGAACGAACGTACCGGATCGTCGCAACCCCGGCGGGCTATGGCGCGCGAACCTTCGACCTGCGCCGTTACGTCGATGACTTGGATTGCGACATCCGCGGTTTGGACGCACGCGGACGCGCTTGGGCGACGCTAGCGTGTCACTCGGTCGTGCGTGCCGGCGAGCGGCTCGAGCCGGCCGAGATGTCGGCGCTGCTGGCGCGACTCGTGCGCTGTTCGAATCCGATGCACTGTCCTCACGGACGTCCCACGATGGTACGGATCGAAGCCGACGAGATCGCCCGTATCTTCAAACGCATGTGAACGAAACGCCGCGACGCCTCGGCGTTCTCGTTCTGGGCGGCCCGACCGCCTCCGGAAAGACCGAACTTGCGGTCGCGTTGGCCGAACGCTTCGGCGCCGAAATCGTCGGTGCGGACTCGCGCCAGATCTATCGCGATATGCCGATTGGAACGGCGGCGCCCTCGGCCGAACAGCGCGCGCGCGTCCGCCACCATTTGGTGGCGTGGCTCGACCCAGGCGAACGATATTCGGCGGCCAGGTTCGCGTCCGACGCATCGCATGCGGTGGAAGAAGCGGCGGGCCGTGGGCGACGTACGATCGTTGTCGGAGGAACGGGATTCTATCTGCGCGCGCTGTGCGGCGACGTTCGCCTTGGAGGAGCGCACGATCCCGAACTGCGCGCGCGTCTGGCGCGTGAAGCTCGCCTGCATCCGCCCGACGTCCTGCACGCGTGGCTCGCGACGCGCGCTCCCGGCCGAGCGGCGGCTCTCGCCCCCGCCGATCGCTACCGCGTTGCGCGCGCGCTCGAGATTGCGCTCGCCGGGGAGCGGCCGGACGCGCCGCCCGAAACCCCACGGAATCTGCGCTCGGCCGGCTTCCCGTTTGTCAAGGTCGCCCTCGACTTGGAAGCGGACGAACTTGCGGCGCGCATCGGACGGCGCGTCGATGCGATGCTTGCCGCTGGTTTCGTGACCGAAGCCGAACGTCTCGGCGGCGAAGCCGTCGCGGCCGATGCTCTCGGGTACCCGCACGCGCTCGCCTACCTCCGCGGCTGGGCGAACCGCGGCGAGTTGCGGCAACTCTTGGCGCGAACGACCCTCCGTTACGCAAAGCGCCAGCGGACGTGGTTTCGCCACGAGCCCGAGACGCGTTTGGTCCGCGGCCTCGCCGCGTTCGACGAGATCTGCGCGCTGGCAAAGGAATCCCTCGGGTGGGCCTGAAGCGCGAATCGATGTCCGCGCGCGACGGCGTGGCGATCCCTAGCGGACGCTCGCCACAACTCCAAGACACGTATTTGGCCGAAATACGACGCCAGGCGATTCCGGTCGTCATCTATCTTGTCAACGGCTTTCAGCTGCGCGGGACGGTGAAGGGTTTCGATTCGTTTACGATCGTGCTCGAGTACGAACGCAAGCCGCACCTCATCTACAAGCACGCGGTTTCGACGATCTCGCCGCAGGGAGCGCTCGTGGAGCCGCTCGTATTGGAGTCCACGCCACCCCTTCGCGAGGCACCCGAAGTAGGCGTATGAGCGGAACGCTCGAAGAGCTGGCATCCGCCCGGATGCACGGCGCGGGTAACGCGTTCGTCATCATCGATGAACGAACGCCGCACGGCGTGGCCCATGGCGAACTCGCGCGGCGGCTGTGTGCCGCCGACGCAGGAACGGGCCTCGACGGTGTGTTGGTTCTTGAACGCGGAATTCACACCCCGTGGCGAATGCGGGTTTTCAACGCCGACGGCGGCGAGGCCGAGATGTGCGGCAACGGAATCCGCTGCGTCGTCCGCTACCTTTTCGAGGGCGGCGAAATCGCCGGGACCTGCGCCATCGAAACCCTCGCCGGCACGATCGCCTGCGAGGTGGTTTCAACCGAGCCGACGTTCCAAGTACGCGTCGACCTGGGCGAGGTTCGCTTTCCAAACGACGCTAGAGACGAAACGCTGACGGGCTCGCCGCCCGTCCTGTTCGTTCGCGTCGAGGTTGGAAACCCGCACGCCGTCGTGTTCTGCGACGACGTCACCCGCGCCGATCTTCCGGCCTTGGCACGGCGCTTCGCGGCCGACGAACGTTTCGCGGGCGGAACGAACGTGCACGCCGCGCAGGTCTCGGGCCCGAACGAACTGCGAGCCCGTCACTTCGAACGCGGCGTCGGTGAGACGGCCGCTTGCGGTACCGGCGCGGTTGCGGTTGCTGCGATCTCCGTCGCGCGCGGCCTTGTGGCGACGCCCGTCCGCGTCCTCGTCCCCGGCGGGTGCCTCCAGGTTGATTGGCGGCCCGGCGGCTCCGCGCATTTGAGCGGTCCGGCAGAGTGGGAACCGAGAACGCTCGCTACGTCGTGAACGCTCGGCTGGCATATTCCGACGCCCGTGGACGGATGTATTTCGACCAGAACGCCGCGCCGCTGGTCGACGCGGGCGCGATCCGTCCGCCGGCGCCCGGTGAATTGATTCCGGCGCCGCCGGGAACCGTCCCGACGATGCTTCCCGGCCGCCGGCCGCTGCTCGCAGGGGGCGGTCCGGCACGACGCCGTACGGCGTTGGGGGCGCTCCTTCCGGCCGGCTACACGCGCCTGGCTTTGCCGGCCTACGCGCGCGACCCCGGCGCCCCGATGCTTCCGCTGTTCGGATACACCTTCGCGTGTGCGCTGGACGACCAACTTCACGTCGCCGCCATGAAAACCGACGAACGCGAAGACTGGACGCCGCGGACCTTCGTAGCCGGCGAACTCGAAAGCGCGGTCGAGCGCCGCCGCGCGCACGATCCGGACAACCGCGTCCTCGCGCAAGTCGCCCGTTGCGCGCTCGAGTACGGCTGCTTCACCGCGCAGAACGACTTTCTTACGGTCGGCGAAGCCGCACTGCCCGTCTCCCCGCGCTGCAACGCCCGCTGCCTGGGCTGTATCTCCGAACAGGAGCCCGCAGCGCTCATCCCTGCGCCGCAGGAACGCATTGCCTTCGATACGAGCGTCGAGGAACTCGCGCGAATTGCGGTCTACCACCTCGAGCGCGTTCCGGATGGCATCGTTTCGTTCGGGCAGGGCTGCGAAGGCGAGCCGCTGTTGCGCGCGACGACACTCGCGCGCGCGATCGAGCGCATTCGAGCCTCGCGCTCGAACGGAACGATCAACTGCAACACCAACGGGAGCTTGCCCAAGTCGCTGCGGATGTTGATCGAGGCAGGGTTGGACGCAGTTCGCGTCAGCCTCAACGCGTTTCGCCCGCAGACGTACGCCGCGTACTATCGACCCCTCGGCTACGCGCTCGACGACGTGTTCGAAAGCGTCCGGCTGGCCGCGCGCGCAGGAGTGCGGGTCTCGTTAAACCTGCTGACCCATCCCGGCGTCACGGACGAGCGCGTGGAGATCGAAGCGATGGAAGAGTTTCTGCGCGACGTTCCGATCGACATGATTCAGACGCGCACGCTTAACATCGATCCTGAAACGTACTTTGGGTGCGTCGGTAGGCCGGTCGAACCGCTCGGCATGCGCGAGGCCCTGGCGCGCATCACCCGCGCGGGCGTGCGCGTCGGTAACTTCACCCACACGCACTAGTTGCTCGGCCCCAGACGAAACGAGATCCCGGCGCCGAGGTAGTGTAGCCGCGCACCCAGGATTGTTGTGGGTGAGAAACCGTACTCGGCGTCGGCTTGAACGTTCGTCGAGAGATCCTTCTGATATCCGAAATCGTAGGTCGTGCGGCCACCGAGTCCATAGCCGGCGTGACTGACGTACGCGGCCTCGCCGAAAATTTGGGAATTCGCGGGTAGCGTCGCGGTGAAGCCGAGCGACGGCGCGAACGCGCCGAAGCGCTGCAGCCGCCCGCTCGCGTCGTTGCCGGCGGCGAACGCCTCAAAGGCGAGCGAGCTGAATACTCCTAAAATCGGCCCCAGGGTGGAGCTTCCGTTCGCACTCACATCATACGAAGCGCCGGACGAGGTGAACGCGGGGTTACCGGTCGGGACGGACGCTAGGACGCTCGCGCCGTAGACCGCGCGCGCCGTGTTCCCCAGCAGGTATTTCGCGCCGAATGCCGCGTCGCCGTACCCGCTCGGTCCGCCTCCGGCGCGATTGTAGCTGGGCGGCGCGACGTCGAGTTCGAGGTTAGGAACGCGCGTTCCGACTCGGATCGTTGCCTGCGGGTACGCGACCGCGGTGCTGCCGTTCGGGCCCGTCGTAACCAGGTTCGAATAGCCAGTTTCGACGATGACCCGGTTGGAACGGACGGTGCACGCTCCCGTGCTGAACGACGGTCGGCTGACTGCGGCGATCAGCGGAGCACAGGGATCGCCCGGCGCGCTCGCCACCGGCGAGGGAGACGGGGACGGGGACAGGGCCGGGGTCGCACTCTGCGCGGAAGCGGTGAGGGGCGTTGCACAGAACATCCCGAGGAACACGTTCATCAAGACGACACGGCGCGAGTGTTGAGACACGGATGGTTCCTTAATGCAGTCGATCGAGAGCGAGGTTGAGTTCGAGCACGTTCACGTGAGGTTCACCGAGAAATCCAAGTTCGCGCGGGTGCACGAGATCCGCGACGATTGCTTGCACGCGGGCGAGGTCGAGATGTCGCGCCGCCGCGACGCGCGGCGCTTGGTAGAGGGCGCCTTGTTCACTGATGTCCGGATCGATTCCGCTCGCGCTCGAAGTGACGAGGTCCATCGGGAGCGGGACGAGCGCGTTCGGATTCTCCGTACGAAGCGCGGCGATCGTGGCGCGGGTGGCGTCGATGAGTTTCTTCGAGGTTGGGCCGAGGTTCGTGCCGCCAGTCGCCGTTGGGTCGTAGCCGTCCTTCCCCGCCGCAGAGGGTCGTCCGTGGAAATATTGTGGCCTCGTGAACCGTTGCCCGATGATACCCGAACCGACGACCTTTCCGTTGCTTGCCGTGACGAGCGAGCCGTTGGCCTGATGCGGAAACATGACTTGGGCGAGCACGGTCATCAGCACGGGATAGACGACGCCAAAGGCGACGATCGAAATGAGGGTGCACAGCCCGGCGGTTCCGAGATGAGTTAACGTTCCGTCGCGGGCTGGTGCGGAATCGTTCGCGCCGTGTTGCTTCACGTTAGGTGCAGCGCCGCAAGGATGAGGTCGACCGCTTTGATGCCGACGAACGGGATGAGGATGCCGCCCAGCCCGTAGACGAGGACGTTGTCGCGCAAAACGGCGTTGGCGCCGCGCGGCCTGTAGGCGACGCCGCGCAGTGCGAGCGGAACCAACGCGATGATGATCAGGGCGTTGAAGATAACCGCGGACAAGATGGCGCTCTGCGGCGTGGCCAGATGCATCACGTTAAGCGCCTGCATCTCAGGATACGCGATCGAGAACATCGCGGGCAGGATCGCGAAGTACTTGGCGACGTCGTTGGCGATCGAGAACGTCGTCAGGGCGCCGCGCGTCATCAGGAGCTGCTTGCCGATCTCGACGATTTCGATCAGCTTGGTCGGATCGGAATCGAGATCGACCATGTTTGCGGCCTCTTTGGCCGCCTGCGTCCCGGAGTTCATGGCGACTCCGACATCGGCTTGGGCGAGCGCCGGCGCGTCATTGGTTCCGTCGCCCGTCATCGCGACGAGGCGCCCCAGCTCTTGTTCGCGTTTGATGAGTCCCATCTTCGTTTCGGGCGTTGCCTCGGCCAAGAAGTCGTCCACGCCGGCTTCGCTTGCGATCGCGTTGGCCGTGAGCGGGTTGTCACCGGTGATCATCACGGTTCGAATGCCCATCGCCCGCAGGCGCTCGAAACGCTCGCGCATGTTCGGTTTCAAAACGTCCTTGAGCGCGATGACGCCGAGAATCCGCCGGTCGCTCGCGAGCAGGAGCGGCGTCCCTCCGGCGCGTGCGATTCGTTCGACTTCACCGGTGAGGGCAAGCGGATCCTCGGCCGGCGCCACTTCGGGCTTGCGCTCGCGCACCCACGCGCGCACGGCATCGGGAGCACCTTTGCGGATCGCCGAGCCGTCCGCAAGGTCCAGGCCGCTCATGCGCGTGTAGGCGCTGAACGGAACGAACGTTGCGCCGGTTGGAACCGAGTTGTCGTCCACGACCGAGGCGTCGCGGCGCGCGAGGATCACGATCGAACGGCCCTCCGGCGTCTCGTCCGGAAGCGACGAGAAGAAGGCCGCGCGCGTCGCCTCGGCAGGATCAACCCCGGTAGGCACGATGATTTCGGTCGCCTGACGGTTCCCCAGCGTGATCGTGCCGGTCTTGTCGAGCAGGAGCGTATCGACATCGCCGGCGGCTTCGACCGCGCGGCCGCTGGTCGCCAGCACGTTACGTTGTAAAACGCGGTCCATCCCGGCGATGCCGATCGCCGAGAGCAGGCCGCCGATGGTCGTCGGGATCAAGCAGACGAGCAGCGCGATCAACACCGTTACGCTCTGCACGGTGCCCGCGTAGATCGAAAACGGCCCTAACGTCGCGACCGCCAGAACGAAGACGATCGTCAAGCCGGCCAGCAGTATCGAGAGGGCGATTTCGTTCGGCGTTTTCTGCCGCCTGGCGCCCTCGACGAGGGCGATCATTCGATCGAGAAACGACTCGCCGGGATCCGAACCGATCCGAACCTGGATCGTATCCGAGAGGACGCGCGTTCCGCCGGTAACCGCGCTGCGGTCGCCGCCCGCCTCGCGGATCACGGGCGCGGATTCTCCGGTCATTGCCGACTCGTCGACGGCGGCCGCCCCCGCGACGACGTCGCCGTCTCCAGGAATCAGCTCGCCCGCGTCGACGCGCACGAGGTCGCCGGCGCGCAAGGAGGCCGCGCCGACGAACTCCTCTCGGTCGTGCACGATCCTGCGCGCTCGCGTGTCGCTCTTCGTGCGGCGCAAGAACTCTGCTTGCGCTTTGCCGCGCCCCTCGGCGATGGCTTCGGCGAAGTTCGCGAACAGCACGGTGAACCACAACCAGACCGCGATCGCGAAGTCGAAGCCGACATCCCTTCCGCCGGCGAGGAGGTCGCGGGCGAAGAAAGATGCGACGATGACCGCCCCGACTTCGACCACGAACATCACGGGATTGCGCGCCTGTCGGCGGGGATCGAGTTTGACG
Organism: Vulcanimicrobiaceae bacterium; assembly: GCA_039923715.1. GTDB lineage: Bacteria > Vulcanimicrobiota > Vulcanimicrobiia > Vulcanimicrobiales > Vulcanimicrobiaceae > JBDTCF01. Next base: position 19,146 of record JBDTCF010000117.1, read on the forward strand.
AACGAATCGACGATTGCGCGCGCGGCGATTGCCCGATCGAATAGCGAGCGCGCTCCAGGGCGGCGCTCGAGGCGTCGCGCTGAAATCACTGAACTCTCCCTTCGAGCATCAGGAGCTGCTCGACGACCGGTCCCAGCGCGTCGGCCGGAAAGAACGTTAGCGCGCCGACGATGAGGATGACTCCCACCAGCAGCAGAACGAAGATCGGTGAGGTCGTTTGGAATGTGCCGGCCGTTTGCGGGACCGCCTTTTTTTGGGCCAACGCGCCGGCCAGGGCCATTGCGGGAACGATGAACAGGAACCTGCCGCAGATCATCGTGATGCCGGTAACGGTATTCCAATACGTGTTCCCGCCGAGGCCGGCAAAGGCGCTGCCATTGTTCTCGGTCGTGGAGGTGAACGCGTAGAGAACTTCGGAGAACCCGTGCACGCCGGCGTTCCCGAGCGTGGCGGTCGCGATCGGTAAGAGTATCGAGACCGCTGCCGGCACGAGCGCGAACAGCGGCAAGACTAACACGCCGAGGATTGCGAGCTGCACCTCGCGGCGCTCGATCTTCTTGCCCAGATACTCCGGGGTCCGGCCGACCATGAGACCCGCGATGAACACCGTCAAGACGATGAACAGCACCATGCCGTAGAGCCCGGTTCCGACGCCACCGAACGCGACCTCGCCGAGTTGCATGTTCACGAGTGGCACGAGGCCGCCGAGCGGCGTCCACGAGTCGTGCATCGAGTTGACGGCACCGGTCGACGTGTCGGTCGAGATCGTTCCAAACAGCGCCGATGCCGGAACCCCGAATCGCGTTTCCTTCCCTTCGAGATTAGGCCCGGCCACACCGAGATGATGGACGATCGGGTTCCCCGCCGCCTCGGCCCAGTACGCAGCCGAAAATCCAGCGACGAACAGGACGCTCATCGCCGCGAACACGGCCCAACCCGCTCGCTGGTCCTTGACGTACCGGCCGTACGTGTACGTCAGGCCGGCCGGGATCAAGAACATGGCGAGCATCTCGAGCAGGTTGGTGAACGGCGTCGGATTCTCGTTGGGCGAGGAGGAGTTGGCGTTCACGAAACCGCCGCCGTTCGTCCCTAACTCCTTGATGATCTCCTGCGACGCAATCGGGCCGCCGGTTATGGTTTGGGGCGCACCTTCTGCCGTAGCGATGGTGTGATAGGGCGCGAAGTTCTGCGGCATCCCCTGCCACGCGAACGCGAGGCTGCCGACGATGCAGATCGGTAGCAACACGTACAGACACGCCCGCACGAGGTCGACCCAGAAGTTCCCCAGCGTCGTCCGCTCGGTGCGCGAGACCCCGCGGATGACCGCGATCGCGACCGCAATTCCGGCTGCGGCCGAAACGAAATTATGCCACGCAAGTCCGCTCATTTGCGAGAGGTAGCTCATCGTGCTCTCGCCGGAGTAGAATTGCCAATTCGTGTTGGTCATGAAACTCACGGCCGAGTTCCAGGCGAGGTCGGGCGGCAGATTGTCGAACCCTTGCGGGTTCAGCGGGAGCCACTTCTGCGTGCGCAGCAGAATGTAGAGGTAAGCGAGGCCGACGGCGCTGAACGCGAGCACGGAGAACAGGTACGTTGCCCAACCCATCTCGCGTTCAGGCCGGATGCGACAGAGCCGGTACCAGGCCGACTCGAGCGGCTCGAAGATGGGTGTAAGAAGGGTGCGCTCGCCTTCGAAGACGCGTGCCATGTAGAGCCCGACCGGCTTGGCCAATACGAGGACCAGCCCGAAGAAGACGGTGGCTTGCAACCAGCCGAAGGCGTTCATCAGAAGCGATCCGGGCGCAGCATGGCGTACGCAAGGTATACGAGCGTAAGGACCGCTAAGGCGAGGCCGACGATGTGGTCGAGCATCTCGATTCCTTACAGACGCTCGCAGAGGCGAACGTAGCCCTCGAAGAGCGCGAAGGCTCCGATCGAGAGTACGAACATCGAGAGCTCAAGCATTGGCGCCGCGCGTTCTCAACTTCATGTTTGGAGTTTAGCGCGGGGCCTGGGTCGGCGGAAGCCTCCATTTGGATCGGCCGTTTGGATGACGCGGTGGGTGCGATACGGGCAAACGCGAAACGAGGGCCATGGCTCGACCGCCCGCTTCCAAGTCCGATTCCTCGGTCGCCCACGACAGCGCGTCCTGGGGAGTTGCCGCGAAGGCCCAGCCGCGCTGGCCCGCGCGGCTGGCGATCTTGGTCGCGATCGCGCTCACCCTAACGCTCCCGCATCGCCTCCACGTCGGCCCGTCCTTGCTGGTTCCCGGCCTCGAGTTCGTGCTCCTGATCGCGCTCACGCTCGCGACCCCGCTGGGCATGAGCGAGGAAGCGCGGATTCGGCGGTTTGCGGCAATCGTGTTGATCGCGCTGATCCAGCTGACCAACATCGCATCGCTGGTTTTGCTGGTTCGGCTCCTCCTCTACCATGCCAGTTCCGTGACCGGCATCGAATTGATCTACTCGTCGATAGGCCTGTGGCTAACGAACGTGATTGTGTTCGCCCTTTGGTACTGGGAGTTGGATCGTGGTGGCCCCGAGGAGCGCCGAATGCGGCGGCACCCGCAACCCGATTTCCTGTTTCCGCAGATGATGACGCCGGACTGCACGGTGCCGGGTTGGACGCCGGGCTTCGTCGACTATCTCTACGTTGCGTTCACGAACGCGACCGCGTTCAGCCCGACGGACACGATGCCGCTCACGCCCTGGTCGAAGTCGCTGATGCTCGTTCAGTCGATCGTCTCGCTCGCGACGATCACGCTGGTCGCCGCGCGCGCCGTCAACATCCTCAACTAAGGCTAAACGTCCGGTCCCAGAATGAGCAGCTGACGCGTTCCGTGGTCGAGCAGGCGCCGGGCGAACGTGGTGCCGGCCGGCCACCGCGTTTTCGTGCGCGCGCCCTCGACCGCAATGGTCGTCGCGCGCTCGTCGCGGGCGATCTGAAGGAGCGCCGCTAGAGGGTCGTCGTTTGTTACGACGATCCACCGTGCGCGCGCGCGCCGAGCCGCGGCTTCGAGTATTGCAAGTGCGCGTTCGTTCGATTCACCTCGCGCTCGCCGCACGTGCCCAACGCTAAACTCGATGTCGAGTCGCGAGGCGAAGCGGGCGCAGCGTTCGATGAGGCCGACATCGCGCTCGCGCTCTTTCACACCTAGGAGTAGTCGAGAAAAGGGCGCGCGCGGGCGCGGTCCGGTCCGCGCTCGCATCACCTCGCGCAGGACCAGCTCGCGCAATGCCGCTAAGTTTTCGAAGCGAAAGAAATTGGCGAGCGCCGTCTCCACGCGTTCGCGCGGATAAATCTTGCCGGCGCGCAGCCGTTCGCGCAACGTTTCCGGCGTCGTGTCGATCAAAACGATGTCGTCGGCGATCTCGAGGATCGCGTCGGGAACGGTCTCCCGAACGCGCTGACCGGTCAGGCGGAAGACGGCGTCGCTGAGTCCTTCTAGGTGTTGGACGTTAACCGTCGTCATCACCGAAATGCCGGCCCGCAAAATTGTCAGGACGTCGTCGTAGCGCTTCGCGTGGGTGCTCTCCGGAGCGTTTGTGTGCGCGAGTTCGTCGATCAAAGCAACGGCGGGGTGGCGCTCAAGCAACTCCTCGACGTCGAGTTCCTGATATTTGATGCCGCCGACGCAGAGTTCCCGGCGCCCGAGAAGCTCGAGCCCGGTGACCTTGGCTTCGGTCTCGGCGCGCTTGTGGGTTTCGACGAAGGCGGCGACGACGTCGACGCCCGATTCGGAAAGCTGATGGGCGCGGTCGAGCATTGCGAACGTCTTCCCGCTTCCCGCCGCCGCACCGACGTAGACAGTGAGCCGACCGTAGCCGATGCGCATCCGGTCCCCGACGGTCTGAGCGAACGGCGCGGCCCGGATGGACGCGTCGGAGGGCTCGGCTAGCTCGTGGGTGGACGAATCCACGACGAAGATGTCGCGATCGATCGGCTCGGCGGCGATGCGTTTCGCTAGAGCCCCGAACGGCACCGCGATAAATGCGGCGCGGATGTCGGCGATGCGCAGCTTCGCGTGCCCGCAGGGTGGAAGGGTGACGACGCGCGCGTCGTTTTCGTCGGCGATGCGCGAGAGGCCCTCGATCTGCGCTCCAGGTGCGGCGGCGATAGCGGGGGCGAGGTCGAGCGCCTGGGCAATGGCCGCCGTTTTTGCGGCGAACGTTCCGGCGTCGACCTCTTCGGTGACGAGCGCGAGGGCGATCGACGTCTTGTTCGGACCCAGACCCGGTTCGGTAAGGTCGTCGATCGTGCGCAGCATCATTTCGCGCAGAAGTCTCAGGTTGCTTGGCCGATATAATCCGCCCAGCGCGCGCTCGGCGTCATCGGGATGCACGACGTGTCCGGAGCGCAGGCGCGCTTCGAACTGCTCGGGCGCAACATCGAGCGCGATCACGTCGTCGGCGTCACGGAGAAACGAGAGCGGAACGATTTCGCGGACGGGAAATCCGATGATTCGCTCAGCGGTTGCGGCGACGGTCTCGACGTGTTGGATGTTTAGTGCGCCGAGCACCGAGATGCCGGCGGCACGCAGCGCTTGGGCGTCCTGCCACCGCTTGGCGTGGGCGCCGCCGGCCAAGTTCGCGTGCGCGAGTTCGTCAAGGACGACGAGTTGCGGTCGCGCCGCGAGCGTCGCGGCAAAATCGAAATCGGTAAACTCGGCTTCGCCGATACGACCCGTACGAGCATCGATGCGCGGGAGAGCCGCGAGCAAACGGTCGAGGTCCGGCCGTCCCTTGGTATCGACCCAACCGACGACGACCCTCGTTCCGGCGGCCAGCGCACGGTGCGCATCTTCGAGCAGGCGTCGCGTTTTGCCGGCGCCCGGAGCGCTCGCGAGATAGACGGTGAGGCGGGGGGTTTCGGTGGCCTCTTTTAGTAGCGCGGCGCTCGAAGGTCGGATGGGGTCGTTCACGTTTGTTCGCCTTCGCGCCGCGCGCGACGCTCCCCCGGCCCGTAGGGGGCGAACCTTGGGCGGCCGAACGTCGCGTGCGATGTCGTCCCGGTGGATCCGCTTCGGCTGCTGGGGTTTGGTGGCAGCCGTTTTCGGGCTGGACCTTGCGACGCCGCAACTTTTCGTCGTGGCGATTCTGCTTAACGCGCCGATCGCGCTCTCGAACCTCGCATTCGACCGACGCTTCACGCAAGTGCTGATCGTCGGAGCGCTGCTTGCCAACGCCGTTGCGGGCTATGCAAATGGCGCGAGCGATCGCCACTGGGACGCGATAGCGATCGGCGACCGCCTGATCGCGGCGCTCTCTTTCCTATTGGTCGGGCTGCTTTCGATCGCAACCCAACGCTCGGCCCAACGAGCCGGGGTGCTGGCAGCGCGTGCGGCCCGAGAGGCTCGGCAACGCAGGTTGCGCGGCGCGATCGACGCGATTCGTGCGTCGTCCAATGCCGAGTTGATCGCACGCGCGATCGTTCGCGAAGCGCCCACCGCGATGGGTGCGGACGCGGCCTGGCTGTTCTTGACGGATCCAGGTCTGGCCTCGTTTGTCACCTACGCCCTGCGAGGTGCCGGTGAGGATGTCACTGCCTCCAACAAGCGCCCCGAAGGCGCGATCGTCTCACTTTTGGAGCGCGTCGTTCGCGATCGGCGCTCGCTTCTCGTAAGCGGCGCCGATCCGGTCGGGCGCCTGTTCCTCGATAGATTCAAGGCCGAGCGTGCGATCGCGACGGCGATCGAAGATCGCTCCACCTTTTACGGAATCCTCGTCCTGGTCCGCGCTCGCGGAGAGTTCGACCAGCCCCTCGATGAAGAACTCCGCTCGTTCGTGCAGCAGTCGGCGATCGCCCTCGCGCAGGCTGCCCTATTCGGGATGCTCGCCGAACGAAACGATCAACTTGCCGCGGCAAATGTGGCGCTGGTCGAACGTGGCGACGTGATCCGCGACATCGTCTACGCGCTCTCGCACGATCTGCGGACGCCGCTCAGCGCGGCGTCGATGACGATGCGTCAAGCAATCGACGGCGCGTATGGGCCGCTGCCGGAGCCGTACCTCGAGATCGTGCGCCGTACGCTAGCCGCGAACGACGAGTTGCAGCGCCTTGCCGAGACGCTTCTGCTGGTTTCGCGCTACGAATCGGGTGACCGCTCGCGTCACCGCGAACGAGTAAGCCTCGCGCGCCTGGCCACCGAGGTTATAGAGGAGCTCGCTCCGCTTTGGAAGGGGAAGGGACTGTACGTGACAACGCAAGAGCGCACGGCGCACCTCGAGGTCGAGGCGGATTCGAGCGAATTGCGGCGCGCGGTCGTCAACCTCATCGCGAACGCCGTTGCGTTCACGCCTCCGGGCGGTTCCATCGAGGTGGCGACCGAGGCCCGCGGCGAGCTCGCCGAGGTGGTGGTCAGCGATAGCGGTCACGGCGTTCCGGCAACCGAGCGCGAGCGACTGTTCGCTCGGGTGCGGACCGGAGCGGCGCGTCCCGGCGCAGGCTCCGGCCTAGGCCTCTACCTCGTGCGCCGCGTCGCCGAAAATCACGCCGGTACGGTTGCTTACGAGCCGCGCGCGGGCGGTGGAAGCGTCTTTCGCTTGCAGTTGCCGCGCGCGCTGCGGGGCGTGACGTGAACGAGCCGTGCCGCCGCGTCGTCTTGGTCGAGGACCACGCGCTGACGCGAGCCGGACTGCGAACCGCGCTCGAGGGCACGGGCGATCTCACCGTCGTTGCCGAGGCCGGCGACGGCGTCACGGGCCTCGATGCGATCGTCTCGCAGTCGCCGGACGTCGCGGTCGTCGACATCGGGCTGCCGGGGATGGACGGCATAGAGGTGACGCGCCGCGCTCGAATCGCGGCGCCGAAAACACGGATCGTCATCGTGACGATGCACGACGTCGAAACCGAAGTCCTAGCCGCGTTAGCGGCTGGGGCCGACGCGTACTGTACGAAAAGCGGTGAGCCGGAAGGTATCGTGGCCGCGGTGCGGATCGCGGCCGAGGGAGGCGCCTACTTCGATCCTCGCGTCGCCGGTATCGTGTTGCGCAATCTTGGTGCAGCCACACGAGCGCCCGCGACCGATTCGCCACTGACGCCTCGCGAAACCGAAGTGTTGCGGTTGGTCGCCGGAGGTCGGGGGAACGGCGAGATCGCGGTCACGCTTGGGATTGGGCTGGGCACGGTCAAGGGACACGTGCGCGACATCCTCGAGAAGTTGGCCGCCGCCGACCGGACGCAGGCGGCGGTCGTCGCCTTGCGTCGAGGACTGATCTAGCGCCACCTTCGGCCGCCGTACGTGGTTTTGGCGGTCATGGACTTAACGAAAAGCTATCCCCGCAGTGCTAAGACCAAACTCGCCGGCCTCGTCTCGCTGGCGCGTACGATCGACAAGGCGCGCGCCTACAACCATGGAACGCTTGGCGAATACGACTACGACTGTCCGCACGACAAGCCGCTGTTTGCGTTTCTTGGACTCGACGGTGCGACCTTCGCGCAACGCGTTAAAGACCTCGGTTCGGACGACGGCATCGTCGCGTGGCTGCAGCGCGACTATCTCTCGAAGAAGACGGCGGACGAAATCGAGGCCTTCAACTCCGACCGTACCCGTTGGCATCCCGATCCGGGCTCGCATAGCAGGGAGTACTTCGACCAGCTTCGCGAGCAAGTCGCACCGGGCCGTAGCGACATCGTGACCTGGTTCGATGTGCTAGACCTCGACGAGAAGCGCCCGGTCCCCGTCGCTACGCCACTCTAACTCTAACCGGAGCGCAAAGCTCCCGCGCGGACAGGCGGCCGTCCGGTCTACGCGGGAGTCTTCGCGCCGCCGAGGGCGGCTCGAACGGCTTGGCGCGTTTCTTTCTTGCACATGACGATCACCTGATCGCCGGCGCGTAGCGCGGTGTCACCGGTTGGGATGACGAGCTCGTCACCTTGGCGGTCCACCGCGACAACGATGCTCGAGCGCGGGAAACCGACTTCACCGATCCTACGTCCGTCGGCAGTCGAGCCGAGAGCGACGGTCACCTTGAGCAACTCGAGGTCGCCGTCGCGCAACTTAGTGATGATCGAGTAGTCGGCAGCATTGACGTAGTCGTTGATGAGGTCGAGGATGATTTCCGTCGAGGAAACGAGCGCGATCGGCGCCTCCCGGTCGATCGACTCGAATATCAGTTTGTTCTTCGGATTGTTCACGCGGGCGATGCAACGGGCTTGCGAGTGCTTCTTAGCGATCAAACACACGACCAGGTTGTCTTCATCGTCGCCGGTGTCGGCAACGACGACGTCGGCGCGCGGGAGTCCGGCTTGCTGCAGGATCGTGGGATCGCAGCCGTCACCGACCATCGTTACATCCGTATCCAGGGTGTTCGCCATGTACTGCGCCTTGCGCGCCTGCTTCTCGATAACCACGACTTCGTGCTCTTGTGCAATCAGCGCACGGGCGAGATAGGTGCCGACTTTCCCACCGCCGACCACGATGACGAACATGCCGCCCTACGCCGTCAGCCGCACGGGCGCGGCGTCATTCGCGAACCGTTCGGCAAACGTAGCAAGCGCTTCGGGAGCGACGATGGCGTTGATCTCGTCGCCGGCTGCGAGCGTGTCGTCGGGGCTCGGGATCACGACGAGTCCGCCGCGACGGATGGCTGCGATCCGGACGCTGCGCTCGACCTCGACGTCGGCAATTCTACGCCCGGCGTTCTGTGGCGTGACCGTAACGGTGAGCGCGGAGACCTTTCCGTAGTCGAACGATGGAATCGATTCGAAAGGCATGCATAGGAGCCTGTCGCGCACGATTTTCGCGCCGACCGTCGTCGGGCAGACGGTTTCGATTCCCAATTCGCGGTAGAGTTGGCCACGCGGCGGATCGTAGATTCTCGCGACGATCTTGCGAATCCCGAACATGCGTTGCGCGATCAGTGCGGCCATCACGTTGCGGTTGTCGCCGTCCGTCACGGCGATGAAACCATCCGCACCGTCGGCCCCCGCCCGCTTGAGCACGTCGTAGTCGATGCCGGTCCCGACCTCGACGCGTCCCCCGAAGTGATTCCCGAGCCGCTTGAACGCGGCCGGGTTTTCGTCAACGACGGTAATTTCATGCCCTTCGGCGGCGAGCAGCTTTGCCAGCGTCGAGCCGACGCGGCCGCAACCCACGATCACATACTTCATAGCGGCGTCCCCTCTTTGGAATCCGTTCCTCCGGCTCCCGGTTGCGGGCCGGCAGGACCACGGTACCCCTCTGCGAACGATGGGTGGTCGCGGTCGCCGCGGCTGCCGGGCGCCCGGTCGCCTCGGGAAGCCGACGTAAATCGGGGCGTAGCTCAGCTTGGTAGAGCGCTGCGTTCGGGACGCAGAGGTCACAGGTTCAAATCCTGCCGCCCCGATATGTGCGAGCGCCGTCAGGCGCGAGATTCTTTTTAGGACCGAACGTTGTTCTCACGCTTTAGTCCGGCGGCGCGGCGCGTCTTACGTGCCGCCGAGCAAGAGTGCCGGAATCACAATCACTACTATGTCGGCGTCGAGCACGTATTGCTCGCCCTGCTCGAAGAGCGGGACCCGCAGATTGAGGAGAGCCTCCGCCGGCTCGGCGCGCGGAGCGCCGACGTTTACGCCGAGCTTCGCAGGGCGCTCGGGACGGGTGAGGATCGATTGTGGGACGGTATCTTGGTGACGCCCCGGGTGCGAACGGTCGTGCAGCGTGCGGAAAGCGCGCTGGATCCGGACGCGGAAATCGAGCCGCTCGATCTATTTGAGGCCATTCGCGCCGAAGGTCAGAGCGTGTCTGCCGCCGTCCTTCGCGGGGTCAGCCGAAACGCTGACACCGCCTCGCGGTAGGGGGTTAGCGTGGAGCACATCTATCAGGTTTTCTTGCAGATCGTCGACCACGCCGGTTATCCCGGACTGTTCCTCGTGATGACGCTGGGGGCCCTCGGCGTCCCGGTCGGAACCGAGGTCGTGATGCCGACGGCGGGCGCGCTTGCCGCGACCGGTCACGGTCACCTATCGAGCGTTTGGTTGGCCGGCATCGTTGGGACGTTGGGAGAAGTGCTCGGTGCCGCAATCCTCTACACGATCGGATACTACGGCGGCCGTCCGTTCGTCGCTCGCTGGGGAAGGTACGTGGGACTCTCGCTGCACAAGCTTGACATCGCGCACGCATTCTACGAACGATACGGGAAGAAGACGGTTTTCATCTGCCGTTTCATCCCGATCATCCGGGGCGTTTCCTCGCTCCCGGCCGGCATCTCGCAGATGCAGAAGCGCTACTTCTTCACGTACACGACGCTCGGCTCAGCGATCTTCTGCATCGGCCTCGCAGCGCTCGGCGGGCAAGTGGGCAACCACGTCGACGCCATCCAGCCCTACATTCACGCAATTGCCTACGGGATTCTGGGACTCGTGATCGTCGCCGCAATCGCCTATGTTGCGTACGTCCGAAGCGCTAGCAAGCGAGGCAGCCGAGCGGCGTAAGCCGCCGCGGAAGAACGGTTTATGGTGCGGGAACGCGACCTTCAGCAAACGCTCGCGCAGATTCCCGACCGGCCGGGCGTGTATCTGATGATCGGCGCCGGCGAAAGGGTGCTCTACATCGGCAAGGCGGTCTCGCTCCGCTCCCGGGTTAGATCGTATTTCCAGGACAGCGCGAGCCACCCATTGCGGACCGAGCGCATGGTCGAACGGGTGCTCGACGTCCGGACGATCGTCGTCAACAACGAAGTCGAGGCGCTGATCCTCGAGGCAAATCTCATCAAACGGCACCAACCGCCGTTCAACGTTCGTCTCCGTGACGATAAGCGTTACCCCTATCTCAAGGTTACGGCCGAACCGTTCGCACGCGTGCTTTTCACGCGCGTCGTCAAGAACGACGGCGCCCGATACTTCGGACCCTTCACGAACGCACACGGGCTGCGCGAACTGATCAACCTCGTCCGCATAGCGTTCCCACTGCGGACCTGCCGCGAACCGATCGACGGTAAGCGCACGCGCCCGTGCTTGCAGTACCATATCAAAAGGTGTTTGGCGCCGTGCGTCGGCTATCAGAGCGAACCAGATTACGACGCGCTTGTCGACGAGGTCGTGCTGTTCCTCGACGGACATCAGGAGCGGCTTCTCGAGCGACTTTACCGGGAGATGAATGAAGCCGCCGAACGGACGAACTATGAAGCGGCCGCGCGATTGCGGGACCGGATCGTCCAGGTACGGCGCGTCACGGAGGGTCAGAAAGTCGTCTGGCGGTCGCGCATCGATATGGACCTCGTGGCGATGGCGCGCGCCCAGGGACAAGCGTGCATGCAAGTCTTTCTCGTTCGGGGTGGGAAACTGCTGGGTCAGGAGCACTTCATCTTAGAGGGAACGAGCGACCGCGACGACGCCGAAGTGTTCGCCGAGTTTCTCTCGCAGTTTTACATGGCACGTTCTGCGAGTGGATTCGAGCGGACCACCGGCTTCTCGCCGCTCGCGCTGCGCGAGGCGCGGGAGAACGAAGCGCCGGTCGCGTTGAAGGCTCGCCCGCGCCGGCGCGCCGCAGGTTCGGCGATTCCGAAAGAGGTGTTGGTGCAAGCCCTGCCGGCGGATGGGCGACTGATCGAGACCTGGCTCTCGGAGCTTCGTGGAGATCGCGTTCGGATCGTGCACGCGCAACGTGGTCCCCGTGCCGAATACATGCGCCTCGTACAACAGAACGCCGAAACGAATCTGCGCGCCTTTCTCGCGAATCAGGAGTTACAGGAGACGACCTCGGCGCGGTCGTTGACGGAACTGGCGACGGCGCTCGATCTTCCCGAACCTCCGCACCGCATTGAGTGTTACGATATCTCGAACATCCAAGGGACGAATCCGGTTGCCTCCATGGTCATTTTCGTCGAGGGGCGCGCCAAGAAGAGCGACTACCGCCGCTTCAAAATTCGATACGACGGTGGGCCGAACGATTTCGCGATGATGCAAGAAACATTGCGTCGGCGGCTTCGCTACCTGCGGGCAGATACGAACGCCCCCGGCGAGGCTGACGCCGCCTCCATGGAATCCGACGGGCGATCGATCGAACGCGAGTTGCGCCGGCGGGAACGGTTCGATAAGCGTCCCGACCTCTTGTTGATCGACGGTGGAAAGGGCCAGCTTGGTGCCGTGGTCGAGGTGCTCGAAGAGTTGGACTTATGGGGCATCCCCGTGGCCGGGCTCGCCAAGGAAAACGAGTGGCTTTACGTCCCCGGGCAAGCCGAGCCGATCGTTCTGCCGCCGGGGTCTCCGGCGTTGCATCTAGTGATGCGCGTGCGCGACGAAGCGCACCGGTTCGCGGTGGAATACCATCGCAAACGCCGCGGCCGTGCGATGACGAGTTCGGCGCTGGACGCGCTGGCTGGGGTGGGGCCTGTTCGACGGAAGCGATTGCTGGAGGAGTTTGGGTCCGTCGCCGCGATACGGCGCGCCAGCGTCGACGAAATTGCGGCAGTTAAGGGGATGACCGCGGCACTGGCGTCGGCGGTCAAGTCGGCACTCGAGCGCCCCACGGCGTGAAACTTCCCCCGTCGGCGGCCCGTAACCCGGGCATGAAGTACGCGCGCGTTCTCCTTTTGGCCGCCTTCGCGGTCTGCGGCGCCGTCGTTGTCGCGAACTTGACCCGCGTCCCCGCTCGAGCTGACTGGAACTGGTTTGGCGGCGTCCGCGGCTCCGGCAACGTCGTAACCCGTACCCGCGAGGTCGAACCCTTCACCCGCGTCTCGGGGCACGGCAGCACCGACCTCGAGATCGACGTGGGTCGCGCGCGCCAGAGCGTGGTCGTCGACGCCGAAGACAACATTGCCCCGCTGATCGAAACGACCGTCCGCGACGGAACGCTTTCGATCTCGGCCCACGGGGCGTACTCGAGCCATCACGGCCCGACCGTGCGAATTTCCGTCCCGCGGTTGGACTCGGTGGCGCTCAACGGCAGCGGCGATGCGAAAATCGCGGGTGCGCGCGGTTCCGATCTGGAGCTCTCGACGTTCGGTTCCGGCGACATCACGGCGGTGGGCGAGGTCGACCGGTTGACGTACTCGAGTTCCGGTTCGGGTGACGGGCGTTTCGGCGGTTTGCACGCCCGCGAGGCGATCGTACGTCTGCGCGGAAGCGGCGACGTTCACGTGTACGCGACCGAGAGCCTGGACGCGCAAACCTTTGGCAGTGGCGACGTGACCTACGGTGGATCGCCTCAACGTGTCGATAAGAAGACCTTGGGTTCGGGCGAAATCCGAGGGAAAGGCTAGCTCAGACGCTCGTCGGCGAGGTCGAGGTCGTACTCGATGCGTCGAAAGATCTCGTCGGGAATCTCGCCGTTTTCGCGCAGCCGCATGATCTCTCGGCGCTCGGCGCGGAGTGCTTCGCCTTGCAAACGGTGGTCGATCCGGCTGCCTTCGGACTCCCCTTGGTCGCCGTGCGCGTGTCCCTCGAGGTGCTGGATGCGGTAGGCGTACTCTGCGACGATCCGTCCTTCGACTTCCCACTCATCAATTGAATCGAATTTTGGCTCGAGCTTTCGCAACTGCGTTACCCCGGCGCGCAGCGCCGCAACGCGAACGGTGGTCTCCTGTTCTTCAAGCTTCTCGCCGCCGCGCAGGCCTAGGTATTTGACGATCGGGATCAACGAGAGTCCTTGGACGACCAGCGTTGCCAAGATGACGCAGAACGTAATGAACAAGATTGCCGGGCGCCCCGGAAACGATTGCCCGCTTCCGAGATTCGGGAGGGCGAGCGCGGCGGCCAGCGACACGATGCCGCGCATTCCGGACCACGCGATGATCGCGACGGAACGCCACGAAGGGGCCGGATCTTTCGCCCGCAGCCGCGCGCTGAGCCAGCGTGGGACGTAGGTCGCGGGGAATACCCACGCGATTCGCACGACGATGCACAGCACGCTGATCGCGATTCCCGGCACGAGGTAGCGCGCGCCGATCGCGGGATCGGTGACGATCTCACGGACCTCGAGCCCAATCGACAAGAACAGGAACGCGTTGAACAGGAAGATCATCAGTTCCCAAATCGCGTAGGAGGTGAGACGCGAAGCAGGTTCGAGAATGTGCGAGGAACTGCGGCTCGCGTATACGCCGGCCACCACCGCGGCTAGAACGCCCGAGAGCTGCAGCGAGTCGGCCGAAAGGTAGGCGGCGTACGGCGCCAGCAGGAGCATCAAGTTGTCGAGCATCGTATCGGAGACGCCGAGTGCATTGAGGGCTCGCGTCACTTTCGCGACGATCCAGCCAATGGCGAGCCCGACGGCGACGCCGCCGACGGCGACGACGACGAATGCGATCGTCGCGTTGGTCAGCGAGAAGGCGCCCGTCAGCGCGGCTGCTACCGCAAAGCGGTAGATGGTTAGCGCGGTGGCGTCGTTGACCAGCCCTTCGCCTTCGAGTATGGACATGATTCGACGCGGGACGTTGAAGCGTTCGAAGACCGCGCCGGCCGCGACGGCGTCGGGCGGCGACACGATCGCTCCAAGCGCGAAAGCCGCCGGCCACGCCAGACCGGGAACCCACGCATGCGCGGCCCAGGCAACGACCAGCGTCGTCGTGATGACCAGGCCGATCGCCAGGAGTCCGATCGCGCGCGCGTTTCTTTTAAATTCGCGGATGTCGGTCAACCAGCCGCCGCTGTAGAGCAGAGGTGGCAGGATGATGAGGAAGACCAAGTCTGAGCGGATCCGGAGCGGCGGGAGGTGCGGGATGAAGGCCAGCGCGCCTCCGCCCACCACAAAGACGATCGGGTACGGTAATGCGAAGCGCTTCGCGAACGCCGCCAGCGCGACGGTCACGACCATGAGGCCGAACAGAAGGAGGGACTCTTGCACGCTGGGCTATCGTTCCGACGAAGGGTGTCTTCTCGCCTCGCCGCTCGGCGTCGGCGGGCGATTGGAGACCTACGAACCGCCCCCAGGGGCAGCGGGTTGCGGGGCGGGCTTCCCGCTTGCGCGCCGTGGTATACTTTCAGATGCTCGGGCGACCGGGCGATCGCGGGGCTGAGTAGGCTCGACGGAGAGATCCGCGGTCAGCGTAAGCAGGCGGAGTTGCGAGCACTCCTAAAACGATCGCAAGCGTTATAGACGCGAACAACAACTACGCACTGGCTGCCTAACTAGGTTAGTCACGGTATGCGAGAGGTCGCCGGGGCCAGCTCGCCATCCGTCAACAAGTCCGGCTAGGACGGGGAATCCGCCTCGCGATCCGTCCGAAATCACAGGGGCTGCACCGACCGCGATTCCGGCTTCAAGAAGCGCGACCGGCTAAGACAAAATCGAAGCTGAGCCTGGAGAAAGCGTTGGTCCGGCTTTTCGGACCCGGGGGGCAGTTCCCCGGCAGCTCCACCAACTGTTCAAGGAGCAGTCACGACAACGTGATCGTTCCTTTTTTTTTAGGCCGCCGGGTACCTGTAGCACGATTGTTCGCAAGCGCAAGGTCTCTATGGCACACAAATTGTGCTACGCCTGGACTTCCCGTGCGGTCAGGGCCACGCTACGATTTGTCCCGGCGGGTGGTCTGCGCCGAAGAGCTGCGCTGGCGGACTACCCGGAAGGAGAGAATCTGTGCGTAACGCTCACTTCGCGGCTGAGTGCATTCGGGCGAAGCGTTCGAGGAGCGCGACGGTCAAGCACACCCAGCCGAGGCCGAAGGCGAGGCCGCCGAGGACGTCTGTGAGGTAGTGTGCGCCGAGGGCCAGACGCGACCATGGAATGCCGGCGACGAATAGCACGCCGAGCGCACCGAGCGCGTAGCGCAGCGGCCGCGGAATGCCGGGGCTCGCTAGGACGAGCGCCGTTAGCGATGCGTAGAAGACGATCGAGGTGACGGCGTGACCGCTGGGATAGGAAAAGTCCGGCAGGTGCGGGCCAATCGAGTCCGGGGGCCGGATGCGATGAAAGAGCGGTTTGCATCCGGCGACGACGAGCTGCGAGACGAATTGCGAAACAAGTATCCCGATCGCGAGCCAAACGCGCTCGCGCGCCAGCAAAAAGGCCGCAAGAACGACGATCGCCGCGACGGTAACGATCGCGTACCAGAACCCGAGCGAGGTGAAAAGGAACGCCAGGTGCGGTGCTTCACCGCGCAGGGCGTGGGCGCCAGCGTCAGGTGCACCGGGTGCCCTACCTGAAACGTACCATCCGAGCGCCGCAAATATTGCGAAGAACGCCAGCGCGAGGAGCCACCAGCGCGCGCGGTCCATCACGTCTGCTCGTCGACGAAGTCCCTCGGTACGAACACCCGCAGGGCGCGGCGCGCGACCGCGAAGCGGACCGGCGTCGTTCCGAACGCGTCGCCGTCGAGGTTGAGCGGCTGCTTGGGCTTCGTGCGAATCTTGAAGCGTTTGCTGGCGAACTCGTGCGCTTCGGGGAGCCGTTCGTGGAGACCGAGCCCCAGCGCCAGGTACGTCTTCACGATTTCCGTACGCGACACGCCCGCGGTCGTAAAGAAGGCCAGTTTTCCGTCGGTGTTGGTCGCGGCCGCCGAGATCGCGCGGTTGCCGAAGAAACGGCCGTTGACGACGATGATCTGTTGCGCGTCGAGTTGCAAGCGGTGCCGCTTGGCGCGCACGCGCGCGTGGAACCCGCGATGGGTCAGGAGCGCAGGCACGGCGGCCGCTAAATAGGCGAGCGGGCCGACGAGCTTCTTAAGGCCACGCGCGGTCGATTCGGCGACCTCGGCCGCGAACCCGATCGTCGCGAAGTTCGCAAAATAACGGCCGTTTGCCACGCCGAGGTCGACGCGCGCAACGCGCCCGCCGGCGATGACGTCGACGGCGCGTTCGAGGTCCTCGCCGATGCCCAGCGTCAGCGCGAAGCTGTTACCGGTTCCCAACGGCAAAACGCCGAGCGCCGTATCCGTGTGAGCCAGGACGTTCGCCGTTTGCGTCATCGTGCCGTCGCCGCCGCCCACGACGAGAAGCTGATCGCCGCGCTTGCAGGCTTCCTTCAGACGCCGTTTGAGATCCGCGTTGCCTGCAACTTGCCGGAACCGTGCGATCTCGATTCCCTTGGCGGCCAGCAACGCGGGAATGCGAGCGAGCTCGCGCCGTGTTCGGCTTGAATGTACGTTCAGGATCACGGTCGCTTTCACCGTATCGCTCCTGACCGACGACGAAAGAAGCCGGCGGCGCGCTCGACAACCTTCGGCCACAGCTCGTCGTTGCCACGCCATCCGCGAAAGACGAGCGTGAAAGCATTCCACGCCCCGCTGAGATTGAGATGGGTCGCCGTCGGCGCCTCGATGACGACCCCCTCAACGCGACCGTCGAGGTCAGCCGATTCGAGCGCGACCACGCCGTCACCATCTTGCTTGCCCGGAAGACGGCCGGCCACGTTGTGTATGCGCGTCCCGGGCGGTGCGATCACCGGCTCGCGATCGAATCGCCACCGATGGCGGCGCGTTCCGGGGACCGGTTCGAGATGTCCGTCGGACTGGTTCAACCAGGCCATGAACGGCGAACGCACGTCCATGTCGGCGATTGCCTGCGACGGCATGCGTAACGCGTGCATCGTTAGCGCCATGAATTCGGAGACGATGCCGCCGTTCGGGGTCGCAACTTGAAATACGGACGCGAGTTCGTTTGCGCGCTCCGGGTGCGCGCGCAGAAACCCACGGTTGATCAGACCGCCCGCGCTGTAGCCGAGCGAGGCGATCGGAAACGCCCCGGGCTCCCGAACCTTCAGATCGTCGAGATATCGGGCGAAGTGCTCGATGCGTCCGGTGAGGCCGCCGTGCCCTTCGGTTATAACTTCGCAATCGAAACCGCGCGCCTTCAGTCCCTCGTGACCGTTGCGCCCGTCGGCAAAAACGCGGACGTCGTCGACGTTTTCGTGCCAACCGGGGACGATCAGGACCTTCAAGGCCGAAACGCTTCGGTCGGCCGCGCT
>JBDTCF010000118.1:0-5068 GCA_039923715.1 Vulcanimicrobiaceae bacterium
GCGCGAAGCCGTCGCTATTCGTGAAGCGAAGGGTCGTGCCGACGGCCACCATCGCGACCAGCGGGGCGTAGCCACCACCCGTTCCGGCCGGTGTCGGGCCGGGCGCGTGAAGGGTGAGGTTGACGTCAATGGTCGTGGCCGCCGCGCCGCCTCCGCTCACGCTTCCGAGAGCCCCCGGCGTGCAGGCGGCAACGGACAGGACCGCGGCGAGCTGAGCGAGCGCTCGCAAGTGCTTCGAGGTAGCCATGACTGGACCCTAAGCGGCGGATGTGAAGAAAGTCTAAACGGACCCGGCCCCGGGTTCAGAATTCATTAATGTCCGTCAAGCAGGCTCCTGGCAGCCCCCAAAAATTCGCCGTCCCGTCGCGCTGTCGACGTTCGGCCAAAGGAGATGCCATGCGAAGACCGATCGTCGCACTGTATGCGGCACTCGCCGGCTCTGCGCTGCTGGCCGGCTGCAACCCCGGTTCGTCCACGGGAGCATTGCGGCCGCCGCCGACGCCGAGCAGCACCCCGCCCTCGGCCGGGTCGCCGACCCCGACGCCGGCGCCCACCCCGACCGCCTCACCCGCCGGGACGCCGACGCCGGTCCCCACGGGCACGAGCCACGCCACCCCAACGCCGGTCCCAACGCCGACCGCAACCGCCCAGCCCCAGGTCGTCTACATCGGGTTCGCACTGAAACCGCAAAATGTGAATCCCTACGGTAAAATAGCGTTCTACTCACCGGCCTTATCGCCACCGCAGGCCGCCGTCGTTCGTTACAAAGCCGGTTCGCAATTCGTCTTCCTGAACACGGAGACCAATCCAAGTCTGTCCCATACCGGTTCCGGGCTCGGAACGAGCGGGTTTCCCGCTCTTTTCGACAATCCGAACGCATTCGCGCAGACCGGAAATGTGGCCGACGGGTCGTTCTGGTCGACCGGCATTCTTGGCCCTGGCCAGACGTCCCAATCGTTTACGGTCGGTCCGCCCGGCACGTACTATTTCGGTTGCGGATTCCACTACGACTCGAATAGCATGCGCGATGTGATCGTCTCGCAATAGAGCGCCGGATGCAGCTATCGCGGTCCGATTGCCTCGCGCATCGAGCTGGCGAGGTTGCGTAGGGTGAGATCTTGTGAAGTGCGCGCCACGTCGTCGAACGCGGCGCGCGCTTCGTCGCGGTGACCCGAACGCAGCAGTACCGTTCCGAGCGCGAAGCGTGCGCGGGAATAGGTCGGCGCGAGTTCGAGCGCGCTGCGCAACTCGCGTTCGGCATCGGCCGTACGTCCCAAGTCCAGTTCCGCGAGCGCAAGATCATAGCGCGCGGTCGCGTACTTCGGATCGCGTTCCAGGAGTGCGCCGAAGTCTTCTTTGGCGGTGGCCGCGTCGCCGGCACGCAGCGCGACCAGCCCGCGCACGTAGCGAGCCCGGGCCGAGAGGGGCGCCCGAGCAATCAGCGCGTCGGCGCTGCCGCGCGCGGCAGCTACGTCGCCGGCGCGCATCTGGACCACGACGAGGTTCGCACGGGCAGCCAAGAAGCCCGGATCGAGCGCGATCGCCGCGGCGAACGATTTTGCCGCCGCGACGTCGTCGTTCAGATTCGCTTGCGCGATGCCAAGGTCGTAGCGAGCGGTCGAACCCTTGGGTTCGCGCGGGTCGATCGTAACGATCCGGGTGAACTCGGCGGCGGCGGCGTGCCAGTCGCCGCGCGCAAGCGCCGCTATCCCGAGCCGGAAGCGCTCGCTGACCTCGCGGTCGAGCGCCGCCCGCCGAAGCTCGGCCGCGTCGGTGGTCTTCGGAATTGGATGGAGCGCGGGGTACGTTTGCGCGCGAGCGGGGTGCGCGACGGCCAGCAGCGCGACGGCGGCAATGCCGGTCCGGAGCCAAGCGGGCAAGGTCTAGGGTCCCGCGTCGTCGGGCAGCTCTGCCGCACGCACGCGGGCCGCGCTGGCCGCTCGCTCGGGCGCGCATTCCCACCCGGTTCGACCGGTTTCGAGAATAGGACCGAGGAGGGTGGGCGCCGCGGACGGTACGAGGCGAAGCGCAGCTAACTCGCCGACCGAGGCGCGGGCCAGACCGAAGCCTGCGAGGGTCAAAACGACGACGCCGACGAGGATCGCCCAACGTACCAGAGACTGAGGCATCATCACACTCTATACGCCGAAAAGGTGAGGATTCGCTGAAGGGTTTTCGCCCAATCGCGTTTGCCTTCTTGATCGTCGCCGGCTTTGCCCGCGGACCGGCCGGCGCTGCCGCGCCGCCGGAACCTCGAGCGCTCGCCGTCGGAAGCGTTCGCGATCAGACGGGCGCTCCAGTCGTGGGGGCACGCGTGCGGGCCCTCGCCAACGACGGAACGCAACTGGGGAGCGGGCTGACCGACGCGGCCGGCACCTTCGCCCTATCGGCGCGCGGCTCGGCTAGCATCCTGGAGATAGCTTGCCGGTGGTGCGCGACCGCGCGAGTTCCGGTCGACACCGGCCCCACCGTCGCGATCGTGCGCCGCTACGCCGCGCTCGTTGGAGGCCTAAGCCAGCGTGACTTGCTGGCGCTGCCGTACGATCGGCCCGCTGATGCGGTCGGCGTGCTCCCATTCGTCGTTCCCGTTTCGAACGCACCGCCGTATCCGGCGTCGGTCTCGGATCGGGGGCTCGATCGAGGCCGTGGACTAACCTTCGACGAGGGTATTCCCGCGTACGACATGACCGGATACGCCAACGGGCTGGCCGACTTCCCGGATCGATCGTTGCAAAGCGTCGAGGTGGAGCGAGCCGATCGCGCGTTCGCATACGGGAACTATGCCGGCGGCGGGGCGCTCGCGCTCGCGTCGAGCGGCGAGGCCGGCCGGCTACTTGAGGCATCGTCCGGCTTGGGCGCAGCGGTTGCGGGATACGGGCGCTTCGGCGGCGTGGTTCCGGAGTTCGCACTCTCGCGCAACGACGCCGACGGTCTCGCCCGCGAGCGCGCGAATTTCGACGCCACGATCCCGTTTGCCGGCGGCGAACTCTCGGCCGTCCTGGGCGCATCGGGACTACGCACCTTCGCCGCCAAGCCGGCGCCTTTCGGATCTGCGGATCGCGCGAGCCTCGTCTACGCGACGCGTTCGCGCCGCTATCGAACGTTCGCGAGCATCGTGGGTTTCGACGAGCGAACGATTCTCCCGAATCCAACGGGCGATCTTACCGCGAGCGGCGGAACGCTCGTCTCGAGCTTTCGTCTCGAACATCCCGCGACGGTCAACACGGCGCTCGAAGTACTCGATCAACGTTCGACGGGCGCGTACGCCGTCGGCGGCGTTTCGGTGGCGGGACGCGCCCTCCAGGACAGCGTGACGTTCGAGGCGCAGGGCGGGGACGAACGAACTTCATACGATTTCGGCGCCAATCTCTCCCAACTCGACGTGCGCACGTGGCGGGACGGATACCAGAACGGGTCGTCAGGATTGTTTCTTTTACCCGCGCTTGTCGTGCAGACCGGCTTGTCACGCGGATTCGGCTTACGCGTTTCGGCCTCGCAGTCACTCCGCATTCCGACGTTGTACGAGTGGTATGCCGGACCGAAAACATCGAGCGTCCCTGCCGAAAGCGGAACGCTGCTCGACGGTGCGCTGACCTACGACGACGCGCGCCGGTTCCGCGTCGAGGCGTTGCTCTTTCGCGAAAATCTCGCCGATGTGGCGCCGCGCGGCACGAACGGGGTCGGGCTTTCCGTGGCCTGGCAGATCGCACCGCTGCTGAGTCTGCGCGCTTGGACGCTCAACGATTCCGGCGAACAGGACCGCTCCCTGGCCGCGACGTTGTACGGCTCGCCATCGCTTTCACGCGGCGTCGCCTGGCTGTCGTACGAGAATCCTTCGGCGCTTCGTTTCGATGCGCTCGTTCACCGCGACCGCAATGGTAGCGGTGCACCGGCCGCCGATCTCGACGGGTCGGCGACGGTTCCTCTAAATCGCAGCGTCGCCGCGACCTTCGGAACGCTCCGTCGCGATTCACGCCGCCGCTTCTACGCCGGCTTGCGCTTCATGCGGTAGGCCTGCGTGCGGGCATTCGAAACCGACCTCCCGTTCCGTCTCGACCGGCTGCGCTGGAGCCGCTGGCACTGGCTCGTCGTCGGCACGCTGGGAATCACCTGGATACTCGACGGTCTCGAGGTGACCGTCGTTGGAAACCTCGGACCGCGCTTGCAGCAGGCCGCCGGCCTTTCGCTGACGTCGTCGCTCTTCGGCGCGGCGTCGAGCGCGTACTTGCTGGGTGCGGTCTGCGGCGCGCTCGTCTTCGGTTACGCGGCCGACCGTCTCGGGCGCAAACGCCTATTCCTGGTGACGCTCGGCTGGTACGCCACGTTCACGGTCCTGACCGCGTTTTCGTGGAACTTCGCGAGCTTCGCGATCTTTCGGCTGTTGTGCGGCATGGGAATCGGCGGCGAGTATGCGGCGATCAACTCGACCATTGATGAACTGATCCCCGCGCGTCACCGCGGTTGGGTGGATCTCGCGGTCAACGGAAGCTGGTGGTTCGGCACGATGCTCGGCAGCGGCGCGAGCATCGTACTCCTCAATCCCGCCGCCGTCGACCAGCGGCTTGGCTGGCGACTGGCGTTCGGTCTGGGGGCGATCCTGGCGCTCGTCGTGCTGGCGTTGCGGCGCGCGCTTCCGGAAAGCCCCCGCTGGCTGCTGATTCGGGGCCGCCTGGCCGAAGCCGAAGCGATCGTCAGGAACATCGAGACGCACGTGCCGGCCGTCGATGTGCCGATTGGGACGCCGAAGGAGAACCCGCGCATCGCGTTCGTGGAACGGCAAGCAACGACGTTCGCCGACGTCGCGCGGACGATGCTGCTGACGTATCCGCGCCGAACGGTGCTGGCGCTCTCGCTGATGGTCTCGCAGGCGTTTCTTTACAATGCGATATTCTTCACCGAAGCGCTCGTGCTCTCGACCTTCTTTGGGGTCGACGCGAGCAACGTTGGCTACTACATCTTTCCGTTCGCGCTCGGCAATCTTTTAGGCCCGATCCTTCTGGGGCGCGCCTTCGACACGATCGGGCGCCGCGCGATGATCGCTACAACGTATCTCGTTTCGGGCGTCTTG
>JBDTCF010000119.1:0-2638 GCA_039923715.1 Vulcanimicrobiaceae bacterium
TGCAACCGGTCAGCAAGATGGCGCGGAGTCCGTTCGCATCGAAGGTCGTACGCCGTAGCGACATCCCGGTCAAGCGCAGACCCTCGAGCCGTGCGCCGCGGAACGAGGCGCCCGAAATGTCAACGCCGACGAATTCAGCATCGCTGAGGTTGGCGCCGTCGAGGTTCGCGTGCGCTAGATTTGCGCCGCTCAAGCGCGCTCCAGCAAGGTTCACGTCGCGCAAGTCGGCGCCGTTGAAGTCCGTCCCCGACAAGTCGACGCCGTGCAGGTCGAGGCCTCGGAGATCGCGGTGGGCGAGGTTGCATCCAAGACAGCTTGCGATCGCGGCACGTGACACGGTAACGGGCGCGTCGCTTTCGCCCGGGGTCTTTGCGCCGAACGCAGCCGCGATTTTCGAGGCGGCCAGTTGCGCCGCGGCGCGAGCGATATCGCTACTTCCGCGCCGCAGCCGAGCGATCTCGGCTGTATCGTAACCGCGAAGTGGTACGGCGGCTACCGGCGGCGCCGGAAGCGGCGCGAGTTGGGGAGTTTTCGGCAACGCGATATGTTGGGCGGGGACCTCGATATGTTGTGCGGGAATGCTGACGTGCTGGGCCGGCACCTCAATATGTTGTGCGGGAACCTCGATATGCTGCGCGGGGATGTCGACGGTCGGTGGCGCCGCGGCGTGGCTCGGTTTCGGAAGCGAGGCGTGCCACACCGGGGCTTTGAACCCGAACGGCGGAATCGGATCGAGCGGACGAATTGAAGCGACCGCGGGGGGCCGCGGTGGTACGGGGAGTTCGAGGGCGGGCGCAGCTAACGCGACCAACGTTCCGCAGGCGCCGGCGAGGACGAGCGCGCACGCCGCCGTCACGGGGCCGAGGTGCGCAAGCCGCGCGCGTCCCGGGGCGAGCAACGCTTCGATGCGCACGGATATCTGTTTGCGGGTGAAGAGCGCGCCCGGTGCGACCAGCGAGTGCGCCGGCATACGCATCTCACGCGCGAGCCGCCACAGCGCGTCGGCGTAACCCGTCACCTCGACATTGCGGGCGACGACCACGTCGTCCGCAGCGATCTCGCGTTCGAGCGCGATCTTCGCGCCGACGAACCACACCAGAGGGTTAAACCAGAACGCGCGCTCGATGGCCCGCTGCACGAGGTTCGTGTAGTCGTCGAAGCGCCGCAGGTGGGCGTGCTCGTGGATGACGAGATCCTCGATCGCTTCGAGTCCGTTGTGGGTCGCAAGCTCCGTCGGAATCAGGATGACGGGTCGTTTGAAACCGATTGCGACCGGCGTTTCGATCTCGTACGAGAGCCGCAAGTAGGTTTCGCGGCCGGCCAACGTCGGGTCCGTCAGCCACGGCAGTTCCTTGGCAAGCTCACCGTCGAGCGGGCTCGAGCGGCGTTTTACCGAGCGAATGCGCGCCAGGTTGAAAGCGAGGATTCCCAGACCGAGTAGCGCGCCCGCGGCCAGGACCAGGTCGATCGTTGTAACGAGAGCGATCGAAAGCGTGCCGGCGATTCGTGCGATCGACCGCGCGGAGGAAGTTGGCGAGGCGGGCGCTCGTTTCGCAATCTGCGCAGCGGTCGCGCCTTCTATGTGGCGGTGCGACGTCGTCCCAACCGAGGTCTGCGTGAGGCCGGCGGCGCGCGTGGCTGCCGGCGCGCGATTGGCGCGACCGATGCTCGCACCGATTCCGACGAGCGGAAGCAACGCGATCGCGAGCAGCGTCGCAAACCACAACGTGTGCCGTGCGGCGGCGTCGAACTGGCGGACGCGCAACAGGGCGGCCACGCCCGCGACCAGGGCCAAGCTGGCCAAGACGCTGGCCACGAGGACCGTTAGGATGACTAGGGCGGCGTTCACGGGGCCTCCGTTTTACCTTTGCGCTCGGCGCGCGGCGTCGATGATCTCCCGCAAGCGATCGAGTTCGCCGGCGTCGACTTGTTCCGATTCGAGGAGATTGAGCACCAGCTCGCGCGGCGAGTTGTTGAAGAACCGCGAAACGACGTGCTGGACGACGTCGCGCTGCGCGTCCTCGCGCTCGACTGCCGGCTGGTACACGAAGGCGCGCCCGCTAGCACGGTGCCGGACGTATCCCTTTTGCTCGAGGATGCGCAGCGTCGTGAGCACGGTGTTGTACGCGAGCGGCGGGTCGCCCAGGGCGTCGACGACATCCGACACCGTTCCCGGCCCCTTCGCCCACAAGATGTCCATGAGCCGGTACTCCGCCTCGGTCAGGGTCGGTGACTTTTTGCGCGCCATGGGGCCCAGCCTACCACCCCTCCCGGCGCGTGTCAACTATTTCGTTAAGTGAAGCCGTCCCGCCCCCGGTGGTCAGGCAACGATCTGCCCGTCCGCGCCAAGGGAGAGCGTCTGGTCTTGCCAGCGGGCGGTTCGTCCGAAGAAGGCCGCGAGCCAAATCGCGAGGTCGAGCGCGTCGCGAATGGGGGTCGGGGCGACCCGCCGGCGATCGGATCCGCCGAACGCCCGGCGGGCGGCGGCGCCGAGCCAAAGGCGCAGCGCGAAGGCGGTCACCAGAACCACGCGAGGCCCGAGGGCGCGAGGCGCCAGCAACACCGCCGCGAGCGCCAGCGCGCACCCGTGCGTCAGCAGCGAGCCGGCGAACCCAACCGGGCGGACCGCCCGGATCGT
>JBDTCF010000120.1:0-12961 GCA_039923715.1 Vulcanimicrobiaceae bacterium
GAAACCTCATATTTAATCCGCATCAGCTCGCTTCCGATCCCTAAACCCAGGGCGCCTTTCTCTCATTGTAGCAACCCGGGCCAAGAAGGAACGGCTGCGGCCCGAGGGCTCCTTCGGCTTGCGATTAATCGGTTGCTACGTTAAACGACCCGAGCGTCACTACCCCGCGGAGACGAGCCCTCCCCGAAGATTTCCGCGCTTACGGGCCCAGCCGCCTCAGCCCGTCCAGCGCAGGTCCGGCTGGCGCGCGGCGCGTGTTTCGTCAATGCGGCGGACCATCGTGCGCTGGGGTGCGTCGAGCACGGCCTTCGGGTCGGACCTGGCCTGCTCGACGATTCCCCGCAGCGCTGCGATGAAGGCGTCCAGGGTCTCTTTGGACTCCGTTTCGGTCGGCTCGATCATCAAGCATTCGGGGACGAGCAACGGAAAGTACATCGTCGGCGCGTGGAAGCCGTGATCGAGCAGGGCTTTCGCGAGGTCGAGGGCGCGCACGCCGGTCTCGCGCTTGAGGCGTTGCGCCGACGCAACGAACTCGTGGCGGCACGGCTCGTCGTACGGCGTCTCCAGAAAGTCGCGAACCTTCGCTCGAACGTAGTTCGCGTTGAGTACGGCGAGTTGCGAAATCTTCGTCAGCCCCTCGCCGCCGTTTGCGCGGATGTACGTCAGCGCGCGAACCGCATGGGCAAAGTTCGACCAAAAACTGCGCATCGGACCGATCGAATCGGGCCGCTCGAACTCAAGTTTGTAGCGGTCGCCGACCCTCACCACGGCCGGCGTCGGCAGAAAGGCAACGAGATGTTTCGCGACGCCGACCGGACCGTGGCCCGCTCCGCCCCCACCGTGTGGAATCGAAAACGTCTTGTGCGTGTTGAGGTGCATCAGATCGAACCCCATGTCGCCGGGCCGCGCGTTGCCCATCAGCGCGTTCGCGTTCGCACCGTCGTAGTACATCAGTCCACCGACGGCATGCACGGCCGCGGCGATCTCGGCGATGCGATCCTCGAAGAGCCCCAGCGTGTTCGGGTTGGTCATCATGCAGACGGCCGTGTCGGGGCCGAGCACCGCTTTAAGGTCCTCTACGC
Organism: Vulcanimicrobiaceae bacterium; assembly: GCA_039923715.1. GTDB lineage: Bacteria > Vulcanimicrobiota > Vulcanimicrobiia > Vulcanimicrobiales > Vulcanimicrobiaceae > JBDTCF01. The sequence goes on from JBDTCF010000120.1 coordinate 1,083, forward strand.
CGACGCGCCCGCGCGCATCGCTCTTGAGCGAAATGACTTTGTAACCGACCATCGCTGCGGATGCCGGGTTCGTGCCGTGCGCGGTGTCCGGCACGATCACCGTCGTGCGCTGCTTACCCTCGCCCCGCTTGCTAAAATACGCCTTGGCGATCAGGAGCGCCGCCAGTTCGGCGTGCGCGCCGGCCGCGGGGTTGAGCGAAAACTCGGCCATCCCGAAGGTTGCGGCCAGCGAGCGTTCGAGTTCGTACATCACGCCAAGCGCGCCCTGCGCGAGGTCGTCCGGCGCGAATGGGTGCAGGTCGCGGAAACCCGGCAGATTCGCCATCGCGTCGTTGACGCGCGGGTTGTACTTCATCGTGCACGAGCCGAGTGGATAGAAGCCCGTATCGATCGAGAACGAGCGCTGCGAAAGCCGCGTGAAGTGGCGGACGACCTCGAGTTCGCTGTTGTCGGGCAGCGGTAGTTCGCGGCGTAGCGCGCCGGCGGGCAGGAACTCGTCGAGCGCGCGACCGTTGGGAAAGTATTGATTGGCGCGGCCGGGCTTGCCGAGTTCGAAGATCGGCGGTTCGGTCGCGTTCGGTTCGAAACGGTTGGCGACGGCGTCAGGCGCGGACAAGGTCGTGCTCCTTTGCGATAGCGGCTAGCGCGCTCGCGAGCGCCTCGATTTCGGCGTCGGTCGTCAGTTCGGTCGCGGCCATCAGTATGCAGTCGGCGAGGTGGGGATACCAGCGACCCAAATCGACGCCGCCGAGGATCCGCTTCTCCTGCAGCCCTCCCAGCACGGCCGCGGCGGTCGTGTCGGCGGGGACACGAATCGCGACCTCGTTAAAGACCGGCGCGTCGAACGCGCGCGTGAATCCGGCAACGCTCGTGACCCGCGCGGCGAGCGCGTGGGTCCGCTCGACGTTGAGCGTCGCGCAACGACGCAGCCCGGCCGCGCCGAGCGCCGCCAGATAGATCGTCGCGATCAGCGCGCAGTGCGCCTGATTCGTACAGATGTTGCTGCTGGCTTTCTCGCGACGGATGTGTTGCTCGCGCGCCTGCAGCGTCAACGTGTAGGCCGTCTTTCCGTCGAGATCGACGGTGCGACCGGCCAGCCGGCCGGGAATCCGGCGCAAGTGTTCCTTGGTCGTCGCGATGAAACCGACGTAAGGGCCGCCGTACGCCACCGGTACGCCGAAGCTCTGCGCTTCGCCGACCGCGATCGCCGCGCCCCATTCGCCCGGCGGAACGAGCGCGCCCAACGACATCGCTTCGGCGACCACGCCGATCAAGAGCGTCCCGCTCGCCTCGATCGCCGGCCGCAACGCTTGGGCTGGGATGTCGATGACGCCGAAGAAATTAGGATTCTGCACGACGACCGCAGCGTAGCTCCGCTCTGCCAGACGCGCCTCAAGCGCTCGCAGATCGGTCGTCCCGTCCACGGCCGGCGGCAACTCTTCGATGTCGAGTTCCAGTCCGCGCGCGTAGGTGCCGAGGACCGCGCGATAGTTCGGATGGACCGCTGAGGACACGAGCAACGCGCGCCGCCCGGTCGCGTTGACGGCCATGATGGCGGCTTCGGCTAGGGCCGTCGCGCCGTCGTAGACCGAAGCGTTCGCGATGTCGAGGCCCGTCAGCAAACAGATGTAGGTCTGCCACTCGTAGATCGCTTGCAGGTAGCCCTGCGAGACTTCCGCCTGGTAGGGCGTGTACGACGTGAGGAATTCGCCGCGCATGGCCAGCGTCCCGATGACGGGCGGAATGTAGTGCCGATACGCGCCCGCTCCGAGAAACGCGCTGTAGTCGAGGGCGGCGTTCTGCGCCGCGTACGCGGCCATGTACCGCTGAAGGTCGATTTCCGGCAGAGCCGGGGGAATCGCGAGGGGCCCTTTGAGCGCGACCGCAGGCGGAACGCGCACGAGGTCGTCGAGGGAGTCTGCGCCGACGGTAGCGAGCATGTCGCGAACGTCATCGGGGGTGTGGGGCGTGTACAATGCTTCTCCAGCGGGCGTTAGGTCGTACGTACCTCGCTCTTCAACCCACCCGCGAGCCGCTCCGTTTCGAGTGGCGCCGGCCCGGCTCGGATCAGTCGTCGTCCGGGGCGCGGTCGCCGACCGGTTCGGACAAGAACGAACGGGTCGAACGCCGCAACAAGAGCGCGCGGTACGGTTGTGCCGGCTGCGTGAAGTCGAAGCAGTCGTCGAGCGCGGCGGCCCGGACGTCAGTCTGAGCGAGGCTCGGTAAGCCGAACGAGGTCTCCACGAACTTGACGATGCTCCCGAACTCGTACGGAACGTGCGAGACGTAGCCTCGTTTCGCGAACGGTGAAACGACGATGAGCGGCACCCGCATGCCGAGGCTTCCGGGCGCGAGTTGCGGCGGCGGAACGTGGTCGTACCAGCCGCCCCAATCGTCCCACAGGATAAAAATCGCAGTGTCCTTCCAGTAGACGCTATGACCGAGCGCATTGACGACCGAGCCGACCCACTGCGGGCCGCTCGTCGAGCGCGATGCGGAGTGGTCGGAATCCGCAAACGACGGCACGACCCACGTAACGTTCGCAAGCCGCCCCGCACCGATGTCGCTCAGAATCGTCGTTTGCGGAGACACGACGTTCGCCCAATCCGAGCCATAGCGCACGGCTCGAATCGCGTCGAACGCATCCCAGAGCTGTCCGCCAAAGTCGCCGTGCAGCTTGGGCGCGTAGTATTTCCAACTCGCGCCGGCCGCGTCCAGCGACGCCGCCAGCGTCGGATAGTCGAAGCATGGGAACGGCCCGGGGACCGGCTGCCCCTGGGCGTTGAGGATCTCGGTTCGCGCTTGCGGCGGCGCATCGCAGCCCCAGGGCGGGAGGTTGGGCGAGCCGATCACGTCGGCGTCCTGCGCTGCAATCAAATACTGGTGGGCCGCAAAACTATCGCTCTGGTTCGAAGCGAACATGCGGTCCGCGAGCGTGTAGGTCGAAGCGAGGTTCCAGTACGGACCGATTTCCGAGCGGTCGACCTTCGCGAGCGAAAACGAGGGGGGAACCGGCGGACCGTTGTAGCGTTCGTGGTCGAAGCCGTCCATTTTGCCGCCGTCGTACTCGGTCAAAAAATCGTTGTACGTGTGCGCCAGATCGGTCGGATTCGCGAGCGAGACCGTCGCAAGCGGCATCGTCTGCCCGTCGTGAAGCTTCCCCGCTACCGCGCCGTCCGCACCGGGAAACCCCGAAAACACGTTGTCGAAGCTACGGTTTTCCTGCACGATGACGACGACGTGGCGAATCGCGCCGGTGCCCTTCGCGGGCGCATCGTCCGTTACGGTCGGGGGCGCGGCGGCCGCGCCGCCCCCACCGCAGCCGGCCGTTAGGAACGCACTCGCCGTCACGACGAGGGCGTGAAGCCCGGACCGGAAAACTCGGCGAACGCGCGCGTCAGTCACAGGGGCGCCGTTCAGCGCGGCGGAGGCTTCTCCATCTCCGTACGCCCGTCACCCTCCGACCGCTCTGCGAGCGCTAACGCGAGGTAGTCGGCCACCTCGCGCGGGCCTGCGACATAAAAGGTACGTCGCTCGGCGATGTCTTGGACCGAACCCCTCCACTCGGCGTTCGGCGCAGCGCTCGTCACCCAAAGACGCACGAGGAAGACCCGTTCGCGGCGCGAGCTGCCCATCGAGCGATTCTAGTGCCAAGGCGTGCCGCCATCGTGCGAGGGTTGCGCAGAAAGCAGCCGGGAGGGCCGCGTAGCCAGAAAGGCAGCCCGCATTCGCTCGTCGCCGATGGATGCTGCAAAACGATCGCGCTCTTCCAACGCGCGCCGCGCGAACAGGTAGGCCTGCTCGCGCTCGTTCGCCGCAGCGAATGCCTGCGAAGCGGCGTAGGCGGTGTAGTGTGGCCAGAGCGCGCCGATCGACCCTCTCTCCATGAGTTCGGCAAGTTCTTCAGCACAAAGCAAAGCAGCCTCGGATTTGCCTGCCTGCACGAGCGCCAGCGCGAAGTCGGCGATGTCATCGGCAAAATCGCCGGGGTCCTGGTGCTTGCGGCGAATCACCAAGCCCTCTTGCATGTGTTCGAGAGCCTCGTCGAGCCGGCCTAATTCGCGCTCGGCGTTCCCGAGGTTTGCGAGCGCGGCCGCTTCGAAGACGGGGAAACCGATCGTCCGCGCAAGCTCGAGCGCGACCGTCGCCTGGCGCAAGGCCGCTTCCGGTTCGCCGCAATGTAGGTCGACGAAACTCGCGTTGACGGCGTTGGCGACGGTCATGCGACGTTCTTGCACGATCTCGAGGAGCGCGTTCGAGCGCTCGATGAGTTCTCGAGCTTCGGCGAAGAGCCCCACGCGCATCGCGAGTAGCACCTTGTTCGTAAGCGTCATCGCCAGCCCGCGCTTGTTGCCGAGCGATTCGAAGAGTGCGATTGCACGGTCGAATTCGACGAGCGCGGAGTCGAACTCGCCCAACCAGGCGGCGTTTGCCGCGATGCGCGCGCGCGCCAACGCTTCGCCGTCGCGATCGCCGATGTCGACCGCGATCGCGAGCGCTTCGCGGGTGAGGTCCCGTGACTCGCGGTAACGTTGCCGCAGCAACTCCACGGTCGCCGCAATCGTCAACGCTTTGGCTTGCACGGTGCGATCTGCTTGGGACGAGGCGCGCGTGCGCATGGCCTCGAGGTGCCGATGAAGTTCGGCCGCCTCGCCGGTGTTGGCGGCAATGTCTACGAGCAAACCGAGACACTCGATCTGAGCGCCCACGTCTCCGAGCCTTTCGAAGAGCTCCAGGGCTGCGAGCGCCGGCTCGCGTCCTTGCGCCTGGCGGCTGAGCGAAACGGCATGTGCGGCGGTCTGTTGTAGCGCCTCCGCGCGCACGTGCTCCACCTCGCTCGCGCGGGCAAATTCCGACATCCTCTCGACCAGCCTGCTTTCGCGCTCGGATTCACCGAGACTGCGAGCCAAGAGCAGGCGCCGCCGCAGAACGTCGAAGCGCGCCTCGTCGCCGGCCGTTGCGCTCAGGGTTTCTTCGAGCAGGTCGATGTCAAGGCTCTGTTCGAGTCGCTGGCCCCGCAAACCGTGTAATGTTTCGCGAAGTCGTAAGAGCGCCACCCGCCGCTCGCGGTCCGTTTCAAGTTCGAGCGCGCGACTCGCGAACGCGAGCGCCTCGCCGGTTGCGTACACGCGCGCCGACGAGCGGGCCGCCTCGCCGTACCGGTTGGCGGCCTCCGCGAGGAGTCCGGCGCGTTCGAAGTGCCGCGCCAGTTCGGCCGCGCGCACGTCCCCCGCCTCGTCGCCCGCAAAGGCGAGCAGGTGCGCGATGCGCCCGTGCCTGCGCGCGCGCAAGGCCGGCTCGATGCCCTCGTAAAGAGACGCGCCGATCAAGTGATGGGTGAAAACATAGTCGAGACCGCTGCGCGCGCTCGCTTCGCGGACCAGCCGGCGGTCGAGCAACTCGTCGAACGCGGCTGCCGTCGTGGCGGCATCCAACCCGGCGACATCGCGAACGATTTCGACGTTGCATCCCTCGCCGACGACGGCCGCGATTTCGGCCACCGTTCGAGCCGCGTCGCTTAAGCGCGCCGCACGGGTCGAGACGATGGTCGCGATTCCGCTGCCGACTGGGTCGACCAAGAAGGCTTGACCATTCCGCCGCTCGAGGATATCCGCGATCGTCTCGTTCAAGAAGAGCGGATTTCCCTCGGTGTGCGCGTGGAGGCGGTCGATTGTCGCGCCGTCCGGCTCGGGGAACCCGCGCAACCGAGCCACGATTTCGGCGACGTCGTCGCGCGCGAGCCGCCCCAGCGCGAGCGTTGAGAGCAGCCCGTCGGTTTGGAGCGCGGCCACGATCTTCCGCAACCGGCGCGCCGCGTCGACGTCGTCGTCGCGATACGTCGCCAGCACGAAGACCGACGATTTTCCCAAGCGCCGGACGACGGTCGCGAATGCGTCGAGTGTCGCCGGCCCCGCCCACTGCACGTCCTCGAGAACGAACAGGAGTGGCCGGGCCCGACCGAGCGCGACGACGACGTCGGCCAAAACCCCGAACAGTCGCGCCGCTTCGCGATCCGGCGCGAGTTGCGGCGGCTCGACCAAAGCTTCGGATGTGGGTCGAACCTCGGGCAGAATGCGCCCGAGAATCGCGGCGCGAAACGGATCCATCGAACCCGCGACGATCAGTGGCAGCGCCGAGCGGAGCGCCTCGACAAAACACTGGTACGGCCGCGCTTCGGGCGACGACGTACCACCGACAAAAACGCGTCCGCCCTCACTCTCGACGCTGCGAGCCAGCTCCGCGACGAGGCGGCTTTTCCCGACTCCCGCTTCGCCGCCGACAAGCGTCGCACCGCCTCGTCCGCGAGCGGCACGTCCCCAGCCGGAACGCAAGACCTCGAGTTCGCGTGCGCGCCCCGCGAATGGCAACCGGACGAGTTCGGCCCCGCGAGCGCGCGTCTGCGGTACCGGCTCCGGGACGCTGCCGGGGATCGGATCGTTGCGCGCAATCGCGTCGCGCAGCGCGACCGTCTCCGGCATCGGCGCCACGTCCATTTCGGCCGCCAACCGCTTCGCGAAACGCGTGCAATCGGCGAGCGCGCCGGCCGAATCGCCCGCCGCGTAACGAATCGCCATCGCTTCGCGGAGGATATCCTCGCGCCACGGGTCGAGCGCGAGCAAGCGCTGCGCGTAGCCGAGCGCGCGGGTGTGCTCGCGGGCGTCGCGATAGCGCCGCGTCAAGCGTCCCAACACGTCGAGATGGAGCGTTCGGAGGCGTTCTCGTTCGACGACGATCCAATCGTCGTAGAGATCCTCGAGCAGATCGCCCGTATACCACCCAGCCGCAGCGTCATGGCTCGCCGGGTCGGCGGCAGCTCGTTCGAACTCGACGACGTCAATGCTGCACGGAGCCTCAGCGTTCCAACCGACCGTTTCGCTATCGACCACGAGCCAAGGGCCCGCCCCGCGAACGGGTAGCACCTTACTCGCGAGATACAGGTAGCGGCGAAGCTCGGCTAGGGCGCGCTCTTCGGTCTCGTCCGGGAACAGCGTGAAGGCCAGATACGGGCGCGCAACCGGAACGTCGCGCCGCAAGATGAGGAAAGCGAGCATGGCGAGGGTGGTCGCCCGCTTCGCGATCTTCACAGAGACGCCCGCAACGCGAATCGCCGGCTGGCCGAGGAGCCGAATCTCGAGTTCTGGTATGGCGGCTTCCACGCTACGTCCTTTCCCGCCATCTCCGGCGGTTCCGCCGCTCGCGCACGTCCGGCGCACGGCCGTCCCGTAGGCTGAGGTCACGTCCCACCGCAGGAAAGGAACTCACGTTCATGACCAGTCCATCGCATCCGGCCGTTCGAAGAGCGGCGTTCGCTGTCAGTATCGCCGCGGCTGGCGCCATCGCCCTCGCCGGCCATCCGGCCCTCGCCGCCATCGGCGATGCCATTCAAAAGTTTGCCTGCTCATCGTCGAATGCGTGCCTCACCGCAACCAACCGCGGGAGCGGTCCGGCAATCGTCGCGACGTCGAACAACTACAACGGGATTCAAGCGACCTCCAACACCTCGGCCGCCAGTGCCGTCTATGGTTTCAACTCACAGTCGGGGTACGCTATAGCCGGTCGCGTTAAAGGAAGCGGCACCGCCTTGTTCGCCGACGCCGGTGGGTCCGGCGGCATCGGCGTGCTGGTCTTCGGCGGGAGCTTCTCTTCGCAAACGCTGTTCGAAGGCCAGAACAACGGCGTCGCCAAGTTCACCGTGGACAACTCCGGCAACCTCGCGGTGAGCGGGCTCTTGTTCTCTGCCGGTGGTTGCCACGCGGGCTGCTCGCTGACGCATCGCGCGGTTTCGTATGCATCGACCGCGAGCGAGCCGACCCTCGAAGACGCCGGAGAGAGCGCGGTGCGCGGCGGCGTGGCTCACGTCGCGTTGGACCCGGCGTTCGCCAACGCGATCGACCGGCACTCTCGCTACCTCGTCTTCGTAACGCCCGAAGGCCAAACGCGCGGCCTCTACGTCGCGCAGCGGACCGACGGCGGCTTCGTCGTGCGCGACGCCGACGCTAACGCAAACGTACCCTTCGCGTACCGCGTCGTCGCACGCCCATACGGAATCCGGGCACCGCGGCTACCGATGGTCGACGGCCTCGTCCAAGCTTCGCACCTCGTCACCGGTGTGCGATGAAGGAGCATTCGATGAAAGTCTTCGTCTTGACGTCCCTCGCGCTCGTCGTTGCGAGCGCGCACGTGCCAGCGGTTGCGCAAACTCTGGTCGCCGCCGCGACGCCGATTCCCGGCGGCTCGAACCAAGCCAAAGCCCTGGAAGGGGGGCTCGGCAAGTGGCTCTTCAACGGACACTATCGCCTCAAAATGATCTCCGTCGGCGACGCGACGCCCGCAGAGTTGACGGCGGGAGATATGACGAGCGACAACGGCAACGGCAAAAAGGTCCTCATGTTGCACTTCGACATGAAACTCGGCGGCACGTTCGGCGACGACGTCGTGGCCATAACGCTCACTGACGGCGACGACAACTCCGTCTCCCTGCCGTCGTCGTACATCAACCCCAACCCAACACCGACCGTAACCCAGGGCGCCGGCTGGCATTGCAAAGCCTATGCGGTCGTCCCGGCCGACTTCAAAGTTGCGAAGATCGTCATGACGTTCCCAACGGATCCCCATCACGGCGGCTTCCGCATCCCTGTCAAGTAGGTCCATCCGTAGGACATGCGGGCCGAGCTAGACCACGACGGTCGCGCCTCGGTCCGCTCCTCAGCCTAGCCCGCTGCGGTCACGATCTCTTCGTACTTAGCGGGGCTTAGGAGGTTCGCACGCTCGCCCGCGTCGGCAAGCTTCACTTTGAAAAGCCAGCCCTCGCCGAACGGGTCGCGGTTGACGACGGCCGGATCGTTTTCCAGACCGGCGTTCACCTCGGTGACTTCGCCGCCGATCGGCGTGAAGAGATCGGAGACGGCTTTGACCGACTCGACGACGCCGATCGTTGCGAACTGCACGATCTCCGCACCGACGCGCGGCAACTCGACGTAGACGATGTCGCCGAGCGAGCTTTGAGCGTAGTCGGTAATGCCGATGGTCGCAACGTCACCGTCGATTTTGACCCACTCGTGTTCCTTGCTGTAGAGCAATCCCTCAGGTTGTGCCATCGTCTCCTCTGTCATGACTGACGCTTGTAAAATGGAAGTGCTACTACCCGCGCTGGGTGGACCGTCCCACGCACCTCGATGCCAAGGGTCGTGCCGACGATTACAGCTTCCTTGTGCACGAGCGCCGTCGCGATGTTGCGATTGCCTACCGACGGCGCGAACGACGCGCTGCGCACCTCGCCGACCCTGCGCTCGCCAAGATGGACGGCATATCCCGGCCGAGCCGGCACGCGACCCTCGAGCACGACCCCGGCGATACGGTCGTAGTGGTCGCTCGCGAGTTGCTCCGCGAGCGCGGCCTTGCCCACGAAGTCCGGCTTGCTCATTTTCACCGCCCACTTCTGCCCGCCGGCAAGCGGGGACAGCTCTTCGGTCAGTTCGAATCCGTAGAGCGGCATGCCGGCCTCCAGTCGGAGCACGTCGCGCGCGCCGAGGCCGGCCGGCTCGAGCCCGTGCTTCGAACCGGCCTCTCGTGCAGCGCGCCAAACGCGTACGGCATCGGCAGCGTCGACGAACAGCTCGAAACCGTCCTCCCCGGTGTAACCCGTCCGTCCAACGAGCGCCGGCGCGCCGGTCACTTGCGCTGGAGTGCACGTATAGTACTTCATCGCCGTGACGCGCGCGCGCTCGCCATCCGAAGGCAGCAGCGCGCCGACGATCGAGGCGGCTGCCGGGCCTTGGACGGCGATCAGCGCGCGGTCCGCGCGCCGGTCGGCGAGCGCGACATCGCCGGCTCGTCGCTCGGAGACGTACGCCCACATCTTATCGGCGTTACCGGCGTTTGCGACCAGCAGCCAGCGGTCTTCTTCGAGCCGGTAGAAGAGCACGTCGTCGTGGCAACCACCGCGTTCGTTGGTGAAGATGTTATACCGCGCTTGACCCGGTTTCATCGTCGCGACGGTATTGATCGTCAATCCGTCCGCCCAGGCAGCGACGCCGGAGCCTCGCAGCTCGAACTGTGCCATGTGCGAGAGGTCGAACAGACCGGCGCGCGAGCGCACGGCGTCGTGTTCTTTAATGATGCCAGTGTACTGAACCGGCATCTCAAAACCACCGAACGGCACGATTCGACCGCCGAGCGCGACGTGCTCGCCGTACAGCGGCGTGCGATGCAGGGACTGCGAACTCACGGGCCGCTCGCTCCTTTCGGGGGTGTATTGAGAAACGAAAGCGTTACATGCGCGACCAGCCGGTCGCCGCTGCGCACGTTGACTTCACCGTAAACAATTCGGCGTCCGGCTTTGAGAACCGACGCTTCGGCGATCAGGTCGTGCGGCGGCTTCGCGGGAGCGAGGAAGTTGCACGATAGCGAGGCGGTGGCGGTATCCTGATCGGCCCCGTAAATCGACGCCAGCGCAACGTAGAAGCAGGTGTCGCACAAACTAACGATCGCGCCGCCGTGGATCGCGCCAGTGCCGTTTGTCACCTCGGTGCGGAACGGCATGCGCATCCGCGCGGTCCCCTTACCGACGTGCTCCAGGTGGAGGTCCAGCGTGCGGACGAAACGCGCTTTCTCCTTGTCCCACGTGCGCTTCGCCGCTTCGACGTCGATCGGTGCGCTCAAAATGTATCTCCGTCTCTTTCGAGTTCGCGACGCAAATACAGCGGGAGGCTAAAGAGCCGCCGGTGCGTTTGCGCGTCGTAGAAATAACTCGTTCCGCGCAACGAGGTCACGTATGCGTCGATCCGATCGCTCGCAAGTTCGGCTACGTCGACCGTGTCGCTGCAAGCGAGAAACGCCCAGTCGTTGTCAAACGCCGGGACGTGCGTGTAAAACGACCTGACGTACCGATAGTAGCGCCGCAAGCTGCGAGCCATCTTTGCATGCAGCGCCATATTGTGGAAGCCGGCGGTGCTGGCTTGCAGCACGTAGACGCCGCCGTCGAGCAGCCGCGCCCGGATATCGCGGAAGACCGCATCGCAGAACAGCGGGTTCGAGGGTGAGTCCTCCAGCGGCTCCGTCAGATCGGAGACGATCGCGCCGTAGCGGTCGCGGTCGTCGCGCAGAAAGGCGAGTGCGTCGCCGACGATCACGCGCGCTCGCGCGTCGTCGAACGCGCCGTCCGACCACTCGGGAAGGTAGCGCTTGGAAAGGTCGATCACCGCACCGTCGATGTCGACCATCGTGCAACGGCGCACCTCAGGGGAGCGCAACGCCTCGCGCAGGGTCGCCCCTTCGCCACCCCCGAGGATCAGGACGTCGGAGCGGTCGGACACGGCGGCCAGCGCCGGATGGACCAATGCCTCGTGGTAGATCCGCTCGTCGGCCTGCGAACTCTGCGTGTCACCGTCGATGACGAGCATCTTCCCGAACGTCGCCGAGCGCACGACGGCGACATCCTGAAACTCCGTGCGCCCGGAAAAATACGTTTCCTCGAGCGCGTGATGATGGGACTCAGTCGGTGAGAACTCTTCGACGTACCACTGCCAGTGTTCGGTCTTAGGCATGAAACGCGTGCTCGCTCTTGGGCACGTCGCGCACCTACCGGACGATCATGAAGTCTTGGTCGAGCGCGGGCGCCCCGAAAGCGGTTAGGTTTTCGACGATCACCGGTGCGGCCACGAGGCCGGTGGTCGCGTTGAACGGCATCACGACGACGCTCGATGTGCTCCCGCCCCCAGGTGAACCCGCGACGGTGTTCGCAAGCGCGACCACGTAGTTGCCGTCCGCCGTAAAGCCGATCGAGCTGACGTTCGCAAGCGGGTGCTTTTGACCGTCGGCCGCGTAGTATTGCGGGCTGTAGGGACCGCCGCTTCCGTTCTGCGCGACGACGGAGAGGG
>JBDTCF010000121.1:0-2878 GCA_039923715.1 Vulcanimicrobiaceae bacterium
ACGGCGTCACGAACGGTGGCAATTTTCGAGCCTCGCGCGCTCGCCATCACATAGCGCTGCTGGCGAAGATCCAGCGCGACGAACGGTTTGCGATAGGTCGCGATCGCAAGCGCATCGAGGGCGTGGCCGACGCCACGAATCGGCAGACGCATGAAATCGGGCAGCCGCGCGAGTTGCCGTAAAACGAACTGCGATGCCTCGGCCTCAAGCTCCGGACGGGCCGGACCCTCCGCGTCGGCAAGCGCGGCCCGCACGACGGCACGTACGAAAGCACTCATCGCGTCATCCTCGGGCGATCAACGCGATGCCGCCGAGGGTGACGACTAGCCCGGCATACTGCACGCCGCTGAGCCGCTCGCCGAAGACGAGCGCGCTAACCAGCGCCAGCAGCGCGAAGCCGCAGGCCGCCAAAACCGGGTAGGCGGCGGAGACGGGAAGCCGGTCGAGAGCTTTTGCGAACAAGACAACATTTATCCCGTAGAAGAGGAGCCCGCCCAGGAACCAGGGCGAACGCAGTTGATCGAGGACCGACCCACCGCCAGCGACCAAACGCGATTGCTTGAGCAAAACGTTCCCGATCATGCTATTGACCCCGGCTGCCAAGATCAGGATCCAGGCAGTCGCCGAGCTCACGTTCGGCCCATCCCGGTAGTCATCGCTAAGAGAATCGGCGGACGAGGCTCAAAAACTTCTCGCCGATCGGCTTGCGATGCGCAGAGGCTCCCTCGTCAACGGCATCCGCGCGATGCGCGAGCCACCAGTCGAACGTCGCACGCATCATTTCCTCGTTGGAATACTGCGGCTTGAATCCCATTGCCAATAGCGGAGCGACATCGAAGTAGAAAGGTTTTCCGTACACGTTGTAGTGGTACGGTCCAAGCGGCGACATGCGCGTCCAGTCGAGAACGCGAAGCGCGTTCTTGGTCAGGCCGCGCGGCAGGCCGACGACGCGCGACGAGCTACCCGCATAACCGATCAAGTCTTCCAGCGCCTCGCGCAACGTCCCGAAACGATCGGTTCCGACGTTGTAGACGCCGGGTCTGCTCTGGTCGAGCGCGAGCATGTAGGCGTCCATGAGGTCGGCCGCGTGAACGAATTGGAACAACGTGTTTCCATCGCCGATCACGTACACGTTGCGGTTTTCGGTAATCCATTTAAAGAGGATGCCGAATATCCCCAAGCGGCCTGGGCCGAGGATCGTCCGTGGCCGGACGATCGTAAGGGGAACGCCGCCGCGCGTGCAGGCATCTTTCACAACCTGCTCGCTGGCAAGCTTGGCTGCGCCGTACGATTCGACGGGCTTGGGGACGGTCGTGCTCGTTACCGGCATCGCCTCGACCGCGCCGAAGATCGCGCTCGAACTCTGATGGATGAACTGCTTGACTCCGGCCTTCACCGCTTCTTCAGCGGTGATCTGCGAGCCGGTCACGTTGACATCCCAAAAGCGTTGCCCGGCCTTCGTAATGGGAACCAGAGCGACGTTATGGTGCACGACCTCGATGCCACGCATCGCACGCGCGACACCCTCGCGGTCGAGGATGTCGCAGTTAACGAATTCGATGCCCGCCGGGCGCGAGGGATCCTCCCAAATGTCGAGGTTGACGACGTCGTCACCCCGTTCGAATAGGCGTCGCGCAATCAGATTTCCAAGGAAACCGGACCCGCCGGTAACCAGATGTTTCACAGAAGCCTCTTTTGAATGTCGAGTGAAAGAACTAAAACGTCGCCGCCAACGCGATGCAGGCGGTTATCCCAAAAACCGCGAGACTCTCGCGATCGGTCAGCGCGTAGACCACCGGGTCCTCGTGCATTTCACCGCGGTGCGCGATCAACCAGATCTTACTCGTCCAGTACAAGAGCACCGGGACGATGCCCCATAGGACCTGTGGATGCGCGTAGAGCCGCGTAACCTCTTCGGTGTTGATGTAAAACGCGAGCACGAGGATTGCCAAACAACCCGTCACGGCCCCGAAGATTCCGACGATGTCGAGGTCTTCGGCGCGATAGCCGCGCCCGGGCGTGCTGTCTTGGTTCCGCTTGCGCAAGTCCATCAGCTCGGAGAAACGTTTGAGCATCGCAAGGCCGAAGAACAAGAACAGGGCAAAGGCCAGCAGCCAGAACGTCGCGACGATTCCGGTCGCCGCGTAGCCGGCGACGACCCGCATCGTATAGAGTCCGGCGAGCACGACCGTGTCGATTAATACGACCGCTTTGAGTTTGAGCGAGTACGAAACCGTGAGCGCGAAGTAGATCGCAAGCGTTGCCAGGAACGCTCCGCCGCTCAGGGACGCGATCGCAGCCGAGACGAGCAACAGCCCGAGCGACGCGGCGATTCCGAACGGGATCGAAAGCTCGCCCGAGGCGAACGGTCGTCGGCGTTTACGCGGATGGCGCCGATCCGATTCGAGATCGAGCAAGTCGTTGACGATGTACACGCACGACGCACACAGGCTGAACGCGACGAAAGCCAGCAGATCGCGCTCCCACAGACCGACGTCGGTATAAATGTGCGAAGCGAGCAACGGCAGGAATATCAGGGCATTCTTCGCCCACTGATGCGGCCGCAAGGCGCGCAGCGCGCTGCGCCACACCACGGGCGTGACCCCAATCGTCTCGACCTCGCGCCCTTGGCGCACGAGCGAGCGCGCCGCGGACCGGCCGCCGCTCACGGCGATCGCGCGACGCGATGCGTTCCAGACCGGAACGTCGGCCTTTGAGTCGCCGATGTAGTCGAACTCCGGTCCGCAGGCCAAAGAGATTGCTTCCAGCTTGGCGGAACTCTTGAGGTTGCGTTCGCCGTCGCTGGCGATCACGGTGTCGAACAGTCCAAGATGCTCCGCCACACCGTGCGCGATTGAGCGATCGGCGGCCGTAGCTA
>JBDTCF010000122.1:0-7816 GCA_039923715.1 Vulcanimicrobiaceae bacterium
TCGGCGCCTCGCGTCCCGGTTCCGGCTTCGAGCGAACCGACCGCGGCGACCTCGAAGTGAACGGCGAGACGCAAGCGGGAGACCTGCTGGTCGTTCGCGACCTCTTCAAGTACTTTCCGCTCAATGCCGGCATCTTGTCGCGACACGTCGGCGACGTCAAGGCGGTTGACGGAATCGACTTCTCGATCAAGCGCGGCGAGACGCTCGGGCTCGTCGGCGAGTCCGGCTCGGGGAAGACGACTGCCGGCCGCGTCGTCCTGCGCCTGCTGGCGGCGACCAAGGGCGAGGTCATCTTCGAGGGTAGGAACGTCCTCGAACTCGGGCGCGAAGAAGTGCGCAAGCTCCGCAAAGAAATGCAGATCATCTTTCAGGACCCGTACGCCTCGTTGAACCCGCGCATGAGCGTCGGCGCGATCGTCGGCGAACCGCTGCGGATCCACGGGATCGCAAAAGGCAAGGCGGCCGAGGATCGCGTTCGCGAGTTGCTCAAGCTCGTCGGCCTGCAAGGATACCACGCCAACCGTTTCCCGCACGAGTTCTCGGGCGGGCAGCGGCAGCGCATCGGGATCGCCCGTGCGCTCGCGGTCGATCCCAAGTTCATCGTCGCCGACGAACCGGTGTCCGCGCTCGACGTTTCGATTCAGGCGCAGGTCATCAACCTGCTCCAGGATCTGCAAGAGCAGCTTGGCCTAACCTACCTGTTCATCGCCCACGACCTCTCGATCGTCCGCCACATTTCGACCCGGATCGCGGTGATGTACGTTGGGAAAATCATGGAAATCGCCGACCGCGACGAACTCTTCGAGCGGCCGCTCCATCCGTACACGCAGGCGCTGCTCTCGGCGATTCCAATCCCGGATCCCTCCGTCGAATCGCGTCGCAAGCGGATCATCCTGACCGGCGACATCCCCTCGCCGGTCGCGCCACCCTCCGGCTGCCGCTTTCACACTCGCTGCCCGATTGCGTTCGCCCGCTGTAGCGTCGAGGTGCCGGAATTCAAGGCATACGGCCCGACCCACCGGGCGGCGTGTCACTGGGTCGAAGAGCACGATGGAGCGGCGCCGGATCTGACCGCAGGAGCGGCCGTCGTCGCCTAGGGCTCTGCGAGTGTGAAACGAGAGCGACCGCTAAGCGATCGCTCTCGTTTTTTTATCCGGTTGCCGGGGTCTTAGGCCTTCTTGCGACGGCCCGCTTTCTTGCGTCCGGCGGTGCCTTTCTTGCGTCCGGCGGTCTTGCGCCCGTTGGTCGCTTTCTTGCGCCCGTTGGTCGCTTTCTTGCGTCCGGCGGTTTTCTTGCGTCCGGCGGTTTTCTTGCGTCCAGTAGTTTTCTTCCGTCCGGCGGTTTTCTTGCGTCCGGTGGCTTTTTTGCGTCCGGCCGTTTTCTTGCGTCCGGTTGCCTTCTTGCGTCCGGCCGTTTTCTTACGTCCGGTTGCCTTCTTGCGTCCGGCCGTTTTCTTGCGTCCGGTGGTTTTCTTCCGTCCGGCCGTTTTCTTACGCCCGACGGCGGTTTTCTTGCGTCCGCCGACGGCTTTCTTGCGACCCGCGGTTGCCTTCTTGCGCCCGCCGGTGGCCTTCTTACGTCCGGTCGCCTTCTTGCGTCCGGTCGCCTTGCGACGGCCTTTGCGACGACCGTTGCCCATCAACCCGTCGTGCTCTTCGCCTTCTTCGTGTTCCAAGTGTTCCGAATCCATCCGTCCTCCTCGTCCGTTTCCGGACGATCATCGAATGCGTCTGGCGCGACGAAACGTCAACGCCTTTTGTTGCATCCTACAACGACGCGGCGATTTATGCAACTTTTTATGCGTCCGAGGCGGTACGCGCGCGTGCGCGACCTTTTGCCGGTAGTTGACTTGGGCAGTATACTAATGGCGTTTTCGACCCTGAGGCAGCGAGCCCGAGGGCGAGGAAATGGGGAAATTTGGGCAAGCCGCTGATCATCGTCGAATCGCCGACGAAGGCGCGTACGATCAAGAAGTTCTTGCCGGCGCGCTACGCCGTCAAGGCCTCCGTCGGTCACGTTCGAGACCTGCCAAAGAGCACGCTCGGGGTTGACGTAGAGCACGATTTTGCCCCGCGTTACCTCACCATCAAAGGGAAGGGCGACGTCATCAAGGAGCTGCGGAGCGCCGCCAAATCGGCCTCCGAAGTCTACCTCGCGACCGACCCGGACCGCGAGGGCGAGGCGATCGCGTGGCACCTTGCCGAGCTCTTGAAGCTCGACAATCCCAAGCGCATCGAGCTGCACGAGATCACCAAGGAAGCGGCGCTTGCGGCGCTCGCGGCACCGCACGCGATCGACATGGACCGGGTGAACGCCCAGCAGGCCCGTCGCATCCTCGACCGTCTTGTCGGTTACAAGATTTCGCCGCTCCTGTGGGCTAAGGTGCGCGGCGGCCTGTCTGCCGGTCGCGTCCAGTCAGTCACGGTCAAGTTGATCGTCGACCGCGAGCGTGAAATCGCGGCGTTCGTGCCACGGGAGTACTGGACCATCGTCGCCCTGCTCGCGCGGGAAGGGTCACCGATCGTCTTTCCGGCCTCGCTTCACGCGCGCGACGGACAGAGGATCGAGGTCCAAAACGGTGTCGACGCCGCGCGAATCGTGGCCGATCTCGAGGGTGCGCGCTACCAAGTCGAGACCGTTAAGCAGCGTGAAACGCGGCGGAATCCCGCGCCGCCGTTCACGACCTCGACCCTCCAGCAAGAGGCTTCACGCAAGCTGAAGTTCCGCGTGCGGCGGACCATGCAACTCGCGCAAGCGCTGTACGAAGGCGTCGACCTCGGCAAGGACGGGACGCAGGGACTCATCACCTACATGCGGACCGACTCGACGCGCATCTCGGAGGGCGCGCGCGATGCCGCCAAGCTCTATGTTGAAGCCACGTTCGGGCCGGAATTTTACGGCGGCATGCGGACGCACAAGCTGCGCGAGGGGGCTCAAGACGCGCACGAAGCGATCCGGCCGACGATGGTCGACCGGCCGCCCGCGAGTCTCGCCAAGCTCCTCAAACGCGACGAACTGCGCCTGTACGCGCTGATTTGGGAGCGCTTCGTCGCCTCGCAGATGGCTTCAGCGCTCTTCGATCAGACGACCGTCGACGTCGCGGCGACCCCGCTCGCCCGAACCCCGGCGTACACGCTGCGCGCCACGGGCAGCGTGCTGAAGTTCGCCGGCTTCACCGCCGTCTACGAGGAGGGTCGCGACGACGAGGCCGGCGCGAAGGAGCGCCCGTTGCTGCCCGCTCTCGCTGCCGGCGACGGCCTGGAGAAGAAGAAACTCGAGCACAAGCAGCACTTCACCGAGCCGCCGCCGCGCTATACCGAAGCGACGCTGGTGAAGGCGCTCGAAGAGAACGGCATCGGGCGGCCCTCGACCTACAGTTCGATCGTCGAAACGATTCAGGCGCGAGGCTACGCCGAGCAGAACGAACGCCGTTTCCGGCCGACCGAAATCGGAATCGCGGTGAACGATCTGCTCGCCGAGCACTTCCGCGACATCATGGACCTCAAGTACACCGCCAAGATGGAGAGCGAGCTCGACCAAGTCGAGGAGCAGCGCGAAGACTGGGTCAAAGTCCTGCGCGACTTCTACGGACCGTTTGCGACCGAGTTGGAAGAGGCCGAACGCAAGCTTCCGAAACTGGAGTTGCGCGACGAGCCGACCGACGATATCTGCGAGAAGTGCGGCCGCCCGATGGTGATCAAGACCGGGCGTTTCGGGCGATTCATCTCGTGCACCGGCTATCCCGAGTGCAAGACGACGAAGCCGATTCTCAAAGACACGGGCGCGCTGTGCCCCAAAGACGGCGGCATGGTCGTCGAGCGGCGCTCGAAGCGCGGGCGCACGTTCTACGGGTGCGCCAACTATCCGGCCTGCGACTTCGTTTCGTGGGACCGCGTCATCCCCGGCCGCTGCCCCGTCTGCGATTCGTACCTGATCGCCAAGTCTCGCCGCGGCGTCGTCACCAACGAGTGCGCGCGCGACCGCGAGCACGAGCTCGGCGCGCTCGCGAGCGGCGCAGCGGATGAGCCCGAACCCCAACGCGAGCCCGCCGGCGTCTAGCGTGCAGCGCGGCACTAGCGCATCCTTGCGCGTCGTCGGGGGCGGGCTGGCCGGGTGTGAGGCGGCGTGGCAGGCGGCGCGGTGCGGCCTCGACGTCGAGCTGTACGAGATGCGGCCGGGGCGACGCGGACCGGCGCACAAGACCGACGATCTGGCCGAACTGGTGTGCAGCAACTCGCTGCGCGGCGCCGGGCTCGAAAATGCGGTCGGCCTGCTCAAAGAAGAACTCGCGCGGCTCGACTCGCTCGTCATCGGGGCGGCGCGGGCGGCCAGCGTTCCGGCCGGCGGCGCGTTGGCCGTCGATCGCGCGGGCTTCGCGCACGAGGTCATGGCCCGACTCGCGGGCGAGCCGCGCATCCGCATCGTTCGCGAAGAAGTGACCTCGCTCGATCCGGACGTTCCGACGATAATCGCCTGCGGACCGCTTCCCTCCGACGCACTCTCGGCCGCGCTCGATGCAGTTCTTCCACCGGCGGCCGGCGGCTCGTCGCGCGCCCGCCTGCACTACTACGACGCGGCCTCGCCGATCGTCGCCGCCGATTCGCTCGATGAGTCGCCGATGTATCGAAAGTCACGTTACGAAAAGGGCGACGGCGACGACTATCTCAACATCCCGCTCGACCGCGAACAATATGCGATGCTGGTGGCCGACCTGCGCTCGCTACCGAAACACGACCCGAAAGACTTCGAACTCGACGCCGCCGCCGGCAAGGTTCCCTACTTCGAGGGCTGCCTTCCGATCGAGGAGATGGCCGCGCGAGGGGACGACGTGCTGCGCTACGGGCCGCTCAAACCGGTTGGCTTGCGTCATCCCGAAACGGGCATCACGCCGCACGCCGTCGTTCAGTTGCGCAAAGAGAACGCCGAGGGGACCGCGTTCAATCTCGTGGGCTTTCAGACGCGCCTGACGTGGCCCGCGCAGCGGGAGGCGTTCGGCAAACTCCCCGGGCTTGCGCACGCCGAGTGGCTGCGCTTGGGGGTCATGCATCGCAATTCGTTCGTCGACGCGCCACGCTGTTTGCTGCCCGACCTGCGGGTTCGTGGAACGGCGCATCTGTGGCTGGCGGGCCAGATCACCGGCGCCGAGGGGTACGTCGAAGCGGCGGCTTGCGGCGCGATGGCCGCCATCGCCGCCGCGCGCGCGTTACGCGGCCTGCCGCCCTGTCCCGTCCCAAGCGATACGGCGCTCGGCGCGGTTGTCGCGCACCTGCAAAACGAGACGACTGCCGACTTCCAGCCGGCCAACGTCAGTTGGGCGCCGTTCTCGCCGCTGGGGGCCGACCAGACCACGCGTGACAAACGCGAACGCCGCCGCCGCCTATCCGCGCGCGCGCTCGCAAAACTGGACGCCTGGCTCGCCGAACTCGCCGAACCGGCGCTCACCCACGCCTGAGGAGAAGCATGCGCATTCGATCGACAACGATTCTGGCCGTCCGTCGCGATGGCAAATTGGCCATCGCCGGCGACGGGCAGGTGACGTTCGACAAGACGATCATGAAACACGGCGCCCGCAAGGTGCGTCGCATTGCGAACGGGACGGTCCTGGCGGGCTTTGCCGGAAGCGCCGCCGACGGTATCACGCTGCTCGAGAAGTTCGAAGGCAAGCTCGGTGAGTACAAGGCGAACATCGTGCGCGCGGCGGTCGAACTCGCCAAGGACTGGCGTCAGGATCGCGCGCTGCGACGTCTCGAGGCGCTGCTCGTGGTGGGTAACGCCGATCATCTCTTCGTGATCAGTGGTAACGGCGACGTGATCGAACCCGACGAGGGCATCGCCGCCATCGGTAGCGGCGGCCCCTACGCGCAAGCCGCGGCCACGGCGCTCGTTCGCCACACGACACTCCCCGTCGAAGACATCGCCCGCGAGGCCCTGCGCGTCGCCGGCACGATCGACATCTACACCAACGCCGACATCATCGTAGAAACGGTCTAGCATTTCTTGGGTTTCGTGCGAGGCTAGCCCAGGATGTGAAATGCGAAGAACAAGACTGCTTGGGCGATCAAAAACGTAACCGGAAGAGCGACGCCTGCGAGCCGGCGTACAAACAAGGCGCGCTGCTCTGAGTAGCGAATCCGCATGAGGTGCGTTGCGACGATCGCGCCGATGGCGATGATGATAAAAATGAAACAGGTAAATAAGAGCGCGTCGATATAGGTGATGTATTCAGTCCGTGGCAAGAAGTTTGTGACTGTGATATTGAAGGCGACAACGATCAGAAGTGTAGCAACGGCGGATTGGAGCTGGTCTTTCGTTTTAAACTCTTCGTGCGAAAGCCAGAACGTTACCCACGAGATAATCACTAGCAGCAGAAGCGGCACGATGAATTTCAAAATGTATGACTTGGAGTTACGTCGCACCTTGAGTCCAAACTCTATGTCGTTCGCGCGGCCGACACTCCCTACGACCGTATCTGAACGTTCGGTAAGGGAAAGCGGAACCCACTGCGAGAGAGCAACGTAGGCTCGGTTCGGCAGCGCTGAGCCCTTGCGATCTGGCCTCAGAATCGTTCTATCGATGTCGTCTCCGCTGGCTTGAACGACGAGCGGCAAGAGTTGAGTGTCAAATGGAAAGCGTCGCAAATCTGAGTTGGTCGAAAGGGTTGCGCTAAACCTCTGCGTGAACGTGACGGTTCCGTCCGGCTCTGCATAGAAGTCGACAAAGTGGAAATTGGTCAGCGTTGCTTCATTCGTGAATTCAAAGTGCGGCTTCCATATATTGGCAGGCAACTCGCGATAAAGCTGCCCTCGCCCGCGCGCCTGATATCGAAAGCTCGGATCGGTCCATTTTGCAATGAGTAAACCGGCAACTTGCCAGTTTTCCTTCACCTCGTCGATCGCGATCACGTTGCGGATCGCGAGGCCGACACGAACGACCGTTGGGCGCTGCGGAGTCGGTGCCGTCCTTGCCGCGGCCGCAAGCGCGCCGGCGTCGAATGCATAAAAGGTTAAAGCCGTAAGTAAGAGTAGGATCGTGAAATAACGTCTGAACGGCGGTGGCACATTTGTCGCATTCGGCACCCCGGGCGTCCACGCCCCCAATGGAGGCGTCGCCGCGCGACAACCGCGCGTGACGCAGGAAGATCGTTACGTGCGCCTTATTATCGGAGCACTGTGGTAAGAGCGCTGCGATGCATGCTCTCGACGTCGGGCGGGCTGTTTCTCTGGGTTAGTGCGAGCGGCGTATGCCTTGCGGGCGGTACAATCACGGGCGGCGTCGAGCCCGCATATACGACCTGCCTTAGCGCCGGCTCCTCCTGCAGCAACTTGGTGCGGACGCAGTTTCGCCTCCAGTATAAGCCGGTCGCCGTTCGCGGGTTCTCCATCCGAATCAAACTTTTGCGAGCCTATCAGATGACCCTGGATGATGATAAGGACGAAGGATCGAGCGAGGAGCAGCAGGCTAGCACATTCGATCCACCCTTCGACGTTATCGACGTCAAGCTGCGGTTCGGCGAACCGGACGGACGCGATCGGTTCGAGGTACGTACCGGTTACGCATACCAACATTCCGATCCGAATGCGGTCGACGGCTACCATGCGGCCAGTGTTTCTGGAAACTACTACTTTGGCGCACCCATACGATCGGGTTGGGGCCGCCAGTCGCGTAGATTAGACGTGCTGGTGCGAGTTTCGGATAATCTCTACGCCGCGGCAAGTCGCCCACAAGAAGAGCTCGGCCAGTTCGTATCGACGTATACCGTCCCACTAAACACCGATGGCTCGACGCGCATGTATGCTTCCAACGCAAGAGAGTTGCG
>JBDTCF010000123.1:0-29621 GCA_039923715.1 Vulcanimicrobiaceae bacterium
AAAGGTTTGTCCTGCGCGATCGGGTGAAGCGGGAATCTTATTCCGGCTGAGCGCATGGTATCGGGTAATGTAGGAGGTTGCCATGCGCTCTTCAGTTTGCGTGCGCTTGCTCGTCGCGATCGTCGTCGTTCTGGTCGCGTGTTGTGCCTCGCAATCCACGGCGCTGGCCGGAACGACGGGCTCGTTGAGCGGTACCGTGCTCGACGAGGCCACACGCGCTCCGATCGCCGACGCGCGCGTTTCGGTGTCGAGTCCTTCGGCGGTCGCGGCGACGACAACCGACGCGGGTGGACGTTTCACGTTCATCGCGCTGGCTCCCGACACGTACCAGGTCTCGATCGAGAAATCCGGGTTCGAACCTACGCTCGTAAGCGGGATTTCCGTTTTCGCCGACCAGTCCCAGAGCCTGTCCTTCACCTTGCGCAAAACGCTCCGAGAAATCGGCCGGGTCACGTCGCGTTCGGCGATCAACGTCGTCAAGCCAGGGGGCATCACCGACGTGTACTCGGCCGACGCCGCCGTCACCAAGGCGGCCGCTCCGCTCGGTGGGGGCGGCTCGTTGAACAACGCGTATTCGGCGATTGCAGCGTTTCCCGGTGCGTACGTTCCGCCCGGGCAGATGGGCGTGAATCAGAGCGTCTACATTCGCGGCGGCTACTACGATCAGATCGGTTACGAGTACGACGGCGTCCCGGTCAACCGTTCGTTCGACAACTACCCGGGACACTCGGCCTCGACGCTCGGACAGCAAGAGTTGCAGGTGTATACCGGCGGCGGCGGGGCCGGCGCGAGTGCGACGGGCCTCGCCGGGTTCATCAATCAGGTCGTCAAATCGGGAACGTATCCCGGCTCGGCCACGCTTTCGGGGCGCCTGGGTGGACCGACGTTCTACCACGACGTCTCGGCCGAAGTCGGCGGTGCAACGCCCACGCGCTCGTTCACCTACTACATCGGTAGCAGCGGATACAACCAAGACTTCCGCTATTTCGACGATCTCAACGGCGCGGACTTGATGAACCTCTTTCCTTACGCCATCGGGCCTTCGAACGTGACCACGAACCTGCCGTTCTACCCGGCCGTCTATCCAACGTGTAACCCGGACCTTTCTAACCCGTTCGGTCCATCCTCGTCCTCGTCGTCGACACCGTCCAAACATCCAAACTTTACGAACGATCCCGGTTGCTTCTCCGCGCTAAATCCGGCGTATTCGAACGTCAGCTCGATCGTCGGTCGCGAAACCCTCGGGAACTTTCACTTTGCGCTCCGGCATCGTCGCGACGGCGGCCGCGACGACGTACAGCTTCTGTACACGAACTCGGCCCAATTCAGGCAGTACTACAGCAGCCCGAACGATGCCGGGCTCGTGGCTGTTAACGGACCGGCTATCGGGGGTGCGAGCTGGCCGGACTACCTGACCTACCCAGCCGGAACGTCGTTTTTGGCGCCGGCGACCGTCCAACCAGTCGCGTATTACTTTCCTGGTTCGCCGCGAACGCGCTGCGCCAACACACCCATCGCCATCCCCGGTTCCTGCCCCAGCGGTCAGGTATCGGCCTTGCCGAACGACTATCGCGACGCGCGTTGGGACTCGGCGAGCATCGTGAAGGTCCAGTACCAGAAGAACATCGGAAACCGCGCGTACGTTCGTCTCTTCGGATATACGTTCTACTCGAACACGAACCGCAGCGGCGCGACCCGTCGCGCTATCGGAAGCGGTTTTGGTGCGACCAACTTCGACTACGAGGTCGACACGCACACGCGCGGCGCCGAACTCCAATTCGGCGACCAGCTCTCGGACAAGCATCTCCTGAGCGGTTGGTTGAACGACGTCAGCGCGAAGTCGCTGCGGTTGAATAACTTCAACTATCTGAATCGCTCGAGTTTTGCCGTCAGCAACCTAACGAACGGGACGCAGTGTTTCGCCGCCTCGCTTCCGTCGTCGTCGAGTTCGCCGAGCTCGTATCCCCCAAGCCAGCCGCCACCGTCGGGTGTAGGGGTTCCGTGGCCCTGTAATTCGGTGTTGACCCAGGGGACGTTCGCGAGCCCAACGCAGGGTCAGCCGGTCAACTGTCAGGCCGCACCCTCGAGTTCGCAACCGTCGATTCCGTCGGGAGCCTGCGCGGCCGGCGCGTCGTGGCGTCTGACGTACACCGGCAACCAGGGCGGTCTCAACCAGGTCGTCCCGACTTTCGCCGCCGGCGCCTTGGCTGACGAATGGCGACCCAACGCGAAGCTCGATGTCAACGTTGGCCTTCGTTTAGAACGTGACGAATACGATTTGGCGAACACGAATACGCCTGCCAAGAACTTCTGGTTTCGCGCCGCCCAACGGGAGTACTGCTACAATCCCGACACCCTGCAGCCACTGTTCGTGCCGCAGCCACCTCAGAACGTCTCGCAGCAGATTCCGGTCGTCACGTTCACTTGTCCGGTCGACAACTCGTCCGGCAAGGCCGTCCAAACGGTTCACCCGGACGGACAAGACGGGCACTTGCTGCTGTCCAACCAGTACGATCCGCAACTCGTGCAGAGCTATTTTCTGCCGCGCGTCGGGGCGACCTACACGCTAAACCCCGACACCGTCTTGCGCTTTTCGGCCGGACGTTACGCGCAGCAACCGCAGGCATACGAGATCCAATACAACAGCGTGGAGCCGAACCTAGCAAACCAATTGATCGGGTTCTTTCCCTACGGATTCACCACGCCACGGCACGACGCCCAGCCGCAGTACTCCAACAACGTTGATTTCTCGTACGAACGCCGCTTTAAGGGAACCGACATGGCGCTCAAGGCGACGCCCTACTACCGATACTCGACGAACCAGCTGTACAGCGTCAGCGCGGCCAGCTCGAGCGCGTCGCTGAACACTGGGATCGAGCGCAGCACCGGCGTAGAACTGGAGGTAACGAAGGGTGACTTCAAGCGCGACGGCTTTTCGGGCCTTCTATCGTATACGTATCTCGATTCGAAAGAGCGTTGGGCCAACTTCCAAGGGACCGACCGCAACCCGGTCGACCTCTATAACGACGGAATCGTCCAGTACAACGCGCTGACGAAGGCGGGCGGCGGCGCACGCTGCTACACCGACGGAGGAAATGCGACGCCCGATCCCGCGTGCGGCTCGCTTTCGATCCGCAACCCGTACTACGGGAACGCGCCCCAGCCGGTCTTCGATAAGAACGGTTGGTACCAAACGGGTCTGGACTTCCCGTATCTCTCGCCGCACGTCTTCTCGCTGGTCGCAAATTATCGGCACCAGCGCTTCGCGGTTACGCCGGCGCTCTCACTTTCCGCCGGCACCTGGTACGGCAACCCGAACGACGTGATCGGCGTCGATCCTCGAACGTGTACGAATAACCAGTCGTCGCGAGGAATCGCGAACGCCGACCCCCTGCAGGCCGACTATACGTCGTGCGGCTCGGCGGCGACCCCATCCGGCAGCCTCTACGTTCCGAATCCGGAGACGGGTCACTTCGACGGGTTCGGGGCCTTTAAGCAACCTTGGCAGCTCAACGGCGGCCTTCAATTGGGTTATGACGTTACGCCGAAGTCGCACGTGAATTTGACGGTTACCAACCTGATCAACGCGTGCTTTGGCGGTTCGAGCACGCGCTGGAGCAGCGCCTACCCACCCAGTTCGACGGTCTGCGGCTACCAGTCGAACGTGTTCTACGTCAACAACTTCTACAACGGGAGCTCACCCAACGACGTCGCCGCAAATGGAGTTCGTTTGAATCCGTACTTCGCACACTCGTACGTTCCGTCGTATGCCGACGTGAGCGCGTTCAACTACGCGAATCCAACGAGCGTCTACCTGCAAGTTACCTTCGAGCTGTGAGGACGCGAGCGTTATCCTTGATCGCCTTGTGCGGCCTTCCGGCCGCCGGCGCTCCGCTTGCGGCGGCCGGGGCGCTCTTGCCGCCAACGGCCGCTCCCACGCCGTGCACCGCCACCGTCTTCCCGCTGGCCGGAAGGATCGCGCCCACGCGGCGGCGTGGACCGGGACTTCTGCTCTCGGGCGGCGGCGTCGAAAGCATGCCGGATATCGGGCTGGCTTGGATGCGAGCGCACTTCGGGACGAGCGCTCGCGGACGTGCCGGCAACGTTGTCGTATTGCGCGCGTCCGGCGGTCGCGAGTATACCGATAGATTCTACCGCGTCGGCCGCTTCGCGTCGGTTCGCGAGATCCTGTTACCGCCGTGCCTTTCGCGAACTGCGGTCGCGGCGAGCGCGGTGGGAGCCGTCGGACGGGCCGACGCGGTCATCTTTGCGGGCGGCGACCAGGCGAACTACGCGCGTTGGACGGGCGGTGATCTTCTGCGGGCGGTCAAGGCCGTCTACGCGCGCGGCGGAATCGTCGGCGGCGGAAGTGCGGGGCTCGCGATCCAGGGCGCGTTTGCCTACGATTCGGTCGCCGCGGACCGGCTGCACGCCGACGACTTCACGGTGCACACGCGCGACGCGGTCGCGAATCCTCTCGAGGCGGAGATCAGTTTCAGCAAGCTGTTCGCATGGCCGCCGCTGAGGCGGACGATGACCGACACGCACTTCGTCGAACGGGACCGCTTTGGGCGGACGGTCGCGTTTCTGGCGCGTGCCGCGCACGACGGCCTGGCGACCCCGCCGCTGTACGCGCTTGGCGTCGACCGGGGCAGCGTCGTCTTGGTGGAACCGAATGGTATGGCGACGGTCCGGATCGCGCCCAAGAGCGGCGGCGCGTACCTCGTCCGAATGTCGAAGCCGCCCGTGCTCGTTTTGGGGCAGTCTCTGCGCACCGAGGTTGAGGCCGTGCATTTCGGACGCGACGGTGCGCGGTTCGACCTCGCGCGGAAGGCGCCTAACGCCCACTGGCGCCGCGTGATGGTTGACGGCGCTCGGATCCCGCCCTACGATCGCGATCCGTATCGGTGAAGGCCGAGCGCGGAGCGCTACTCGGCGCGGCGATGGTGGTCTGTGCGCTCGGGGGCTGCGGACCGAAAACGTCGACCGGCGCAAACGCCGGCGATGGGCGAATCCTTCGCATCGGGATGACCACCGAACCCAACTCGCTTTCGCCGCTGCTCTCGCTCAACGACTACGAACAGCTCGTGGACCGGCTCGTGTTCGACGTCCTCGTCACGGTCGACGCGAGTGGCCGACGCCTCCTGCCGCGGCTCGCGGCTACGGTTCCAAGTCTGGCCAACGGTGGCATCAGCCGCGACGGCCGCACGATCGTGTACCACCTACGCCGCAACGTGCGGTGGCAGGACGGCGCGCCGTTTACCAGCGCCGACGTGAAGTTCTCGTACGACGCGCTGATGAATCCGGTCAACAACGTTCCCAATAGGTACGGGTACGATCAGATCGCCTCGGTTGCAACGCCTGACCGATTCACGGTGGTCTTCACCATGAAGCGACCCTACGCGCCGGCGATCACCAGCCTCTTCAGCGATGCCGCCCCGAATCCAATTTTGCCGGCACACTTGCTGGCGCGCTATCGCGACCTTAATCGGATTGCGTTTAACGAGCACCCTGTTGGAACCGGACCCTATAAGGTCGTTCGCTGGAATCGCGGTCAGGAGATCGAACTGATCGCGAACGACGGCTACTACCTCGGCAAGCCGAAGATTCCCAAGATCCTCGTCCGCTTCATCCCGGACGAGGCGACCATGATGAACCAGTTGCGTACGCACGAACTCGACGTCTTCGCCGAAGCTTCGACCAACGCGTTTGCGCAGATCAAGACCATGCCCGGCGTCGCCTATGCATTTGGAAACATTCACGGCGCCTCGAACGTCCTTATCAACAACACCCGCCCCGACCTGCGCGACCTTCGGGTACGGCGGGCGATCGCGTACGCCATCGACAAGCGCGCAATCGTCGACGAGTTCACCTACGGTTCGGCGACGGTCGCGACCGAAGACCTGCCGGACTTCATGTGGGCCTACAACCCGCACGTCCGCCACTACAATGTCGATCCCATTCGTGCGCGCGAGTTGCTGCGCGAGGCCGGCTGGGTCCCGGGCGCTGACGGAATCGTTCGCAAAGACGGCCGGCCGCTCGTTCTTGAGTTCGCATTCGCGCAAAACAACGCCTCGGCGCGCTTGATCAGCGTTCAACTCCAATCCTACCTCCGCGCGATCGGCATCGACGTGCGCCTAAAGGGATACAATGGCTCGGTGATGTTCGGAGCGTATTCGGCCGGCGGAATCTATCAGACCGGGAAGTTCGATCTTGCCTGGTATACGATGACACTCGGCATCGATCCCGACAGCAGCGGCCGCTTTACGTGCGGCGCGATTCCGCCCAACGGGCAGAATTACTCGCGCTATTGCAGCGCGGAGATGGACGCAGCGCAGCAGGCCGGTCTGGTAACGTTTAGTGAAGCCAAGCGCAAAGCCGCCTACGCGCGGAGTCAAGTCCTGCTCGCCCGCGACGTTCCAATCGTTTTCGTCTTCTGGCCCAAGGACATTGAAGCGTACAGCGTGCGCCTGCACGACTTCAGGCCCAATCCCGTGACGGCGACGTGGAACGCTCAGGATTGGACGTTCTAAGGCGAGCGCATCCGCGCGCCGCCTGGGTCGCGGTCCCGCTCTTGCTGGCGGCGCTGGCCGCTGCCGAGGGATTGCGAGCGCTGCCCGAGACGGAATTTCTCTTGTTGCCTCCGCTAGCGGTGGTCGCGTATATCGTTTTTCGCGAACCATTCGGCCCGGCTGCGACCTTTCGTTCGGTCATCGCGATGCCGGTGATCGGTGCGACGATCGGGGCGCTCGCCTTTCGATTCTTCGCGCACTCCGCGCTTGGAGTCGCGTTGGCGCTCGTCGCGGTCTTGCTCGCGCAAAAGGCTCTGCGCGCCCATATGCCGCCCGCGCTCGCGCTCGCCGTGCTGGCGATCGTCCTGCGCGTGAGCGGGCCCACCTACGTGCTCGGCGTCGCCGAAGCGAGTGCCTTTGTCGGCATCGCCTTACTCGCATGGCGCCTGATGTTGCGCGAGCGATCCTAGGGCGCCAAACGTGATGGACGCTAAGCGCGCAGCAGCGGTTCGGCGTTGTCGAACGGTTTGGAGATCGTGATGTCGGCTTTGCCGGTGTCGGGGCAGAACGTGTGGCGCTCGACCTGGCACAGGTCGGCGCCGTAAACGTGGATGCTGATCGAGGGGCGATCCGCGAACGCGTTTCGCACCCGATGAACGTCCCCGATGCGCGGCGAGACGCGATCGACTTCGCCGGCTTCGAGACGCACCTCGCCGTGCGAGAGGAGCCGCTTGCGCTCGCACGTGAAACGCTCGGCGAGTTCCGCGCCGCGCAAGACGCCGATGATGCCCCAGACGGTGTGGTCGTGAATCGGCGTACGCGCGCCGCCGTCCCAAACGAACGAAACGACCGTAAAACGGACCGTCGGGTCGCGGTAGAGCAAGTACTGTCCGTACGAGCCCGCCAGTGGCGTTGCGAGCGGCAACGGAAGCCAGTCGTCGTGCGCGATGAGGTCGCGTACGTGCCGCGTGCCACGCTCGAGGATCGTTCGTTCGTCGCCGTTCGCGCCGTCGAGAACGAGCGTCATCGCGCGAACGAAATCGTGAAAGCGAGTTCGCGTGGCGCCCGCGCGTGCCGGATCGGCCGCAAGCTCACGCATCGGCGCGGCCTCGCAGCCACTGATGCGCACTTCGACATCGTTCGGCGCTACATCGCAATGCGAATCTCTCCTTCGCGTAAAACCAAGAAAAACTTTGGCCTCCAGGTTCGGGGAGCGCTCGCCGCTCCCTTTCCCGCAAGTCGGAAGTTCGGCCGCAACGCCGCGCAAACCCGCGCCCGACATGACGCCGCCCGCAGATCGTCGAATCGACTAGCCATGCTGTTCGCGATTGGAGCCGGACCGTATTCGCACGCCCTCTCGACGCTGGTCGACCTGCTCGCCGCGGCGATATTGGGCGGGTTGATCGGCGTTCAGCGGCAAGCTGCCCACAAGCCGGCGGGATTGCGCACCCACGTGCTGGTCTCGGTCGGTGCCTGCGCGTTCATGGAGGTCTCGCGGCTGGTTGGCGACTCGCGCATCGCCGCCGGCGTGATCACGGGCATCGGCTTCCTTGGGGCCGGCGCCATCGTGCGGACCGGTACGATCCCGCGCGGCCTGACGACGGCCGCTTCGATCTGGGTCGTATCGGCCGTCGGCTTGAGCCTGGGCCTTGGGACGGTCAACTCGCTCGAGGTTGCCGGAATCACCGCGCTATTCGCTTTTTGCGTGTTAGCCGTTTCGGACGGCTGGATCGTGCAGCGATTTCCCCGCAGCGCGCAGGCGCTGGCGACGATTGCGTTCGAGCCGGCAACCGTTGCGCCCGACGCCGTCCGCGATTTACTCGCGCGCGAGGGGCGGCACGTGCACTTCGCCGTACCGATGAAGATCGAACCCGGTGAGCGCGGCCCGCTGATGACGTTGGCCTTTACGATCCATGGCCACCACATCCACCGTTGGGCAACGACAATCGAAGAACTCGAACGAACGCCCGGGATTCGCAGCGTCGAGATCAGCGGCGACCTGACCTCCGGTTGAACCCAGTGGGACCACACGCGTTGCGCGGCCAACGCACGCGGCATGCAACCTGACGTCCGCCGCGAGCGGTGGTTGGTTCTCGCCTCCGGCGTTGCCGTGATGATCACGGTGGGAGCTGCGTTCTCGTGGAGCCTCTACACGCGCCCGTTGATGGCGTTGTTCGGTTGGTCGAGTTTCGGCGTCGCACTCGTCTTCTCGTTCCTGACGTTTTTCTTCGGCGTCGGTGCGATCGTCGGGGGACGCCTGCACGATCACGTCGGCCCGCGCCGCACCGTGCTGTTCGGAGCCCTCATCTGGGGCGGGGCTAGCGCGCTGGCCGGCTTGGGCCTGGGACACTTCGATTTGTGGTGGCTCGACGTCGTCTATGGCGCGCTCGGCGGCACCGGCTGCGGGATGCTGTACGTCGTTCCCGGAGCGACGGCCGCGAAGTGGTTTCCCGAAGAACGCGGCCTCGCTAACGGGATCATTCTGTGCGGCTTCGGCTTCGGTTCGCTGGGATTCAACTTGGTTGCCGGCGCGTTCGGCACGTTCAATCGGTTGGCCAACACGGCGACGGCTACGATCGCGGCGCGCAATGCCGCGACCGCCGCCGGCCAAACGTTTGCGGTTCCGGGACACGTCGCACGGGCCGACGTGGCCGTGGTGGCCGCGCTCTTTTTCTGGTCGGGCGTTGCCTATGCGGTCATCGGCATCCTGAGCGCGCTCGTGCTGCGACTTCCGCCCGAAGGATTCTCGGTGCCCAAGGCCGCCGCCAAGTTGGCGCGCGAGTACGACTTCACGCCGGGCGAAATGGTGCGCACGCGCGCGTTCTACCTCGTTTGGCTGATCGTGCTCGTGAACGCGACCTGCGGGCTCGCGCTCTTTAGTGCGGCCGTGCCGATCTACGCGCAGACTTCGGGTCTTAGCGGCGCCGCGGCGACGGTGGCGTTCGGTTGGGCATCGGCCGCCAACGGCATCGGGCGCCTGTTATGGGCTTGGCTCTCCGACATCATCGGACGCACGCCGTCGCTCGCGATCTGCTTGGTGCTCGAAGGGCTGGGTTTGTTTTGGATCGCGCACGCGCACGGCGTGCTGCCGGCGGCCGCGGCGTTCGTCACCGTCTTGCTGTGCTTCGGTGGCATCTTCGCCATCGCGCCCGCAGTCATGGCCGACTTCTTCGGTACGCGATTCTTCGGCGAGGACTATTCGCTGATCATCACTGCGGCGGCCCTCGCCGGAATCGTCGGACCGCTGTTCGCGGCGGGCCTCGAGGACGCGTTCGGCTCGCTCACCGCGTGGCTCACCCCGATCTCCGCCGCGCTCCTGCTCGCCGCCATCATCCCGTTTTTCACCCGCGAACCCGTTGCTTCGGGCGCCGTTGCGGCTTAGGCAAAAGGGTCTTCCGCTCGGCCAACGGGCAACGAAAAAAAAGGGCCCCGGCAGGAAGCCGGAGCCCTTTGTTACGTGCGAGTAGCGCTTATTGTTAGTGGCAGGCGCCCTGCGCCGACGCGAAGGTGCCCTCGAAGGAGTACTTTCCGCCGGTCCCACCGGACGGCGTCCGGAAGAACCAGTCGAAGTACGCCATCTCTTGCGGATGGTAGGTGAAGCCGTGGTAGTTCACGATGAACGGCGTGCCGGTTAGCGGATCCCCAACTTCCAAGTTATTCTGACATCCACTCACCTGCCCGATGTGACCCCACGCGGGCGTACCGTTGTTGACGAACGGATCGTTGAAGGCTTCGCCGAGTTCGTGCGTCCAAGCGTGAATGTCGGCGAGGCCGCCCGAGAAGATTCCGGCGTCGGTGTACGCGCCGGTCGCATAGACTTGCGTTCCACCCGAGCGCGGATACGCGCTGTGGTAGCCGATGATGCAGCAGTTGCTCAGGCCGTACCCGAGCACGACGTTGTAGGCGGCGATGATCGGCAACTGGTTCGTGGTGGCGTACTGATTGGTCAAGGTCTGAAGCTCGTTGTCGTACGAGTTAGGGTTGATGACGCCCAAATTGTGCCCGGAGCCGGCGCAGGCTCCCGCCGTCGTGACCGAACCGGACGGCGCGTTATAGTCGACGATGCGGACCTTCGCGGCCGCTCGGAGCAGGACGTGGTATCCCGAACCGTGGGTCAGCGACCAAAATTCGGCGCGTTGGAACCCGTCGACGATCTGCGTCGTCCCGACGTTGATGCTGTTCGAGGTCAGCGGTACGTTGCGGAAAAGCGGGCCCGTGAAGAAGCGCAGGCGGACCGACTTGGTGTCGTTGCAGCCGGGCTTCGTCGGATCGAGCACGGTCCCGTCCGGGAAGTGGACGCGCAGCATGATCGGAATGTAGTGGATGATCGTCGAGGTCAAACTCGACTTCGGGTTCGTGCCGAGGATCTGGTAGGTGTAAGTGTGGTTGTCCAGGGGCGACAGCACCGAGTCGGTGAAGAACGGCAACGTGTTGCCGGCCGCGGCTTGAAACTGAAGCGAGGCGCGGTCGATGTTCGACGCCGGCTTCGTCACGAAGTACGGTTTCCAGTGGTGTTGGTCGGCGACCGACATTCCGCGCGTGGCGGACTGAGCGGGCTGGACCCGGTTTACGACGGCGCTCGCGTTGGCGGCCTGCGCCAACAACGAAACGCTCAGAAACGTCGCCGAAAGACATGCGAGCGTTTTCAGGGGAAAATTCGTCAAGTCGGAACTCCTCGTAGTGATGCTTCCCGCGCGCGTCGCCCCACGCTCGATAGCGCAGGCTGGTGCGATGGCGCAAGGGCGCGGTAGAGAGAGGACTCGGGAGGGTCACGACGCTTCGTGCAGTCGAGGGTGTTAAGGAAACCGGCTGCTTGGCTAGGGTGCCGAGCAAACCGTTAGACCGCTGCGCACGCCGTGTTCTAGAACGGGCTCCTCGTGGTGCCGCCGTCCCTTCGTCCAAACGTGGGGACGAAAAAACGCCGATCCATCGACAGATGTGGCGAGTGAACCTACCTTCCGCGACGAGCGAGAAGGACCTCTGCGCCGGGGTTACGGGGGAGCGAGCGTCTCAAAACCTGCGTAGGGAACCAGGGCGCTGGGCAGGCGCACGCTCCCATCGGGGCGTTGGTAGTTTTCGAGGATGGCGACGAGCGTGCGGCCGAGCGCCAGACCTGAACCGTTGAGCGTGTGGACGAATTCCGGTTTCGCCCGCGGCTCGCGCCGGAAGCGGATTTCCGCCCGCCGCGCCTGGAAATCGGTGCAGTTCGAACAGGAACTGATCTCGCGATAGGCCCCTTGGCCGGGCAGCCAGACTTCAAGGTCGTACGTTTTGGCCGCATTGAAGCCGGTGTCGCCGCCACACAGAAGCACCGTGCGATACGGCAACCCGAGTTCTTCGAGCAGCGCCTCGGCGTCGGCCGTCAGCCGTTCCAGCGCGTCGCTCGACTCTTCCGGCCGCGCGAGCCACACCAACTCCACTTTTTCGAACTGGTGCATCCGAATCAGCCCGCGCGTATCTTTCCCGGCTGCGCCGGCCTCCTTGCGGAAGCACGGCGAGTAGGCCGCGTAACGCAGCGGAAGCTCGTCGCCGGAAAGGATCTCGCCGCCGCGCAGCGCCACGAGCGGAACCTCCGAAGTCGGGATCAGATAGAGCCCGGCGTCAAGATCGGCGAACATCGCGTCGGAGAACTTCGAAAGCTGCCCGGTCGACCACATCGTTTGCGCCGTCACGAGGTAGGGCGGGGCGACTTCGACGTAGCCGCGACGTGCGGCACGATCCAGAAAATAGTTCGCGAGCGCGCGGGAGAGTTGCGCTCCTCGACCGCGCAGCACCGAAAAACGGCTCCCCGAAAGCTTCGCGGCGCGTTCGAAATCGAGGATGCCGAGCGCCTCGCCAAGTTCCCAGTGTTGCTTCGGCGGGAACGGCAGCATGGTCGGCTCGCCGCAGGTGCGCACGACGACGTTCGCGCTTTCGTCGTTACCGGCGGGGACGGCATCGTCGAGCAAGTTGGGGACCTCGGAGAGGATGCGCTCGATGGCCGCTTCGAGTTCGGGAAGCTGCGCGCTTTCGGAGGCGATTCGTTTGTCCAACTCGGCGATCGCGGGGCGCAGCCGCAGCGCTTCGGCGGCGCGGTCGGTTGCTTTCCCAATCCGTGCGGTCAGCGCGTTCTTTTCGGCTTTAGCACCTTCGACGTGCGTTAACGCGGCACGCAAGCGTGTGTCGGTTTCAAGCGCCCGATCGACAAAGGATGCGTCGCCGTTGCGGCGGTGCGCGAGCGCGCGCACGGCGGTGGGATCGCGTCGAAGTCGCCCGATATCCAGCATCGTCCTGCGAAGAATGAGAAATCCAATGCCCGCAGGGGCGGGCATCAGAAGAAGGGAGAACGGTCGGCCTTTATGCGCGATTCGCAGGCGCTCCTACCCGAAATGCTTGCGCCCGAACAGGCGATTGTCGCCTTCTTCGCGCGCGCCCGTCTGGCCGCGCCGCTGATCGAGTACGTGGGGCTGGCGGACGCGTGGTCGCGAATTCTGGCGCGCGACGCACGGGCGGCCGAGCCGCATCCCTCGCACGACCGCTCGACGATGGACGGCTTCGCGGTTGCGAGCGCCGGCGGCTCGTCCCGCCGTCGCATCGTAGGCGAAGTGCGGATGGGCGCCGCGGCGCCGCGCGCGATCGGTCTGGACGAGACGCTCCGCATCCCGACCGGCGGTGCGTTGCCGCCCGGCGCCGACGCGGTCGTCCCGTTCGAGGACGTTCGGGAACATGACGGCACGATCGAGCCGACCGGACCGGTCGAGCAGGGTGCGTTTGTGACGCTTGCCGCCTCGGACATGCGCGCCGGCGAGTGCGCGCTCGAAGCCGGCCGCCGGATCGGGCCGGCCGAACTCGGCGTGTTGGCGACCCTCGGGTTCGCGAGCGTCCCGGTATTCCGGCGCCCGCGTTTCGGCATCGTTTCGACCGGCGACGAACTGATCTCCCCAAGTCGCACCCCCGAACTTGGCGAGATTCGCGACTCGAACCGGTACGCGATCGGTGGAATGTTGCAAGGCTTCGGGTGTGAGGTCGAGCACGGCCCCGCTGCCCTCGACGACTTCGAGAGCATCCGGGACGCCGCGCTCACGCTCTTGAAACGTTGCGACGGCGTCGTGTTGACGGGCGGGTCGTCGGTCGGCGCGCGTGACCTCGTTCCGCGCGTGGTCGCGACGCTCGGCGCGCCGGGACCGATCGTGCACGGCATCCGGCTCAAGCCCGGCAAGCCGACGCTGCTGGCCGCCGTCGGCGACAAGCCCGTCATCGGCCTCCCGGGCAACCCGACGTCGGCTTTGGTCGTGCTCGACGCGGTCGCGCGCCCAATCGTCGCGCACTGCACCGGCGAGCGCCCGAGCGTTCGCGCGCACGTCGATGCCGTTGCCGACGAAGCTTTCGTTGGCCGCGAAGGCTGGACGTGGTACGTGCCGGCGCAACTGCACGCCGTCGACGGGCGCTGGCACGCGAAACCGCTGCGCATTCACTCGGCGCACGTCGCATTGCTGGCGCGGGCGTCGGGCTACGTCGCGGTCGGCGAGCGCCCGGCGCGGGTCGAAATCGGCGAGTCCGTTCGAGTCGTCCGTTTGGGTTCGAACGACGGAATCGTTTTGGAGCAGCCGGCATGAGCACCCGCCCGCGCCCGACCGCGGCGATCGCGGCGCTCCCTTCGACGACCCCGTTCGTGGCGCCGGAGGAACTGGCGCGCGCTGCGGGGTTGCGCGCGCTGTTACGGTTGGGCGCGAACGAGAGCGCGTTCGGGCCTCCCCCGCGCTCGCTGGCGGCGATGCGCGGCGAGTTGGAACGCCTGGCGTGGTACGGCGATCCGTCCTCCGCGGAACTGCGCGACGCGCTCGCCGTGCGTTTCGGGTGCGACGCCGACAACGTCACGGTCACCTCCGGCATCGACGACCTGCTGGGCCTCATCGCGCGCGCGTATTTGGAACCCGGCGCGGTCGCCCTCGCAACCGCCGGGACCTATCCGACCTTCGCATTTCACGCGATCGGGTACGGCGCGCGCTTGGAAGCGATCCCATACGCAACGTCGGGCGCGATCTCGCTCGACGCGCTGGCGGCAAAGGCGTGCGCGGTCGGCGCGCGGGTCGTGTATCTCGCGAACCCGGACAATCCGAGTGGGACGTTTCGCGGCCGCGCCGAGATTGAAGGTTTCGTACGCGCGCTGCCGGAGACGACCCTGCTGCTGCTCGACGAAGCCTACGCCGACTTCGTTGCGCCGGCCGAGTTGCTGGCGCCCGCGATTCACCCGCGCGTGGTGCGGGGGCGTACGTTCTCCAAGGCCTACGGGCTGGCGGGTGCGCGCATCGCCTACGCGTTGGCCGCGCCCGAGGTCGGTGCGACCCTGCAAAAAATTCGCCACCACTACGGCGTGAACCGCAACGCCCAGATCGGTGCGCTGGCCGCGCTCGACGACGGCGCGTTCGTGGCCGGCGTGGTCGCGGAAACCGAACGCGGACGGGCCGACTATGTCGCGCTCGGCGCGCGTCTCGGCATCGAAACGTTGCCGTCGCGAACGAATTTCGTCTGCTTCGACGGGGGCTCGCGCGAGCGGGCCGAGACGCTCGTCGCCGACCTGTTGCGCCGCGGGGTCTTCATCCGGAAACCGAACGTCGCGCCGCTCGATCGCTACGTCCGCGTTTCGGTTGGAACCCCCGAGGAACGCGCGCGCTTCGCCGACATATTCGCACAGTCACTCGCGGAATTGCCGGCCGCGGCGAGAACGTGAACGAACGTGAGCCGCGCTTCGCGCTGATTTCGGACGTTCACAGCAACCTGGAAGCGCTCGAGGCCGTGCTCGCTCGCACCGACGCGGACGACGGCGTCCTATGTTTGGGCGACATCGTCGGCTACGGGCCGGACCCGAATGCCTGCCTCGCGTTGCTGCGCAAACGCATCAGCGAGGCGGTCCTGGGCAACCACGACGTTGCGGCGATCGACGACTTCGGCATCGAGCACTTCAACCCGGCGGCGCGCGCCGCGATCGTTTGGACGCAAGGTGTGCTCGCCGTCGAACACGCCGAATGGTTACGAACGCTGGGTTACGAGTGGCGAGCGCCGGAATTTTTGATGGTGCACGGCGCCCCGGTTGAATACTTCGAGTACGTGCTCGACGTCGCCGCCGCCAAACGGGCGTTCGCAGCGACCGACGCGCCGCTCGTCTTTCTCGGGCACACGCACATCGCCGAATACTACGCCCTGGAACCCGGCGGACGCATTCGGCACGCCTACCTGCAGCACGGGGGCGAACTCGCGCTGGACCCCGGGACGCGCTACCTCGTCAATCCGGGCAGCGTCGGCCAGCCGCGCGACCTCAACCCGGAAGCGTCGCTCGCGTTCTATTCGCCCGAAGCGCGACGCGTCGTGTGGGAGCGCGTTCCGTACGCGATCGAGCGGGTCCGCGCAAAGATCGCCGCTGCCCATCTGCCGCCCGCCAACGCGGAGCGCCTTCGCCGCGGCCGGTGAACAGAAGGCGGCCGCGGGGGCGTGCTCGAGCGGATGCCGACCCTCGAAGGGCCAAGTATCGCGCGTCATGGCAGTCCGTCTACCGCTCGTTCTCATGGTTCTCTGCGCAGCGGCCGCAATCACCGTCGCCGCCGCGCTCCCGTTCTCCGCTGCCGTTGGAGCGGCGCCGGCGCCCGCCTCGCGGTCTAGCCGGAACGACTATGCCAACGCGCGTTTCACCGCGCGTCTGACCACGGCCCTGCACGCCTTTTACGCGCGCGATTTCAAGGGGGCGCAAGCCGATTTCGAGCGCGTGCTCGACGTGATCCCGGACAACACCCTCGCGCTCTCGTTCCTCAATGCGGCCGCGGCGCAGCAACCGGGCGAACTCGATTCGCTTACGAACGTCGAGGAAGACGCGTCCGCGGGTGCTCCAAAGAACTACGTCAACCGCGTTCGTCTCGGTTTTTCGTACATGTTCCAATCGGTCGCCGGGCGGGACCGGATGCAGGACGCGCGCGACGAGTTGAACGCCGCGGTCAACCTCGACGAACGCGGACAGGCCGGACACGTCGGGCTCGGCAT
This sequence comes from Vulcanimicrobiaceae bacterium, assembly GCA_039923715.1. Taxonomy (GTDB): domain Bacteria; phylum Vulcanimicrobiota; class Vulcanimicrobiia; order Vulcanimicrobiales; family Vulcanimicrobiaceae; genus JBDTCF01. Next base: position 16,524 of record JBDTCF010000123.1, read on the forward strand.
CATGCGCTTCAACGAGCGTTCGGCGAACCGCGCCAAAACCGAACTTTTGCTCGCGCTCAAGGCCGATCCGAACAACGTGCTCGCGCGCGAATATCTCGGTCAGCTCTATCAAACCGACCTGCGCGACCCGCAGCGAGGGTTGAGCTACCTGATCGACGTTCCGAATCTCGTTCCGACCTACGCCGACATCGAGTTTCACATCGGCTCGCTACTGTACGATCTGGGGCAGCCGCAAGCGGCGATCGCCTACGTCCAGAAAGGACTTGCCCTCGATACCGGTCACGTCGGCGAAGCCGGTCAACACGGGTACACGCTCCTTGCGCGCATCTATCTCGACCAGCGCAAGGTCGCCGATGCTAAACGAGTCCTCAACGCGGCGCTGACCGCCGATACCGACACGATTTTCGCCCGCACGCTCCTACGCCGCATCGACGACGGCGACTACGCGCCCAAGACCGCGGCATCGCCGATTCCCGGCGGCGCGCCGCCCGCGCAGCCATCCGCCGAACCAAGCCCTACGGACTCGCCGCAAGCGTGACCCGCAGGATGCGGGGAATTCCCGCGCTCGTCGACCCCGTCGACGACGGGCATTGCTTTGCGTGCGGACCGGCCAGCACCATCGGCCTGCACTTGCGGTTCGTCGCCGACGGCGAAGGGGTTCGGGCCGAGACGCGGCTGGCGTCGACGTTCCAGGGCTGGGTCGGGGTCGCGCACGGCGGCATCGTGATGACCCTGCTCGACGAAGCGATGGCGCATGCCGCCGGCATGGGCGGCGTGCGCGGCGTAACGGCTGAACTGCGCGCGCGCTTTCGGCGGCCAATACCGCTCGATCGACCGCTTGTGATTCGCGGCCGCATCTTGTGGCGGCGCCAAAGCGTGTACGGTCTCGAAGCCGAGGTGCGCGACGGGGCGGGCGTGCTGCTCGCGAGCGGGGCTGGCCACTTCGTGGCCAAGGGCAGCGTCGTGCCCGGACAGCTTGGTGTTCTCGGACCCGATGCGGAAGCGGCCGGCCCTGGCTAAGAGCGCCGCCCGAACGTCCCCACCTGCGCCGCGACCCGCGGGCGCCGAGCCGGGCGCCGACAACCGGCGCGCACGCTTCGAGTACGAGTTCTTGGAGCGCTTCGAGGTGGGCATCGTACTCACCGGGACCGAGATCAAGTCGCTGCGCCAAGGTGGCGTCAGCCTCAACGAAGCCTTCGCCCGCATTCGCGACGGCGAACTGTGGCTTGTCGGGATGTACGTCCCCCCGTACAAGGAGGGAAGCTGGAACAACCACGAGCCGCGTCGCGCGCGCAAATTGCTGATGCACCGCGCGCAAATCGACCGGCTCGCCGGCCGCGCCGCCGAGAAGGGGCTTACGCTGGTCCCTACCCGGCTCTACTTTACCCGCGGCCGCGTCAAGCTCGACCTCGCGCTCGCCAAGGGCCGAAAAATCTGGGACAAGCGCCGAGCGATCAAAGAGCGCGAAGCCAAGCGCGATCTCGCGCGCGAGACCAGCCGCGCGTGAGGGGCGCCGGGAGCGAGCGTTCCCTCGAGGCTCAGGTTGCGGCGACGCTGGCGATCCAGGCCGACGAGATATTGCTGGTCGCCGCTTCCGGCGGGCCCGACAGTACCGCGCTCGCGTCGCTCGCCGCTTCGGCGGCTCGGGCGGCGGGTGGGCGCGTCGAACTGGGGCATGTCAACCACGGCGTCCGGACTAGCGCAGAGCAGGACGAAGCGGTCACGCTGGCCACCGGCGCGGCGCTCGGACTCCGGGTTCGCTGCGCCTACGTGCGAGGCGCTCCCAGCGACGAAGCCTCGCTGCGCGAGGCTCGCTACGCGGCACTGGCCTCCCTCGCGCGCGTAGCCGGCGCTGCCCGCGTCGCGACCGCGCACCACGCCGAGGACCAGACCGAGACCGTTCTGTTGGCGCTCTTTCGCGGGACCGGTCCGGCCGGATTGGCGGGAATGCCGCCGGTCCGGGCCCTCGGCGAGGGGCTCGAACTCGTTCGGCCACTCCTGCGCGTGGAGCCCGCCAGACTGCGTGCCTACGCAGAGCGGGCCCACCTCCCGTTCGCGCTCGACCCGACGAACCGCGACCCGCGCTACCGGCGCAACGCCGTGCGCGCCGCCTTGGCTGCCCTGCGTGGCGACTTCCCGCACCTGGACGAAGCGGTCGCGCGCTGCGCCGAACTGGTTCGCGAGGAGCTGGCCCCGACCGCGCGCGGTCGGACGCGGGCCGGCCTCCAGGCCGCGCTACGAGCCGCCGGATTGGGACGCGACCTGACCTTCGAGCGCCTCGAAGCGGCGACCAAGGCGCTAGAAAGCGGCGTCCGCGGCCGGGTTCACTTGCGGCGCGACGTGGAATTGGTGATTGGTGGAAGCGACGAACCGGGAGGCTGAGGCGATCGAAACGGTCGTCTTTTCGGCCGACGAGATCGCCGCCGCCGTGCGAGCGCTCGCGGCCGCGATCGCCGCGGATCTGGCCGGCGAACCCGTTCGGCTTCTCGGGGTGTTGAAAGGGGCGATGTTTCTCGTGGCCGACCTGGCCCGGGCGCTCCCGGAGCGGCTTGAGGTCGGGATCGACTATCTCGCCGTCGCGTCGTACGGCTCGGCGAACCGCTCCAGCGGCGGGGTGCGTTTACTGAAGGACGCCGCCGAAAGCGTCGAGGGAAAGAACATCGTCATCGTCGAGGATATCGTCGAAGGCGGCCGGACGCTGCAGTACCTACAGCGGATGCTCGCCGCCCGGAACCCCGCAACGCTGCGCACTTGCGTGTTGCTGGACAAGCCCTACCGCCGGTTGGTCGACGTACCGATCGACTATCGGGGGCTAACCGCCCCGGACGCGTTCGTCGTAGGGTACGGGTTGGACTACCAGGAAAACTACCGACACCTCCCCTATCTCGCGAGGCTCCGGCCATGGGTTTTCGAGAGATAGGGGAATCGTATCTCCGGCGACGTTTCCGCGAAACTGTGGTCGCCGTAGGGAATAGGAAGCGCTAGTGGGCAAGCACATCAAGTCGATCGCGATCGTTCTTTTCATCTTCGTTCTGGTCATTTTCGTGGTCGACAAACTGATCGTGAGTCAGCAGCCGGCGCAGAAGATTTCCTACAGTCAATTCTATGCGGCGGTTCAGGGGAACCAGGTCCAGGACGTTACGATCAGCGGGCACGACGTCACCGGGAAGATGCGCAAAGCGACCGACCCGAACGAGCGCTTCACGACGACTATCGGCGACGCGAACGACGTGCTGCCGGCGCTTCGATCGCATCGGGTCGGCATCACCTTCGAACAGCAGTCCTCCACTCCGATCGTCTCGCTGGTTCTGCAAGCCGTCCCGTTCATCTTGATGTTGGTGCTGCTCGTCTTCATTCTTCGCCAGGCGCAGAGCGGCGGAAGTCAAGCGCTCTCGTTCGGACGCTCGCGTGCCAAGCTTCAAAGCGAGAACCGCCCCAAGGTGACGTTCAACGATGTCGCCGGGGTGGAAGAAGCGAAAGAAGAGCTGGGCGAGGTCGTCGAGTTTCTCAAGTATCCCAAGAAGTTTCAAGCACTCGGGGCGCGCATTCCCAAGGGTGTTCTGCTACTCGGACCGCCCGGTTCGGGAAAGACGCTTTTGGCTCGCGCGATCGCCGGTGAAGCCGGGGTTCCATTCTTCTCGATCTCCGGCTCGGACTTCGTCGAGATGTTCGTCGGCGTCGGCGCCTCGCGCGTCCGCGACCTGTTCGAACAGGCGAAGAAGTCGGCTCCCTGCATCGTCTTCATCGATGAAATCGACGCGGTCGGCCGCCAGCGCGGCGCAGGTCTCGGCGGCGGCCACGACGAGCGCGAGCAGACCCTGAACCAACTCCTCGTCGAGATGGACGGCTTCGATCAGAATACCGGCGTGATCTTGATCGCGGCGACGAACCGGCCCGACGTGCTCGATCCGGCGCTCCTGCGGCCAGGGCGCTTCGACCGCCAGATTGTGGTCGACCGGGCCGACGTCAAGGGTCGTCAGGCGATTTTGGCCGTTCACGCCAAGAACAAGCCGCTTTCCAAGGAAATTTCACTCGAAACGCTGGCCAAGCGTACCCCTGGCTTTAGCGGCGCGGACTTGGAGAACTTGCTCAACGAAGCCGCGCTTCTGGCGGCTCGCCAGAACAAGTCCATCATCGAGATGATCGACTGCGAAGAGGCCATCGACCGCGTGGTCGCGGGCCCCGAACGCAAGTCGTTGGTGATGTCGCAAAAAGAGAAAGAGAACACCGCATACCACGAGTCCGGCCACGCCATCGTCGGCGGCATGCAGCCCTACGGCGATCCGGTTCACAAGGTCACGATCATTCCGCGCGGCATGGCGCTCGGCATAACCTGGTCGTTGCCCGAAGAAGACCGGCACTCGCGGACCAAAAACGAGTTGCTCTCCGACATCACGCGGGCGCTGGCCGGACGTATCTCCGAAGAGATCAAGTTCGGCGACGTGACCACCGGTGCGTCGAACGACTTCGAGAAAGCGACCGAACTCGCGCGCCGGATGGTAACGCAGTACGGGATGTCCGATTCGCTCGGCCCGATTCAGTACGGACGCGGCTCGCATCAGGTCTTCCTGGGACGCGATTTCGGCGACGAACGCAACTACTCCGAAGAAGTCGCGAGCAAGATCGACGCCGAGGTGCGTCGCATCATCGACGACTGCTACACGAAAGCGAAAGAGCTGTTGACCCAAAATTGGGACAAGGTCGAGCGCATGGTCGCATCCTTGCTCGAACACGAGACCGTCGACGCCGCCGAGGTGGTCGCGATCCTCGGCGGCCAGCCACATCCGCTCAAGTCCGAAGACCCGCCGCAGCTGCCCCGTGCCGCAGCGACGCCGCTCGTCGAACCCGAGCCGCGTCCCGAGCGCCCCAAGCGCTTGCCGCCGAACATTTCGCCGGAGCCGGCGTAGGCGTAAGAGGATGAAGAGATCGTTGCTCGGGGCCGCCGCCGCGGCGACCCTGGTCGTGGCGTGTGCGCTGCCGAGTCACGCCGCCGCGCCGGCGCCCCCGGCCGCCGCACCCGATTTGGGCCCGAACGTTGCGCTGGGGCACATCCTCGGCGGCGCCGGAACCACGATCGTCGGCCACTTTGAGGGGGCGCCGGTCGTGGCGGTCGAGCTTTGGTATCGAGCGCCATCCGGCGGATTCGGTTCCAAGCCGCGCTCGTCGCTCGCGCGCTTGGCCGCTCAAACTGCCGCCAGTTCGAAGCCGCTGGTCGGCGACGCGTTGGGGACGGTCGTCCAAAGTGCCGGCGGCAAACTTCAGATATCCGCCTACGGCGATTCGATCGCAATCTCCGCGCTCGTTCCCTCGACCGCGGCGCGCGCGGTCGTACACGCGATGAGCGTGGCATTTTTCGCGCCGGTGCTGAGCGAAGACGGTTTCCGCGCGGCGCAGCGCGAGCTGGCGACCGCTGCGATCATTTCCGGCTTCGATCCGGACGCGGCCGTTCGCGATGCGCTATTCGCCGCGCTGTTCGCAAGCGGACCGCAGCACGAAGCTCCGCTCGGAAGCCCCAAGGACGTCGGCGTGCTTTCGTTCGACGACGTTAAGGCTTTTGCAACGCGAGCGTTCCGCGCACAGAACGCGACCCTCGTCGTCAATGGGGCGATCGACGGGAACGTCCTAAGCGACCTCGCCAAGGGGCGCCCCGCGAGCGGCGAAGACGCCGCTGCGGAGAGCCCCGCGGCCTCGAGCATCGTCGCGTCGCCCGCCCCCGTACACCACACATTCGAGGAGTCGGCGACCGGGTACGCGTGGATCGGGCCTCCGATTTCCGACGAGCGGGCGGCGACCGCGATGGACTTCGTCGCCGACTATCTGTTTCGTCCCGACAGCGGCATCGTCGCACGCGAACTGGCGCGGACCGATCCCGGCGCCAGCGCCAACGGTCAGTTCATCACGCTACGCGATCCGGGCGTTTTCTTCGTCTCACTCAGCGGAGCCGACGTGACCCGCGAGCAGAACGTCACCCTCGCGGCGCTACGAGCGTTGAAGACGCCGCTCGGCGCCGAGGCGTTCGCGCGCGCGCGCGCCGCTTTTGAATATCATCTGCTCAGCGACGTGCAGACGGCCGGCGCGGTGGCGGACAATTTCGGGTGGTATTCGGTCGAGGGTAATCTGGCCTACGCACCGGGCGCAAACGGAACCGGCGGTGCGTACTTCAAGGCCGCCGAGGCGCTGACGCCGGAGTTTCTGGCGCAGACCGTCCAACGGTTTCTCGCACCGGAGGCGGCGGCCACCGCCACTCTTTCGCCGCCTTCCAAAAAGCCGGCCGCCGAAGGGAAAAGCACGTGATGACCCTCGGGCGCATCGGCGTCGCTGCGACGCTCCCCGTTCTGATCTGGGCGCTCGCCGGGGCCGCCATGCCGACCTACCCACCAACCGCGCAGTCGCGCGCGAGTGGCGTGCCCTTCGTGCGCGAGGTCGATCGCGGTGCGTCGCTGGCCGGGCTCTCGGTCTTCGTCGCAGCCGGGCTCGAGCAGCAGACGGTCGCGACCAGTGGGATTGCGGCGTTGGTCGCGGAGTGCCTCGTGCGCACGCCGGTCGAGGCCGCCGGCGGGCAGCGCGAACCGCTCCGCGACGCGATTGCGGCGCTAGGCGGCAACGTGAGTTACGCGGTCGACGACCGCACCGCGCACTTTTATTTGGAGAGCCGGCCCGCAGAACTTCCCGCGTTGGCCGCGCTGCTCGCTAAAGCGTTCGCGCAACCCAACTTCTCCGGCCCGATCCTCAGCGCGGCCCGTGCAACGCTGACGCAGCGCAGTAACGAAGGCGAAAAAAATCCGCTGCGGGTCGGCGTCCAGATGTTCAAGGAGTCGTACCTGCCGGCTGGATCGGCGTTTCCGGACTTCGGCACGAGCGCGAGCCTGAGCCAGCTCGGTCCGCAAGCGCTTGCCGATTTCTTCGCGCGCACCTATCGTCGCGGAAGCATCTCGGCAAGCGCGGTCGGGGCCGCGACGCCCGGACTCGCGGGCGCCCTCGCGGCGCTGACCCAAGCCCTTCCGGCCGGTAGCGTCACGGCGCCGGACCGCCCGGCCCGCGTGCTCCCGGCAAATCCGAAACGTGTCGTCGTGCGGCGCGACGTGCAAGGCCCCTTCGTGGTTCTCGGGTTTGCCGCGCCCGCGCCGAAAGATGCCGATTTCGGCGCGATGCTCGTCCTCGAGACCTTGCTCTCGAGCGCGTTCGAGCGCACCAGCGCGACCACCCTGAACCTTGCCGAGAAGCCTGTCGGAGCCTTGTATCTGTACGAGACAACGCCCGCGAGTCTCGTCGTGTACGTGAACGGTTCGAGCGGATTGGACCCGACGGGCGGACTGCGTGAAATCGGTTTGGTCGCCAAGTCGCTCGCCAGCAAGCGCATCGCGCCCGACGAACTGCGCAAACTCAAGGCCCAAACGATCGGTGCGTTCGTGACCGGCGTGACGACGCTTGCCGATCGTTCGTATCTGATCGGCTTGTTCGCGGCCGACGGCATCCCGAACGGGTCGCTCGATCGCGCGCTCGACGCGATCGACGGAACGACCGCCGCCGACATCGAACGCGCGGCGAAGCGATACTTGCAGAAGTACGTCGTCGCAATCGTCCTGCCGCGCGACAACCCGACTTCGCACTGAGCGACGGCCTCGGCGTGCGCCGCCGGGTGGCGCTCGTGCACGACTATCTGAACCAGCGGGGCGGGGCGGAGCGCGTCTTCGCGCACATCGCGCGGGCGTATCCCGACGCACCCGTCTACACCGCGCTCTACGACGCGGGCGCGACCGGAGATCTCGTCCCTCCAGGGCGCGTGCGGACCTCCGCGTTGCAGCGCATTCCCTTTGCCGGCCGGGCTTTCCGCTATCTCGCGCCGTTCTATCCCGGGGCCTTCGAACGGTTCGATCTGGGGGCCTACGATCTCGTCGTCAGCTCGACGACCGCGTGGGCGAAAGGCGTTCGAATCCGGCCCGACGCGACGCACGTGTGTTACATCAACACGGTCAGCCGCTTCGCGTTTGCCTACGACGAGTACGTCGGCGGGCTCACCAAAGGGTGGCGTGCGCTCGGGCGTCCGCTCGTGGCGCGCCTGGTTGCATGGGATCTGCGCGCCGCCCAACGGCCGACGGCCTTCGTCGCGAACTCGCGGAACGTCGCCGACCGCATCCGGCGCTACTACGGGCGCGATGCCTACGTGCTGCCGTGTCCGGTCGACCTAGACCGTTTCAGCGTCGGTGCCGGAGACGGGGAGTACTTCGTCACGGTGGCGCGGCTGCTGCCGTACAAGCGCGTCGAGCTCGCTATCGCAGCGTGCGCACGCGCCGGCTTCCCACTGCGGGTGGTCGGAACGGGTCCCGCCGAAGCGGGGCTGCGCGCAGCCGCACGGGGCACCGCGACCACGTTCTGCGGTGAGGTCTCGGATCTCGAACTGAACGCGATCGTGGGCGGCGCACGGGCCGTGATCGTCCCCGGCGAGGAAGATTTCGGCCTCGTTCCGCTCGAGGCGAACGCCGCTGGCCGGCCGGCGCTCGCTTTCGGACGCGGCGGAGCGCTCGAAACGATCGTTCCCGGAGTCACCGGCGAACACTTTGCCGAGCCGACCGCCGAAGCGCTTGCGACCTTACTGTCGTCGTTCGATCCCGCGCGTTACGCCGCGCCGCAACTGCGCGCACATGCCGAGACGTTCGCTCCCGCCCGATTCATCGAGCGTCTGCGCGCGATCGTCGCAGAAGTCGACGGCGCCCGCCGGGCCAACGCGCTACCTGGCGGCGAGCGAACGCAGCAGACGTAGGGTGGCGTGTGCGGGCTCGTCGCGGGTCGCGAGAGGAAAACGTGCGCGCGCTTTCGCTTGTAACTCCGCCGCTGTGGCCGGATCGTCGAGGACGGAGCGCAACGCGCGCACCCATGCGTTCACGTCGCGCGGGTCGGCAAGTAACGCCGCCCCGCCGGTCGCCTCCGGCAGCGACGATGTCGACGAAGCGATGACCGGCGCGCCGCACGCGAGCGCCTCGGCGGCGACGAGCCCGAAACCCTCGGCCAGCGAGGGCACGCACACGACGTTCGCCGTGCGATAGAGCGAACGCAGCAATTCGTCGTCCGCGTCGAAGCGGACGTGCGCGACGCCGGTCGATGCGAGCGCTCGCTCCGAGCCGGCGCCCAGGTTCCCGACGATGGCAAGCGTTTCGTGCGGAGCGTGCAGCGCGCGCGTGGCGACGTCGAAGAAGAAGGCCGCATTCTTGCGCGCTTCGGGTCCAGCGACGAACAGCGCGAAGCGGCGACCTGCGAGTTCCGGTGGAACTTGGGACGGGCCTGGAACGAAGAACGGTTCGGGCGCGAGTTCGACGACGCTCATGCGTTCGCGCGGAACGTGCAATACGCGGACGATCTCCTCGCGGCTGAACGCGGAATCGGTGGCGATGCGGGCGGCGCGCCGTACCGCCCGCCGAATGGGACCCTGCTCGCGCCGGCGCGCGATGAAGCCGCGTGCGGGTTCGGTGAACGCAAAGACGTCGTGCAAGGTGACCAGCGCCGGATTCGTCGCGTCGAAGCGCATGCCGTTCCACGGATACCAAACCGCGTCGTGGCGACCGGATTCGCGCGCGTCGGCGCTCGGCCGGACGGCGACGCGGCGGCCTGAGAACGCGCGCCGCAGGGCCGGTTCGTCGCGTTCGCGCTCCAGCAGCAGGGTCACGTCGATTTCGGGGTCGGCGAGTGCGACCTCGACCACGCGGCGCGCAAAGCGCCCCATCCCGCGCCGGTCGCGGGCGAAGTTTCCGGCGTCAACCGCCAGCCGGAAGCTAGATTTTCGCGTGGAAGCCGAAGTATGCGACGACGCTGATGCTGTTGAAGAGCGCGTGCGTAACGACGTTCGACCAATAGCAGCGCGTGCGCGCGTAAACGAGCGCCAGGACGATGCCGCCGAGCGCGAGTGGAATCGCGACCGTCAGCAGTTGCGAGGGCGGAGAACCGAAAGCGTGGACGAGCCCGAAGACGAGGCCGCTGAGCACGGCCGCGATGCCGACCGACGTGCGGCTTTCGAACGCGTTGAACGCAAACACGCGAAACGCAAGTTCTTCAACGAGCGGCGCTAGCACGACCGCCATCACCACAAACGCGATTTTCTCCGGTGCGCCGTTGAGGGCCTTGAGCAACGCGACGGCCGCTTCGGTATCGTGGAAGTGCGTCACCGCCTCGATCGCGAGACTGGCAGTCGAGACGACTACGAACATGGCGATCGTGCCGAGCGCCCCGTATCCGAGTTCGGCCAGGGTCGGCACGCGTATTCCGAGATCGTGTAGCGAGCGATGCGCGATCTTGGGTAGCGCGATGAGAAGGTAGATCGCCAGCGGGACGTAGGCCACGATCTGGGCGGCGATGAGATGCACCGGCGGAATGCGCTCGGGATGGCCCGGGGCGACGCGAATCGCACCCAGGGTGAGCGCGATGCCCAGATAGACGATGCTTGGAACGAAGACGGCAAGGAGCGCGCCGACCGCCACCAGCAGCGTCGGCCACAGGCGAAAGGCGTCAGGGCGCCAGTTCGTCGGTGAGGGCGGCGAAAGCACGAAGGTCGAGTTGTTCTGCACGAATCTCCGTATCGAGCCCGCTCGCGACGAGCGCACGTTGCGTTCGCTCCCGTTCGATCCCGAGCGCGAGCCCCAGACTGTTAGCGAGCGTCTTGCGGCGGTACGCGAACGCCGCGCGGACGACCTGCCGAAAAAAGTTGCGGTCGCGCACGTTGGCGGCGGGCTCGGCGCGTCGCTCCATTACGACGACCGCGCTTTCGACGTTCGGACGCGGGTAGAACGCGCGGGGCCCGAGGACGAACGCCCGGCGTACCTCCATCTCGAAACCCAGCGCGATGGTGAGGCTTCCGTAGGCCGGCGTCGAGGGTCTCGCGATGAATCGATCCGCAACGTCCTTTTGCACCATGACGACGATGCGCTGGGGCGGAACGCGCAGTTCGAGCCAGCGCAGCACCAGCGGCGTCGCGATATTGTAAGGAAGGTTACCGCACGCGCACCAGCGTTCCCGGACGCGCGCGTCGAAGTCGAACCTCGTCGCGTCCTCGTTGACCAGCGTTGCGGGCGCCAGCTCGGGACGTGTCCTCAATATCGCGATCATGTCGGGATCGATCTCGATCGCGCAGACCCGCAAGCCCCGCTCCAGCAAGGCTGCGGTGAGCGCGCCGGTTCCTGCGCCGACTTCGTACGCGTCGAGATCGCCCTCGCTGCAGAGCGCGGCGATCCGGCGAGCCGATCCCGGATCGATCAGAAAGTGCTGGCCGAGACGCTTTTTGGGCCGTAATCCGCGCGCGGCAAGCAGCCCGCGCGGATGGTCGCTCACGGACGGAGCTAGCGAACGAGATAGACGGTGATCGGACGGCGGCCGAAGCGGAGCGCGTCGCCCTCCGAATTGAAGCCGAGATCGATGCGGTGCCCGAGGATGGCACCGCCCGTGTCGCCGGCGACGGCTCGGCCGTAGCCGGGAATGTAGAGCTTGCTGCCCAGCGGAATCACGCGCGGATCGACCGCGACGATGCCGTGGCCGGCGCGAACCCCGCTGGCCGTAAATCCGCTGCAACCCGAACACGATGCGGTGTAGGCGGTGGCGATCATGCGCAGCGCGCTGCCGGCCAACCGTACGGTTCCCTGGAAACCGCGAACCGCCAGCCCTGCGAAGGCCGAGTACTCGCCGATGCCGTGGACCAGGATGCGAGCGCGAGGGCCGCGCAGGATGCGCTTTGCAATCAGGTGACGCTCTGCGCGGGCGTTCCCGTCTTTCGTATAGCGGTAGGTCAGCTCGGCGGTGCCGGGGGAGCCGGCGAACGCGATCCGCGAGGCTCCGGTGGGAAGGGCAGGATCGTTGCGCTGGATGGTACGCGCGGCGATACGGTGGCGGATCGCCCGGATCCAGGAGAGCCGCCGAATGATGCGGACCTCAAGCCCGGCGGCCACGGGGGTGGAGGCATCCGGCTCGACCCGGTCGCCCGGGCCCAAGCGGATACCCTGAGTCCGCAGCAGCTCGCCGACCGTCGGGACGGTCGTGACGATGGTATGGCGGCTGGGTCCCGCGAGAATGGCGACCGGCACGGCCGGAGCAGGTTCGAACGGGTGCCCGACCAGGGCGGCGGCGGGAGCCACGCCCACGAGAAACAACCCGAGCGCGAAAACGCTTGCTGCGATAAAAGTCTGATGATCGTTATCGATCAACCCGGCTCCCTTCTTGGACGAGTGCGGCCTGGAGGCGCTACGCGATGCCCGGGGGCAATAGCGGCGCGAGGCCCGTCTTACAAAGTGGCGGTTGACGATCCGGAGGTGATGGACTCGCCAGTGCAACGTCCCCCCTTCGGTCGGGGCCGAAAAGAGAACCCGGCGACGATATCAGGGATTTTCGAGGCCGTCAACTTGACAAACGCCGATCGTTCGTTCTACGCGTGCGCGAGCACGAAAGGCCCTAGGAACCCGTCGGAACGTGAGCCGCGTTCCCGGATCCGAAAACGACTCAAGTCCGACAGGCTCCTAGCAGCGCGTGCACTAACGACGAGAGGTGCAGCCTTTGCGCGTCGTGTTGTTCACTGAATGCTACCGTCCCATTCAAAACGGAGTGGTCGCATCGGTCGACGCGCTAGCGGAGGGTTTGCGCGAACGCGGACACGACGTGCTGTGCATCACACCGACGATGCCGGGATACCACGAAGCCAACGCCTCGGTCGTGCGTCTTCCCTCGCTGCCGTTGCCGACGCCGACCGCATATCGACTAACCTTGCCGCTGCTCTCGTCGCGTCACTTCGCGCACGCTGCCGGCCGGCCCTCAATCGTTCACGCGCACTCGCCGTTCGTCACGGGTTGGATGGGCATCCGTACCGCGCGTCGCTACGGCGTTCCGCTGGTGTTCACGTATCACACGCAGTTGGAAGCGTACGCGCACTACGTCCCGTTCGAAACCGAACTAACGCGTCGCGCGGCGGCCCTACTGACGCGCTCGTACGCGAATGCCGCCGACGCCGTGATCGTGCCCACGCAGACGATGGAGCATCACTTGCGCGCGCTTGGGGTGAGTTCGCGAATCGCGGTCGTTCCGAGCGGGATCGATGTCGAGTTCTTTGCGCGCGGCGAACGCCGCGAC